>DATEKR010000323.1:0-38433 GCA_035277345.1 Enterobacteriaceae bacterium
CAACCTGCGTGCCGCGCATTTTCTCTTTTAAGATGAAAACGCTGGCGATCATCATGCCTACCGGCGACAGCTGCCCAATCACCTGAGAGGCGGTCGGGCTGACGTACTGCAGGGAAGAGCTGAACAGGATGAAGTTACCAAACAGGCCCGCGGTAGCAATCGCCAGCAGTAGCAGCCAACGTGGCTTACGAAAAATCCGCAGCGGCGGCAGCTTGCCTCTGAGAGTGAGGATCAGGCCCAGGCCCGCACTCGCCATCAGGAAGCGGTAAAAGACCACCGTCGGCGGTTCCATCACTTCCAGCACCTGCTTCATTGCAATCGGCAGTGCACCCCAACACATCGCGGTAACAATTGCCAAAAGAATACCAATGCCTGCCTGCTGATTCATTCCCTGGTCCCTGATCAAAAATTTAGCGGTCCACGAATGTAAAAAGCCCCGCAACGTGTTGCGGGGCTTTTATCCGTCACCGGGACGCGAAAAACTTATTCAGCAACGATGCTGATGAACTTACGGTTTTTCGGGCCTTTAACTTCGAACTTAACTTTACCGTCAGTCAAAGCAAACAGTGTGTGGTCTCGGCCGCAACCAACGTTGGTGCCAGCGTGGAATTTAGTACCACGTTGACGAACGATGATGCTACCGGCGAGAACAGCTTCACCGCCAAAACGTTTAACACCCAGACGTTTAGCTTCTGAGTCGCGACCGTTACGAGTTGAGCCGCCAGCTTTTTTATGTGCCATTTAGATGTGCTCCCCTTGTATTAAGCGCTGATGCCAGTGATTTTCACATCAGTGAACCACTGACGATGGCCCTGCTGCTTACGGTAGTGTTTACGACGACGAAACTTAACGATTTTAACTTTCTCGCCACGACCATGAGCAACAACTTCAGCTTTGATTACGCCGCCATCAACGAATGGAACGCCGATTTTGATTTCTTCACCGTTTGCGATCATCAGAACTTCAGCGAATTCAACAGCTTCGCCAGTTGCGATGTCCAGCTTTTCCAGGCGAATAGTCTGACCTTCGCTTACTCGGTGTTGTTTACCACCACTTTGGAAAACCGCGTACATATAAAACTCCGCTTCCGCGCACGCTTTTATGTGATTCAGAGTGCGCTATAAATATTCACAATAGGGCGCGAATATTACGCAAAAGAGTAAGCTTTGACAAGTGCGATCATTGATAGATGCAGAAAAAAAACACAACCCGCACGGCAACGTTTATCTGGCGCGTTTTTTCAGTACAATCAGCAATACTTTTTACCACTGACCCCTTCTGTTATCCCCTGTAGTTGAGGGATAAACTGAACACTAAGCCCGGCTTTTGCGATGAATTTAGAAAAAATCAATGAGTTAACCGCACAGGATATGGCGGGAGTTAACGCGGCAATTCTGGAGCAGCTCAATTCAGACGTGCAGCTAATCAATCAGTTAGGGTACTACATCGTCAGCGGCGGCGGGAAACGCATCCGTCCGATGATTGCCATCCTTGCTGCGCGTGCCGTCGGCTATCAGGGCAATGCGCATGTATCTATCGCCGCATTAATCGAATTTATTCATACCGCGACTCTGTTACACGATGATGTCGTCGATGAATCCGATATGCGCCGCGGCAAAGCCACCGCTAACGCGGCCTTTGGCAACGCGGCCAGCGTGCTGGTCGGTGATTTTATTTATACCCGAGCCTTCCAGATGATGACTCGTCTCGGCTCTCTGAAAGTCCTGGATGTAATGTCAGAAGCGGTCAATGTGATTGCCGAAGGTGAAGTCCTGCAGTTGATGAACGTCAACGACCCGGACATTACCGAAGAGAGCTACATGCGCGTTATCTACAGCAAGACCGCGCGTCTGTTCGAAGCCGCGGCGCAGTGCTCCGGTATTCTGGCAGACTGTAGCGAGGCCGAAGAACGTGGCCTGCAGGATTATGGTCGCTATCTCGGTACGGCTTTCCAGCTAATAGACGATCTACTGGATTACAGCGCCGACGGTGAATCGCTGGGCAAGAACGTCGGAGACGACCTGAACGAAGGCAAACCGACGCTGCCGCTGCTGCACGCGATGCGTAATGGTACGCCAGCGCAGTCGGCCATGATCCGCGAGGCCATTGAACAGGGCAACGGTCGTCACCTGCTGACGCCGGTGCTGGAAGCGATGGAAACCTGTGGCTCGCTGGAATGGACTCGTACCCGCGCCGAAGAAGAAGCTGACAAGGCCATTGCCGCACTGCAGGTTCTGCCTGACACTCAGTGGCGTGAAGCCCTGATTGCCCTCGCCCATATCGCCGTTCAGCGCGACCGCTAATCCCCCTCCCGCGCCCAGGCGCGGGAATGCTTCTCCCGTCATTCCACTCTTTTATTTGCAGCCATCGTTGCATGCGTTTTTATGCGCCATCACAAAACATAAACTTACAAGAACATCTTAGCTTGTTTGTGGTTATTATGCAGACTGAAACAAAAAGCATGCACCAGCATAACAGGGAGGAACGATGACAGAGTTACATGACTGGCACCCGGCGGACATTATTGCCGGACTGCGTAAAAAAGGAACGTCAATGGCAGCCGAGTCTCGCCGCAATGGGCTAAGCTCGTCAACGCTGGCAAATGCGCTGACACGGCCGTGGCCAAAAGGTGAGATTATTATTGCCGGTGTGCTGGGCGTCGATCCGTGGATCATCTGGCCCTCGCGCTACCACGATCCCATCACCCATGAACGTATCGACCGTACGCGGCTGATGCGCTCCAGAAAGTCCCAATAAGCTCCAGTATACATAAAAAAAAGCCCCCGACTGCAATAGCCGGGGGCTGTCTGATTCAGACGATAAGCTACTCGCCTTTTACGCGTTCAATCCGCGCACCCAGTGCACTCAGCTTGTCTTCAATGCGTTCGTAGCCGCGATCGATGTGGTAGATGCGATCGACGATGGTCGTGCCTTCGGCAATACAGCCCGCCAGCACCAGGCTCGCAGACGCACGCAGATCGGTCGCCATCACCTGCGCACCGGAGAGTTTCTCCACGCCATGGCAGATTGCGGTGTTACTTTCGATTTCCGCCCGTGCGCCCATACGGATCAGCTCAGGGATGTGCATAAAGCGGTTTTCAAAGATAGTCTCAGTGATCGTTCCGGTACCTTCGGCGACCAGGTTGAGCAGCGTGAACTGCGCCTGCATATCCGTCGGGAACGCGGGGTGCGGCGCGGTGCGCACGTTAACCGCTTTAGGACGCTTGCCGTGCATATCAAGGCTGATCCAGTCTGCCCCCGTTTCGATGTCCGCACCGGCTTCACGCAGCTTGGAGAGCACCGCGTCCAGGGTTGACGGCAGCGCATTGCGGCAAACAATTTTACCGCCTGAAATCGCTGCGGCCACCAGGAAGGTCCCGGTTTCAATGCGGTCAGGCACAACGCTGTAGACGCCGCCGCCCAGACGCTGAACGCCTTCGATAGTAATGCTGTCGGTGCCCATACCGCTGATCTTCGCCCCAAGCGCGTTGAGGAAGTTAGCGGTATCGACGATTTCCGGCTCGCGGGCGGCGTTTTCGATAATGGTCGAGCCTTCCGCAAGCGTCGCTGCCGACATGATGGTCACGGTCGCGCCAACGCTGACCTTGTCCATTACGATATGCGCGCCTTTCAGGCGCCCGTCGACCGATGCTTTAACGTAGCCTTCTTCGAGCTTAATTTCCGCACCCAACTGCTCGAGGCCGCTGATATGCAGATCCACCGGACGCGCACCGATGGCACAGCCGCCCGGCAGAGAAACCTGGCCCTGTCCAAAACGCGCAACCAGCGGCCCCAACGCCCAGATGGAGGCACGCATGGTTTTCACCAGATCGTAAGGGGCACAGAATATATTGACCGCGCTGGCGTCAATCCAGACGGAACCATTACGTTCAACTTTGGTTCCCAGCTGGCTGAGCAGCTTCATCGTGGTATCGATATCTTTCAGCTCAGGAACATTGCGGATCTCTACCGGCTCTTCCGCCAGCAGTGCGGCAAAGAGGATCGGCAGCGCGGCGTTTTTCGCGCCGGAAATTTTGACTTCGCCCTGGAGCCGCGTTGGCCCCTGTACACGAAACTTATCCATTATTCGGTTCTCAGTTAACAATTCATCGTCGCTACCGGAGAGAGATCCCGTAGCTTAAAGGCCGTTAAGTTTGCGGTCGCGTGCCCACTCTTGCGGGGTAAACGCTTTGATCGACAGCGCATGAATGCGGTTATCCGCAATATACGCCATCAGCGGGGCGTATATAGCCTGCTGCTTTTTAACCCGGCTCATACCGTCAAACATCTCACCCACGGCGATCACCTGAAAGTGGCTGCCATCGCCAGAGACGTGGACTTCTTCAAGGGAGAGTGCATTCATCAGCACGGTCTGAATTTCTTGATTTTCCATGGGCGTTACATTATTCATCTGGTAGTGAAAACAGCCCCACACATTGAACTGCCCTCCAGAAACTGGACGGACAATTACGAGGCTAGGAGTAAGAGTCCGGGTTCAGGCCAGACTCTTGTTTATTTGCTGAAATGCACCTTTTCGCTGCAATCTTAAACCAGCCTTCTATAACACGTACCAGGTTTATTCTGGATAGCGGTTATTCCCTGTGCTCCAGCAACTGGCTCCCTACATGAGCGCAGCAGCCCGCTATCTTATCTAATCCACCTGCCGGATGCATCAATCACCTGCTCTCCTGACTCGCCAGATCCCCATAAGATCGTTTTAACGTTCACTCTGGGTAGCATTGCGGCTTCGGATGCAAATCAATCACAACTTTACACAATCGAGCATTGGGTGCTACCTTGAATCCTGCTTTCTCAGCACGAAGATTCTCATCATGCGTGATGATTAATGAAAACTTAATCAAAAGGTTCGAGGTGAAAAAATGATCAAGCTGGTTATTACAGATCTGGATGGGACATTTTTAAACAGCCACGGTGAATATGATAAAAAGGCCTTCGAAAAAACCTGGGCAATTATGGCTAGTAAAGGAGTGCATTTTGCTGCATGTACCGGAAAGCAGTGCGAAAGAGTGGAGGAACTCTTTGGTGAATACAGCAAAGATATCTGGATTGTCGGAGACAGTGCCACCCGAATAAAACACAATGGTGAATTTGCCTTCCAGTCACTTATTAATAACGCGTCAGGGTTAGAAATAATTAATACACTGCAGGAGGCTAGCTCGACTCACGTCATCATTGCCTGTACGCCTGATGGCGCAATTGTTCGTTCAGATGTACCTCAGCGGCTTAAGGATAAGGTGAGACGCTCATATGCGCGCATGATAGAAACGAATGACTTCGCAACGGTTAAAAGTGATTTTGTAAAAATAACCGTCTTTGATGAACAAGGCCATTGCCCGCAAACTCGCCCACACCTCTCTCCTTTCGAGAATGATGTCTATATCGTGGTCTCGGAGGCGGCATGGATAGACATAGCCGGTTATGGTGTACACAAAGGCAGTACCGTACAAAAGCTCCAGGACATCCTGAAAGTTAGTCCGGAAGAAACGATGGCCTTCGGTGACGGTTATAACGATCTGGAACTCTTCGCACAGGCGGATTATAGCTTTGCAATGCGCAATGCGTTTGATGAGGTTAAAAATGCTGCTCGTTTTGTCACGGGATTAAACGATGAAAATGCAGTAATGGAAACTGTCGATCGTATACTTTCGTTGCAAGCCTGAGTCATTACAGGAAGGCTTGCTGCGGCAGCCTTCCTGTAAGATAAAATACATGTTTAGTTAGCAATTTCAAGCCGTATGCTTGAGTGAGCAAGAGATTCCGTAGCCGTTAAATTGCTTGCGACAACAATATCGATTTCTTCAAATAATGCGACTCTGTACCGGGCAATTTGCGGCATCTTATCAGCAATAACTGCGGCCACTATTTCATTACTCTGACCTAAAACTTCTTTTTTGAAACAGGCATCTTCATAGTAGACAGCGGTGAGTCCAGCCTGAACATCTAAGCCGCAGACACCGATAAACATCTGATCAAAAGACATTTCCTTCACCTGGCTAAGAGGCCCTGAACCGAGAACGCTACCTGTCTGAGCATTCACCTTCCCGCCAAGCATAATAACCTCTCCCTGCTCACGACTGCTTAGCGCTGCAGCTATCTGCGGAGAGTTTGTGACGATCGTTAATTCCAGCTCTTCAGGGATGAAATCCACCATAGCCAGATACGTTGATCCCCCGTCAATAAAAATGCAGGTTCCGGGCTTTATTAACTCCGCACAACGCCTGGCAACAGCAACTTTCTCCTCGACGCTACGCGTTACGCGTGTCTCGAAAGTAGCGGATTGCTTAAACTGACTGACGGCTCCTCCATACACTTTTTTGCATAGCCCTTTGCGGGCCATTGCCTGCAAATCCCTGCGTATTGTGTGTTCGGACACACCCAGTTGAAGAGCAATATCTGTGCCTACGACCCTGCCCGTTTGCTGGATAAGTTGGTATATCAAGTCCTGCCTTTGCTCAGGTAACGAGTCATAATCAATCATAAAACCACCCTTAAATTAACACAAACTTGCACAACCTAACACAACAAAGCATAATGCAGCCAGAGTCATCATACGTGCGTGTTTGAGAGAACGCGTAATTTTACAATCTTGAGTATGAGTTTGAAAATCATGCGTGAAAATGTTTATGAAGACGATTTTGACGAAAAAGTCACTATGTTGACCTGGCACACTTCGGCGTGGTTTAAGAAACATCAGGATACAGAGTTACCCCTGAGGTTCGCTCTTTATGTTGAAGAGTCACAGTCTGGCCGTCTGCAAAACTATTACGCATGCCTGGTAGACGGCTCACAGGAATGTATGACCAGTGTGCTTCCTGTACTGGTGAACCATTTAGCGACCACAGTGAGCAATGTCGTACAGGTTTCCTCATTCAGGCTTCGTCCATTGTTAAGTCTGATCGTTTACTGGTTGATCCAGTTTCATGCAGACGAAAGGAACTGTATTCCCGACAGAAGTGAAATGCTGAGTATCATCAGTAGCCACCTACCCAACCGCTAAAGCCGATCGCTCAGGCGGAGTCAGTGTAAATCTCAGAGGAAGAGGCGCGGCCTGAAATAAGCAAAAAGCCCCACCGAATAAATCGATGAGGCCATTAACAGTAAACGACTAAAATCGTTAATTGACGCCGGGCAACAGCCCATCTGGCAGATTGTAAAGCTGCACCAGGGTACGCAGATTTTCGCTGACGCTCTCAAGACGCACCGCCTGTCCAGGCTGTTTCGTCCGATCCATAAGATGGATCAGCAGCGCCAGACCGGCGGTGTCAACGCGTAATACGTCGCTCAGGTCGATGACCGATACGCCCTGCATCGCCTGTTCCCTTGCGTCCCAGAGGCCGTTCAGCGTGTCCTGATCCAGTTCCCCCTGCAGGGCCAGCCGTTCCCCGTCACGCGTCCAGTTAAGCTGCATCGGCATTATTTCTGCTGATCCAGGGTAATCGACTGACGAGAAATAGACTTCAGCTGCTCCGTCAGACCATCGATACCTTTGGTACGCAGCAGGTCGCTCCACTCGTTCTGCTTGGTGGTGATCATGCTCACCCCTTCGGCGATCATGTCGTACGCCTGCCAGTTCCCGCTCTGGGTATTTTTACGCCACTGGAAATCAAGGCGTACCGGCGGACGACCGTTTGGATCGATGATAGTGACGCGGATCGGTACGATCGTGGCATCACCCAGCGGCTGTTCCGGTGCGATCTGGTAAGTCTGACCGTGGTACAGCGCCAGCGCCTGGCCGTAAGCCTGCTTCAGGTATTCACGAAACGCGGTGAAATAAGCTTCGCGCTGCGCCGGGGTAGCGTCTTTGTAGTAACGTCCCAGCACCAGAGCACCGGCATATTTGACCTGTACATAAGGGAGCAACTCCTGATCGACAACCTGGCGCAGATAATCCGGATTTGCGCGGATCTGCGACTGTTCGTTTTTAAGACGGTCGAAGGTCTTCTGCGCCGCTTCGTTCATCAGCTTATAAGGGTTGGACTGATCGGCTGCGGTCGCGGCTGACAGCGGCACGATAGCCAGCATGGCGATCATTAAGATGCGTTTAAACATGAATGTGCTCTCCGTAATTAAGGCGTCTCGCCCGCAGGCGGCGTCGCGTCATTATTGCCCGCGGCAGGTGCTGGCGCATCGCCAGAAGTCTTATTGTCGCTTCCTTTGCTGTTGTAAAGGAATTGTCCGATCAGGTCCTCAAGCACCATCGCCGACTTGGTGTCCTGCAGGGTACTGCCGTCTTTGAGCATTGCCGTTCCCAGTTCAGGATCGTCAAAGCCGACGTTCAGCGCCAGATACTGTTCTCCCAGCAGACCGGACGTGCGGATCGCCAGCGAGCTGGTATCCGGGATTTGGTTGTAACGCTCTTCGATATCGAGCGCGACACGCGGCAGATAGTTTTTCTCATCCAGCGCAATCTCAGCCACGCGACCAATGGTCACGCCGCCAATGCGTACTGGCGAGCTCACTTTCAGTCCACCGATATTGTCAAAGGTAGCGTAAATTCGGTACGTCGGTTCGGTACGCATTGAGGTCACGTTCGCCGCCTTGAGGCAGATAAACAGACCAGCCAGCAGCGCTGCAACTAAAAAAAGCCCGACCCAGATTTCATTTCTTTTCGTTTGCATGAACTCAATTCCCAAACATCAATGCAGTGAGCACAAAGTCCAGACCGAGGACGGCCAGAGATGCGTGCACAACGGTACGTGTGGTTGCCCGGCTAATCCCGGCGGAAGTCGGGATCGCATCGTAACCATTAAATAACGCAATCCATGTTACCGTAACGGCAAAAACCACACTCTTAATCAAACAGTTAACTAAATCGAGACGCCAGTCGACCGCACCTTGCATTGCCGACCAGAAGAAACCAGCGTCGATTCCCTTCCAGCTGACGCCGACCAGTGAGCCGCCCCAGACGCCCACCGCGACAAAAAGAATCGTCAGCAGCGGAAGGGAGATCATCCCGGCCCAGAAGCGTGGCGAAATGACCCGGCGCAGAGGGTCCACCGCCATCATCTCCATGCTGGAGAGCTGCTCGGTGGCACGCATCAGGCCAATTTCAGCAGTCAGCGCCGACCCGGCACGCCCGGCAAACAGCAGCGCGGCCACCACCGGTCCCAGTTCGCGCAGCAGCGACAGCGCCACCAGCATACCCAGGCTGCTTTCGGCCCCGTAGGTGGTCAACACCAGATAGCCCTGCAGCCCAAGAACCATGCCGATAAACAGCCCGGAAACCAGCACAATCACCATCGACAGTACGCCGACGTTGTAAAGTTGCTGTATCAGCAACGGCGCGTGCTTACGGAATTCCGGCTTGCCCACCAGAGCATTAAATAACATCAATCCGGCGCGCCCGAATTTCGCGATCGTCTTAATTCCGCGACGTCCAAGCGCCGCCAGCGCATTTAGCAGCATGAGCGGCTTAACTCCCTGTTCCTGATAAATCGTGTTGATAGTCGCCAGCCGGATAGCGGAACGGCACCGGGCCGTCAGCAATCCCGTCAAGGAACTGCCGCACCTGCGGATCGGTATTATCCTGCAGGGCCTGGGCGCTACCCTGAGCGACAATTTTTTTATCGGCCACAATATAGGCGTAATCGGCAATGCTCAGCACTTCCGGCACGTCATGTGAGACCACGATGCAGGTCACGCCCAGGGCGCTGTTTAGCTCGGAGATCAGCTTGACCAGTACACCCATCGTAATAGGATCCTGGCCGACAAAAGGCTCGTCGAACATGATCAGATCCGGCTCCAGCGCGATCGCCCTCGCCAGCGCGGCACGACGGGCCATGCCCCCGGACAGCTCGGACGGCATCAGCAGCGCCGCACCACGGAGGCCCACCGCCTCCAGTTTCATCATCACCGTACTTTTGAGCAGCGCTTCGGGTAGCCTGGTATGCTCACGCAGCGGATAGGCGACGTTTTCAAACACATTCATGTCAGTAAACAGCGCGCCGGACTGGAACAGCATACTCATGCGTTTGCGGACGGTAAAAAGACGGGAGCGCGACATCTTCGGCACGTTTTCACCGTCGAACAGGATCTCACCGGCATCCGGGGGAAGCTGGCCGCCAATCAAACGCAGCAGCGTGGTTTTACCTATTCCTGATGGCCCCATGATCGCGGTGATCTTGCCCCGGGGAACCGTCAGAGAAATATTATCGAAGATAGGCCGGCCGCCGCGTGAAAAGCTGACGCCCTGGATATCAACTAAATTCGCCTCTGTCTGGCTCATGGATTCATCCCTTTTAGAAGCCGGTTTACTTAAGCATGGCGTGTTATTTCGCCACAAACCCAACATTTTTACAGAAACTTACCGGTAACGGTTAGCGAAAGCTGGCATTTGTTTTACTTTTTGAGCGCATAAAGTCAAAATTACGCTATCGTTGCGCCCGTATGTATCACCACCGGATTTGGATCGCGGACCGACGAGTATACCTGAAGAAAGGACTTTACATGCTTTTAGCGACGGCTCTGTTAATTATTGGTTTGCTCCTGGTGGTCTACAGTGCCGATCGTCTGGTGTTCGCTGCCTCCATTCTCTGCCGCTCGCTGGGCATTCCTCCGCTGATCATCGGCATGACGGTCGTGAGTGTCGGAACCTCGCTACCGGAGATTATCGTCTCGGTCACAGCATCGCTGCATGGTCAGATCGATCTTGCTATCGGCACCGCCATCGGCTCTAACATTATTAATATCCTGCTGATCCTCGGTTTATCAGCACTGCTGCACTCCTTTACCGTGCATTCTGATATTCTGCGCCGCGAACTGCCGCTAATGTTGCTCGTGAGCCTCGTGGCGGGCGCGGTGCTGTATGATGGCCAGCTTACACGCCTCAACGGCGTTTTCCTGCTTACGCTGGCCGTGCTGTGGCTGCTTTTCATTGTTAAAATCGCCCGGATCGCGGAAAAACAGGGCAACGACAGCCTGACGCGAGAACAGGTCGCGGAACTGCCGCGGGAAGGTTCGCTGCCGGTCGCCTTTCTGTGGCTCGGCGTCGCGCTGATTATTATGCCGATGGCTACGCGGATGGTAGTGGATAACGCCACCGTGCTGGGTAACTATTTTGCTATCAGTGAGTTAACCATTGGCCTGACTGTGATTGCCCTCGGCACCAGCCTGCCTGAACTGGCAACGGCTATCGCGGGCGCACGTAAGGGTGAAGATGATATTGCGATTGGTAATATCATTGGCGCCAATATTTTCAATATCGCCATCGTGATGGGTCTGCCTGCGCTGATTGCGCCCGGTGCCTTTAATCCACTGGCGTTTAGCCGTGACTATGGCGTGATGCTGGCCGCGAGCGTGGTTTTTGCGCTGCTGTGCTGGGGCCGCCATCGTCAACCAGGAAAAGGCGCGGGTGCACTGTTAATCGCCGCCTTTGTTTTGTGGCTGGCGATGCTGTACTGGCTGTCGCCGCTTTTCGTTGACTAATCGGAAACCATTATGTCGCACATAGATTTGCCACCGGGTTTTGACTTTCAGCAGGCAGGAATCGACGTCCTGGAGATTGAACGTGAAGGTCTGGCCCAGCTCGATCGGTACATTAATGAAGATTTTAGCCGCGCCTGCGAGAAGCTTTTTTACTGCACCGGCAAAGTCGTGGTAATGGGAATGGGCAAATCGGGGCATATTGGCCGCAAGATGGCAGCCACCTTTGCCAGTACGGGCACCTCTTCTTTCTTCGTTCATCCTGGAGAAGCCGCTCACGGCGACCTCGGTATGGTGTCCCCCCAGGATGTGGTGATTGCCCTGTCGAACTCCGGCGAATCTAACGAAATTCAGGCCCTGATCCCGGTGCTCAAGCGCCTGCAGGTGCCATTAATTTGCATCACCAGCCGCCCGGAAAGCACCATGGGACGCGCGGCGGATATTCATTTATGCGTAAAAGTGCCTCAGGAAGCCTGCCCGCTGGGCCTGGCACCGACCTCCAGCACCACGGCGACGCTGGTGATGGGCGATGCCCTCGCGGTTGCCCTGCTGAAGGCCCGCGGCTTTACGGCAGAAGATTTCGCGCTTTCTCACCCCGGCGGTGCGCTGGGCAGAAAACTGCTGCTGCGGGTTAACGATATTATGCATACCGGCAGCGATATTCCCCGCGTCAGCAAAGACGCCTCCCTACGCGATGCCCTGCTGGAAATTACGCGTAAGAATCTGGGGATGACGGTTATCTGCGACGATCTGCTGAAGATCGACGGCATCTTTACCGACGGTGACCTGCGTCGGGTGTTTGATATGGGTATTGATATGCGGGACCTCAGCATCGCTGAAGTCATGACGCCGGGCGGTATTCGTATTCGTCCGGGGATCCTGGCGGTCGACGCGTTGAATCTGATGCAGTCCCGGCATATTACCTGCGTAATGGTTGCCGATGGCGACCAGTTGCTGGGTGTGGTACATATGCATGATCTGCTGCGCGCAGGCGTCGTGTAATAAGGACAGAAAAATGAGTAATGCTGAGTCGTCCGTAGCAACCTGCTACGGGCCGGTAAGCACCCAGGTAATGACCAGGGCGCAGAACATCCGCCTGTTGATCCTCGACGTAGATGGCGTGCTGTCCGACGGCCTTATCTATATGGGCAACAACGGCGAAGAACTAAAAGCCTTTAACGTTCGCGATGGCTACGGCATCCGCTGTGCGCTGACATCAGGTATTGAGGTCGCCATTATCACCGGGCGAAAAGCGAAGCTGGTCGAAGATCGCTGCGCCACGCTCGGCATTACCCATCTTTATCAGGGACAATCTGATAAACTTGTCGCCTTTGACGATCTGCTGTCGAAGCTTGCCATCGCCCCACAGGATGTTGCCTACGTCGGGGACGATTTGATCGACTGGCCGGTAATGGCCAAAGTCGGGCTAAGCATCGCCGTTGCGGACGCCCATCCGCTGTTGCCGCCGCGTGCGGATTACGTTACCCGGATTAACGGTGGACGCGGCGCGGTACGCGAAGTCTGTGATTTATTACTGCTGGCGCAGGGGAAGCTGGATGAGGCTAAAGGGCAATCAATATGAGTAAAACCAGACGCTGGATTATTATTCTGCTGTCACTGGCTGCCCTGGTGCTGATCGGCGTTAATCTGGTCAGCCAGGATGAGCCTGAGCAGGCGGCACCGGATACCAGCGCGCCGAACTATCGAAGCGAGCGCACCCATACGCTGGTCTACAGCCCGGAAGGCGCGCTGAATTATCGACTGATCGCCCGTAACGTGGAGTATTACTCCGAGCAATCACTGTCATGGTTCACCCAGCCAGTGCTGACGACCTACGACAAAAATAAGACGCCGGAGTGGTCGATTAAGTCAGATAAAGCCAAACTGACGGATGACCGCATGCTGTATCTTTACGGTAACGTTGAAATTCTGGCCCTGACCGCTGACTCACAGCTTCGCAGGATCACCACCGATAATGCCCAGGTCAATCTGATTACCCAGGATGTCTCCTCCGATGACATGGTGACCCTGTACGGAACAACATTTAATTCCAGCGGCCTGAAAATGCGCGGGAACTTACGCAGCAAAAACGCAGAGCTGATTGAAAAGGTTAAAACCTCCTATGAAATTCAGAACAAACAAACTCAGCCTTAATCTCGCTATTGCCGGTGCGCTGCTGGCCGCCAGCCTTCCCGCGCTGGCGCTGACGGGCGATACCGAACAGCCGATTCATATTGAATCCGATCAGCAGTCGCTGGATATGCAGGGCAATGTGGTGACCTTCACCGGCAATGTGGTGATGACCCAGGGCAGTATTAAGATCAACGCCGATAAGGTCGTCGTGACCCGTCCGGGTGGCGAGCAGGGTAAAGAAGTGATCGACGGTTACGGTAAACCGGCAACCTTCTATCAGATGCAGGATAACGGTAAACCCGTTAAAGGGCATGCGGCGCATATGCGCTATGAATTACAGAATGATTTTGTCGTGCTGACCGGCGACGCTTATCTTGAGCAGGTCGACAGCAATATCAAAGGCGACAAGATCACCTATCTGGTGAAAGAGCAAAAAATGCAGGCGTTTAGCGACAAGGGTAAACGCGTCACCACCGTACTGGTGCCGTCGCAGCTGCAGGACAAAGGTACAACTCCGGCACCGGCGCAAAACAAGAGTAACTGATCCGCTATGGCTACATTAACTGCAAAAAACCTTGCCAAGGCCTATAAAGGCCGCCGCGTGGTGGAAGACGTCAGTCTGACCGTTAATTCCGGCGAAATTGTGGGCCTCCTCGGGCCTAACGGCGCGGGTAAAACCACCACATTTTACATGGTGGTGGGGATCGTGCCCCGCGATGCCGGTAATATCATCATCGATGATGAAGATATCAGCCTGCTGCCGCTGCACGCCCGCGCACGCCGTGGGATTGGCTATCTGCCTCAGGAAGCCTCTATTTTCCGTCGTCTTAGCGTCTACGATAACCTGATGGCGGTCCTGCAGATCCGCGACGATCTGAGCAGCGAGCAGCGCGAAGATCGTGCTAACGAACTGATGGCTGAGTTCCATATTGAGCACCTGCGTGACAGCCTGGGCCAGGCGCTTTCCGGTGGCGAACGTCGTCGCGTTGAAATCGCCCGTGCGCTGGCCGCCAACCCGAAATTTATCCTCCTCGACGAGCCCTTCGCCGGCGTTGACCCGATTTCGGTTATCGATATCAAACGTATTATCGAGCACCTGCGCGACAGCGGCCTCGGCGTGCTGATCACCGACCATAACGTCCGCGAGACGCTGGCCGTGTGTGAACGCGCCTATATCGTCAGTCAGGGCCACCTCATTGCCCACGGCACGCCGGGAGAAATCCTGGAAGACGAACACGTTAAGCGTGTGTATCTTGGGGAAGACTTCAGACTCTGATAGGGTAAAGGAAAAAGGCCTTTGCCCTGTCTATTTTGGGGCTTCTGTGCAAACATGCCGGAAAGAATATATCCCATGGATAGCGCAGGTTACGTATAACGGGTCGCTCAAAACACCGGAGAGTATTGCTCTGAATATGAAGCAAGGTTTGCAACTAAGACTGAGCCAACAGCTGGCAATGACGCCGCAGCTGCAGCAGGCAATTCGTCTGCTTCAGCTGTCAACGCTGGAGCTACAGCAGGAATTACAGCAGGCACTGGACAGTAATCCTTTGCTTGAGCAAACCGATCTTCACGAAGAAGTGGACACTCAGGAAGCCCAGGACAGTGAAACCCTGGACACCGCCGATGCGCTTGAGCAAAAAGAGATGCCGGAAGAGCTGCCGCTCGACGCCAGCTGGGACGAAATCTACACCGCGGGGACGCCCTCCGGGAACAGCGTCGACTATCAGGACGACGAGCTGCCGGTCTATCAGGGCGAAACCACCCAGTCGCTGCAGGATTACCTGATGTGGCAGCTGGAGCTCACCCCCTTTTCCGAAACCGACCGCGCTATCGCCACGTCGATTGTGGATGCAGTGGATGACACCGGCTATCTCACCATTTCTCTGCAGGATATCCTCGACGGTCTCGGCAACGATGAGATCGGGCTGGATGAGGTCGAAGCGGTCCTTAAACGCGTTCAGCGTTTTGATCCAGTCGGCGTCGCGGCAAAAGATCTGCGCGACTGCCTGCTGATCCAGCTTTCTCAGTTTGCCAGAGAGACGCCACGGATCGACGAAGCACGAGCGATCATCAGCGATCACCTCGATCTGCTGGCCAACCACGATTTCCGCTCCCTGATGCGCGTCACACGCCTGAAAGAAGAGATCCTGAAAGAAGCGGTGCAGCTGATCCAGTCTCTGGACCCGCGTCCGGGACAGTCGATCCAGACCAGCGAGCCCGAATATGTGATCCCCGATGTACTGGTGCGCAAGCACGGCGTCCGTTGGGTAGTTGAGCTGAACTCCGATAGCCTGCCGCGCCTGCAGATCAACCAGCACTACGCGGCGATGGGCGGCAGCGCCCGTAACGAGGCAGACAGCCAGTTTATCCGCAGCAATCTGCAGGATGCGAAGTGGCTGATCAAAAGCCTGGAAAGCCGCAACGATACGCTTCTGCGCGTCAGCCGCTGCATCGTAGAACAGCAGCAGGCCTTTTTCGAGCAGGGCGAAGAATTTATGAAACCGATGGTACTGGCGGATATTGCGCAGGCCGTCGAGATGCACGAATCGACCATTTCACGTGTGACGACACAGAAGTATCTGCATAGCCCACGAGGCATTTTTGAGCTTAAATATTTCTTCTCCAGTCATGTGAGCACCGAAGGCGGTGGCGAAGCCTCGTCGACGGCAATCCGTGCGCTGGTGAAGAAATTAGTTGCTGCGGAGAACCCCGCGAAACCACTGAGTGACAGTAAGTTAACCTCCATGCTGTCGGAACAAGGTATCATGGTGGCACGCCGTACTGTTGCAAAGTACCGAGAGTCTTTATCCATTCCGCCGTCGAACCAGCGTAAACAACTGGTCTGACACAACCGATAAGGAAGACACTATGCAGCTCAACATCACTGGACACAATGTCGAAATTACTGACGCCATGCGCGAGTTTATTCAGGCAAAATTCGCTAAGCTGGAACAGTACTTTGACCGGATCAATCAGGTCTATATTGTGTTGAAAGTGGAGAAAGTGACACATTCCTCGGACGCCACCCTGCACATTAACGGGGGCGAGATCCACGCCAGTGCGGAAGGGCAAGATATGTACGCCGCCATCGACGGTTTAATTGATAAGCTGTCGCGGCAGTTAACTAAACATAAAGATAAACTGAAACAACACTAAATTGTCCGGGCGTTCGCCGGTAAGCAGCAACCGCTGGTTCCTGCTTACCGGAAACGCCCAGGTGAAATTATGATGAACAACGATTCGACTCTACAACTGAGCAATGTCCTTAACCAGGAATGTACCCGCAGTGGCGTTCACTGTCAGAGCAAAAAACGTGCTCTGGAAATTATCAGTGAACTTGCCGCTAAACAGCTTGGCCTGCCTTCACAGGTGGTGTTCGAAGCGATACTGACCCGTGAAAAAATGGGCAGTACCGGCATCGGCAACGGCATCGCCATTCCGCATGGCAAGCTGGAAGAGGACACGCTGCGCGCCGTGGGCGTATTCGTCCAGCTGGAAACGCCGATCGCGTTTGACGCCATCGATAACCAACCGGTCGATCTGCTGTTCGCCCTGCTGGTGCCGGCAGACCAGACGAAAACCCACCTGCATACGCTCTCCCTGGTGGCAAAACGACTGGCGGACAAAACCATTTGCCGTCGCCTGCGTGCGGCACAGAGCAATGAAGAGCTGTATCAAATCATCACCGAAACCGAAGGCGGTGAAGGTGAATAACGGCGATATCGCGTCGCTTCAGGCTGGAGTGAGGAGAAACGACAGATGGTGCTGATGATCGTCAGTGGACGCTCAGGATCCGGGAAATCCGTCGCCCTGCGTGCGCTGGAAGACATGGGTTTTTACTGCGTTGATAACCTGCCCGTTGTTCTGTTGCCCGCGCTGGCAAATAGCCTCTCCGAGCGCCAGATATCTGCCGCTGTCAGTATCGACGTGCGTAATATGCCGGAGTCACCGGAAATCTTTGAACAGGCGATGGCAAATCTGCCCGACGCGTTCTCACCCCAGCTGCTGTTCCTGGACGCCGACCGCAACACGCTGATCCGTCGCTACAGCGACACCCGCCGCCTGCACCCGCTCTCCAGTAAAAACCTCTCTCTGGAGAGCGCTATCGATAAAGAAAGCGATCTGCTGGAGCCGCTGCGTTCCCGTGCCGACCTGATTGTCGATACCTCAGAAATGTCGGTCCATGAGCTGGCCGAAATGCTGCGCACCCGCCTGCTGGGCAAGCGCGAGCGCGAGCTGACAATGGTGTTTGAATCCTTTGGCTTTAAGCACGGTATCCCTATCGATGCCGACTATGTCTTTGACGTTCGCTTCCTGCCAAACCCGCACTGGGATCCGAAACTGCGCCCGATGACCGGGCTGGATAAACCCGTTGCCGCCTTCCTTGACCGCCATACGGAAGTGCACAACTTTATCTACCAGACCCGCAGCTATCTTGAACTCTGGTTGCCGATGCTGGAAACCAACAACCGCAGCTACCTGACGGTGGCTATCGGCTGTACCGGCGGCAAGCACCGTTCGGTGTACATTGCTGAGCAGCTGGCGGATTACTTCCGTTCACGCGGCAAGAATGTGCAGTCCCGCCATCGCACGCTGGAAAAACGTAAAGCATGACCGTCAAACAGACCGTAGAGATCACTAACCGCCTGGGCATGCATGCTCGCCCGGCGATGAAGTTATTCGAGCTGATGCAGGAGTTTGATGCCGAAGTGCTGCTGCGTAACGACGAAGGCACCGAAGCCGAAGCCAGCAGCGTGATTGCCCTGCTGATGCTGGATTCCGCCAAAGGTCGGCAAATCGAAGTTGAGGCGACCGGCCCGCAGGAAGTTGAAGCCCTCGCTGCGGTGATCGCGCTGTTCAACGCCGGGTTTGATGAAGATTAGTGCAGCGCATGTTCCCGCATAAACCCGTCCCCACCAAGCTGCTGCATCTGGCGCAGGATCCACGCCTGACGGCTGCGAACATAGCCTGACGGTGCCGCCGCTTTAAAGCGAATAGGATTGGGCAGTACGGCGGCCAGCAGCGCCGCTTCCGACGCGGTCAGCCGACTGGCCGACTTGCCAAAATAACGCTGCGATGCTTCTTCCACGCCATACACGCCGTCGCCAAACTCGGCGATATTCAGATACACCGTCAGGATCCGGCGCTTACTCCACACGGTTTCGATGCCCAGCGTTAATCCGGCTTCCAGCCCTTTACGCAGCCAGCTGCGCCCGTCCCACAGAAACAGGTTTTTTGCCGTCTGCTGAGAGAGCGTGGAGGCGCCGCGAATGCGCTGCTCATTGCGTTCGTTGTGGGCCAGCGCTTTTTCAATCGCCGCCACATCAAAGCCCCAGTGCTGAGGGAATTTCTGATCTTCTGCGGCAATCACCGCCAGCCCCATTGATGGAGAAATATCCTCCATGCTGACCCAGCTTGAATTCGCCACCCAGCGAAAATCGCCCTGCAGCCAGCTGCTCAGCTGACGTTCAACCATCACCGCAGAAAACGGGACCGGCACCACGCTGAACAGCGCGATACCGCCGCCCCAGAACAGGGCGAAGATCAGTGCGATCCGCAGCAGCAGTCGTTTGATCCAACGCCACAGCGGGAAACGCCCTCGGCTCATTCGGCGAGAACCAGCACGCGGGAGACCAGTTTTTCAATGCCGGTCGCCGCGTCGGCAATATTCTGCGCCAGCATATAGGCCGGCGTGGTGACGATTTTATTCTCCTCGTCGACCACGATATCATCCACCGGGCAGGGCACGTGTTCCGCGCCCATCGCCTCCAGCACTTCCCCGGTATCGATATCGGTGCCGATAGTGACCCGCAGCGGGAAGTCGAAAATTTTTGGCAGCATGGCGGGCGCAATACACATAAAGCCCAGCGGTTTTCCCGCCAGATGCATCGCCAGGGCCAGCGAACGCAGATCGTTATCGACCAGACATTCCGCGCCCTGCGAGGCAAAGCTGCTTAAATTCTTTGCCGCGCCAAACCCACCGGGCACGATCAGAGCATCCAGCGATTCAGCCTGCGCCTCAGCCAGCGGTTGTATCTGACCGCGAGTGAGTCGGGCCGCTTCAATCAGCACATTACGGCTTTCGGCCATCGGCTCGCCGGTAAGGTGATTGATAACATCTGCTTGTGTTTTATCCGGTGCAAAGCAGATGGCCTGGGCACCTGAGCGGGCGATCGCCAGCAGCGTAATGACCGCCTCATGAATTTCAGCACCGTCATAGACCCCGCAACCACTGAGCACTACGCCAATTTTTTTCATTCTGCTCTTCCTTTTTCACGCCGCACGGACATAATTAAAAAATCTGATTTAATCGCTATGCTTCACACATTTTACTGATTCATGTAACAAAGTATTTAATATTTGCTATCTTATGTGCGTGCAATCCACTTTCTCTGGTTGCGTTCTAAAATCATAACTATCCCAAGAATCTCGCGCAGCCTCGATTTCCCTGGTGTTGGCGCAGTATTCGCGCACCCCGGTTAATCCGGGGTCATTTTTTTTCAGCGTTTGCCACCCAGGCCTTGAGCACCGCGACATCGTGCTGCCACTCCTGCTTCATCTCTTCCACCCAGTCACCGACGTTATCCCACCAGGCCGGCAGGTCAGGAGACTGAATTTGTTGCCCCAGTTGCTGCAGATGACGCAGGCCAATCGACCCGGCGGCACCTTTGATTTTATGGCCCTCTTCGACCACTCTTTTCTGGTCCCGGGCGGTCAGGTTCGACTCGAGCACGCTCAGGTAGCCCGGCATCATCTTCTCAAAGACCGCCAGCCCGTCGTTAATCAGCTTCGGTCCGACCAGGTCGAGATACTGCTCAAGCATGGCGATATCCAGTAGCGCCTGCGATTTGCTGTTGTCGATGTTTGTCACGCCCTCTTCCTTTTCCTGTTGGGTATCCCAGAACTTTTTAATCATGGCAGTTAATGCCGGGACCGCCAGCGGTTTGCTCAGAACATCATCCATACCGGCATCCAGATACTCTTGTTTATCTTTCAGCACGTTGGCGGTCAGGGCTACCAGTGGCGGCAGCGTATCGCGGGTATAGAGCCGGGTCAGGGTGCGGGAGATATCGAGGCCGGTCATATCCGGCAGCTGGATATCCAGCAGCAGCAGGTCATATTCGCCCGGTTCAAACATCTCCAGCGCGGCCGTACCGGTCATGGCGACGTCAACGCTGCAGCCCAGTTTCTCCAGCACCGAACGGGCAACGATCACGTTCAGCTCAATATCTTCAACCAGCAGCACATGCAGCGCCGGTAGCGGCATATCGTCGTCTTCAAACGCATCCTCAACCTCTTCCGCCACCGCCGGCGCATGTACCGTCAGGACAAAGGTCGAGCCTTCACCTGGCTTGCTGGCGACGGTAATATCGCCGCCCATATTTTTCGCCAGTCGCCGCGATACCGCCAGACCGATGCCGGTCCCGGTCGCCGGTTTACCGCCGTGGCTGTCTTTTACCTGATAGTACATGGCAAAAATCTTGTCCTGCTCATCCTGTGGAATACCGATCCCGGAATCCACCACCTCAAAGCGCAGGATGTCGTCCGCCTCGAAGCCAACGCGCACGGTCACCTGGCCCTGCTGGGTAAATTTCATCGCGTTGCTAATCAGGTTCCACAGGATCTGCCGCAGGCGGGTACCGTCGGTGACCACCTTATGCGGCAGCGGCAGCGACGGCTCCAGCACGAAGCGCAGACCTTTCTGCTGCGCCTGCAGGCCGGAAAGATTTTCCAGATCGGCAAGGAAGCTGGTGAAATCGAGCGGCTGATTATCCAGCTGTACCTTGCGGCGCTCCATTTTGTCCATATCGATAATATCGTTGAAGATATGGCCCAGCGTTACCGCCGAAACGTGGATCGTTTTCAGGTACTTTTCCTGCTCGCCCGTCAGGTCCGTATCCAGCAGGATCCGGCTAAGGCCCACGATGCCGTTCAGCGGGGTACGTAGCTCGTGGCTGATGGTCGAGATAAAGGTGGTCTTGTCGCGGCTGGCGCGCTCAAGGGCATCCTGGTAGCGCTTTCGTTCGGTAATATCGCGCCCAAAGCCCATCAAACCGTGGCGTTTACCCACCCGGTCGTAGTAGGGCACTTTGCGGATTTCAAAACAGGCTTTGCGCCCGTCCGGGTAATCCAGCCACTGTTCGTATGTCAGAGAGACGTTATGGCGGAAGACTTTTTCGTCCGTCTCAATCACTTTTTCTGCCGCTTCCGCCGAGTAGACATCCTGTGGCTTCAGGCGGATCAGCTGTTTTTCACTCTTGCCGGTCAGCAGCTCCATCGCCCGGTTACAGCCGGAGAACTCTTTATCTTCATTGCGATAGAACACCAGGTCCGGCGAGGCATCGAGGAAGGAACGCAGGAACGAGGATTGCTGCTCCAGCTGGATTTGCGTCTCTTCACGCTCTTTCATCTCGACCTTCAACTGCTGGAAGGTCGCCTGGCGTTCGGTTTCCGCTTTTTCACGGTCGGCGATTTCCTGGTTTAACCTGGCGATATTGTCTTTCATTTGAACGTTAAGCTTCAGGTCGCGCTCGCGCATCTCCTCCAACTTCTCAACCAGCCTCGACAGACGCTGCCGGGATTCCTCCAGTTGCTCCACCACCACCGATAAGAAATAGACCGCCCAGGGCGTAATCAACAGCCCAAAAAAGATGGAGCGAATCACATCGATGCTTTCCACCTGACCGTGCAGCACCATAGTAACGGCCATCTGTACGACAATCGCCAGCACCACCAGCGCCAGCGCAAGCAGCAGCGAAAAGCGCACCAGCCCGAGCTTCATCATCAGGTCGACGTAGTATTGCGCCAGTAAACGGATTTGCTTCATAGAGGATTCCTTCAGACAACGTCACACCATCATACTCAATTCCAGGCAAGGCGTTGAAGATTGCGTAAAAAATGCGGAGCAGGTTAAACGAGAGGGTTTTTCCATGGCGTGCCCAGAGCGGAACCCTGTACACCGTTCGCGTTAAGGTAGCGATCCAGCTCAACCATGCCGGTCCAGCGGTTTTCGCACCACAGCGGGGCCAGCAGCGTCGGGCGACGGGCACTGGCGGAAATACGGTGGAAAATTATCTCCGGCGGCGTATGGCGGATCATCTCCCCGGCCGCAACGGTGTACTCTTCAAGCTCAATCCCGTTGAGTCTACCCGCCAGCCAGGCTTTCGCCATCGTACTGCCGGTAACGATATGCAGCGGATGCAGCTTAATGCCGTCGACGCCCGTCTCCACCACCCGCTCCAGCGTCTCCAGGCAGGCCTGTTGCCCTTCTCCAGGCAAACCGACAATCAGATGGCTGCACACCTTCAGACCGCGCTCACGCGCCAGCCGGGTGGTCTGCTGATAGCAGGCGAAGTCGTGGCCGCGGTTAATGCGGCGCAGGGTTTTATCGTGGGCGGTCTGCAGCCCCAGTTCGAGCCAGACTTCATAGCCACGGTCGTGATATTCACTGAGTAAGTCCAGCACCGCCTCCGGTACGCAGTCAGGCCGGGTACCCACGCAGAGACCGACAATGCTCGCCTGGGTCACCGCCTGCTGGTACATGGAACGCAGCACCTGCACTTCGGCCCAGGTGCTGGTATAGGCCTGGAAATAGGCCAGATAACGTCTGGCACGGTTCACCAGTTCCGCCTGATGCGTTAGCTGTTCGGCAATCGAGCGGTGCTGCTGCGCCTCATCGGCAAAAGAGGCGACGTTACAGAAAGTGCAGCCGCCGCGTCCAATGGTGCCATCGCGGTTAGGACAGCTAAACCCGCCATGCAGCGTCAGCTTATGGACTTTTTGCCCGTAGCGACGCAGAAGATCCCCACCAAACATATTGACTAATTTCTGTAACTGCATAATCTGATAGACCGCCCCTGAAAAAGGGGTAAAGCCTGCCATTTTTAGCCCTCTTCAGCGATGACCTGGATCAATCGCACGGGGAGGCTTTTACCTATTGAATAAAAAATCAAGATTACCGCAATTTCATTCACCCCAAGGCTGATTACTTTTCCTTATGGCTGATGCCTTTTTTTGCCTATCGACTGCCCCGGATAAAAACAGTGTCTTTAATCAAGCCACATCGACTTTGCAGCATTAAATATTGCCAATAGCGGCACAGCAAGAAGAGTGCATTAATAACAGCGCTTTTCTATAGTGAGACAGATCACACTCTTATACCGACCTCTGTAGCAATTCTGCAATGTAAAATATTGAAAATAGCCATTAATATCATTTGGTTAAATGACATTTAGACCGTTTTTGCATAAATAAGATTGCCATTTGACCTGTGTGCCGATTCCCGATAAGTTGGAAATCCGCTGGAAGCTTTCTGGATGAACGCTCTGTTCATCATATTTATGCAGTAATTAAGATTCCCTCTTAAGCAAGTCCTCAATACTTGTTTGACCACGCGAAAAGGATAGAAAGAGGGCGAATGCGAGGCAGGTGTATGAAACGCCAGACCCCGTCGCCACGACCTTTCTGTGCCCGCTCGCCAGGTTTGAGGGTGTCCCGTAGAGCCTGGGGAGGTTCACTGATATGTTGTACGATAAATCCCTTGAGAAGGATAACTGTGGTTTCGGCCTGATCGCCCACATAGAAGGCGAACCTAGCCACAAGGTAGTGCGTACCGCTATACACGCACTGGCCCGAATGCAGCACCGTGGTGCAATCCTCGCCGACGGCAAAACCGGTGACGGTTGCGGCCTGCTGCTGCAAAAACCGGATCGTTTTTTTCGCATCGTTGCCGAAGAGCGCGGCTGGCGTTTAGCGAAAAACTACGCGGTCGGGATGATCTTCCTGAATAAAGACGGTGAGCTGGCCTCAGCCGCACGTCGCGTCGTGGAAGAAGAACTGCAGCGTGAAACACTGTCGATTGTTGGCTGGCGCGATGTGCCGACCAACGAAGGCGTGCTGGGCGAGATCGCCCTCTCCTCTATGCCACGCATTGAACAAATTTTTGTTAATGCCCCGGCAGGCTGGCGTCCACGCGATATGGAGCGTCGCCTGTTTATCGCCCGTCGCCGCATTGAAAAGCGCCTGCAGGAAGATAAAGAGTTCTACGTCTGTAGCCTCTCTAACCTGGTGAATATCTATAAAGGTCTGTGTATGCCGGCGGATCTGCCGCGCTTCTACCTGGACCTCGCGGACCTGCGTCTGGAATCGGCCATCTGTCTGTTCCACCAGCGCTTCTCCACCAATACCGTACCGCGCTGGCCGCTGGCCCAGCCGTTCCGCTATCTGGCACACAACGGTGAAATCAACACCATCACCGGTAACCGTCAGTGGGCGCGCGCGCGTACCTATAAATTCCAGACCCCGCTGATCCCCGATCTGCACAACGCCGCGCCGTTTGTTAACGAAACCGGCTCCGACTCCAGCTCAATGGATAATATGCTTGAGCTGCTGCTGGCAGGCGGAATGGATATCGTGCGCGCGATGCGTCTGCTGGTGCCACCGGCCTGGCAGAACAACCCGGATATGGACCCGGATCTGCGTGCATTCTTCGACTTTAACTCCATGCATATGGAGCCCTGGGACGGCCCGGCAGGCATCGTGATGTCCGATGGCCGCTACGCAGCTTGTAACCTTGACCGTAATGGCCTGCGCCCGGCGCGCTATGTCATTACCAAGGATAAGCTGATCACCTGTGCCTCCGAAGTGGGCATCTGGGATTACCAGCCGGATGAAGTGGTCGAAAAGGGCCGCGTAGGCCCGGGCGAGCTGATGGTTATCGATACCCGTATCGGCCGCATCCTGCACTCCGCAGAAACCGATGACGATCTGAAAAGCCGCCACCCGTATAAAGAGTGGATGGAGACCAACGTTCGCCGCCTGGTGCCGTTCGAAGATCTGCCAGATGAGCAGGTCGGCACCCGCGAAATGGATGACGACACGCTTGCCAGCTACCAGAAGCAATTTAACTACAGCGCCGAAGAGCTGGACTCTGTTATCCGCGTGCTGGGTGAAAACGGCCAGGAAGCCGTCGGTTCAATGGGTGATGATACCCCGTTTGCCGTGCTCTCCAGCGAACCGCGCATTATTTATGACTACTTCCGTCAGCAGTTCGCGCAGGTCACCAACCCGCCGATCGATCCGCTGCGTGAAGCCCACGTGATGTCGCTGGCGACCAGTATCGGCCGTGAAATGAACGTCTTCTGCGAAGCGGAAGGCCAGGCGCATCGCCTGAGCTTCAAGTCACCCATTCTGCTCTACTCTGATTTCCGACAGCTGACCACCATGGAAGAGGAGCATTACCGCGCCGACGTCCTGGATATTACCTTCGATCCGCGTGAAAGTAGCCTCGAAGAGACGGTCAAAGCCCTGTGTGATAAAGCAGAGCAGATGGTACGCGACGGCACCGTCCTGCTGGTGTTGTCGGACCGCCAGATCGCCAAAGATCGCCTGCCGGTTCCGGCACCGATGGCGGTGGGTGCCATCCAGACTCGCCTGGTCGACAAGAGCCTGCGTTGCGATGCCAACATTATTGTTGAAACCGCCAGCGCCCGCGATCCGCACCACTTCGCCGTGCTGCTCGGCTTCGGTGCGACGGCAGTCTATCCGTATCTGGCCTATGAAACCCTGGCGAAGCTTATCGACACCCATGCTATCGACAAAGCCTACCGCACGGTGATGCTGAACTACCGTAACGGCATCAACAAGGGTCTGTACAAGATCATGTCCAAAATGGGCATCTCGACCATTGCCTCCTACCGCTGTTCGAAGCTGTTCGAAGCCGTGGGTCTGCATGCGGATGTCTCCGGTCTCTGCTTCCAGGGTGCGGTCAGCCGCATCGGCGGCGCAGGCTTCTCCGACTTCCAGCAGGATCTGCTGAACCTGTCGAAACGTGCCTGGCTGGCGCGTAAGCCGCTGTCTCAGGGCGGTCAGCTCAAGTATGTCCACGGCGGCGAATATCACGCCTATAACCCGGATGTTGTGCGCACCCTGCAGCAGGCGGTCCAGACCGGCGAATACAGCGACTATCAGGAGTATGCGAAGCTGGTTAACGAGCGCCCACCGGCGACTCTGCGTGACCTGCTGGCGCTGAATCCGAACGGCGACGCGGTCAGCATCGATGATGTCGAACCGGCCACCGAACTCTTTAAACGCTTCGATACCGCGGCCATGTCTATCGGTGCTCTCAGCCCGGAAGCGCATGAAGCGCTGGCTGAAGCGATGAACAGCATCGGGGGCAACTCTAACTCCGGTGAAGGCGGGGAAGATCCTGCGCGCTACGGCACCAATAAAGTGTCGCGCATCAAGCAGGTGGCATCGGGTCGCTTCGGCGTCACCCCGGCGTACCTGGTCAACGCGGATGTGATTCAAATTAAAGTGGCTCAGGGCGCGAAGCCGGGCGAAGGCGGCCAGTTACCCGGTGATAAGGTGACGCCGTATATCGCTAAACTGCGCTACTCGGTGCCGGGCGTTACGCTGATTTCCCCACCGCCGCACCACGATATCTACTCTATCGAGGATCTGGCACAGCTGATTTTCGACCTGAAGCAGGTCAATCCGAAGGCGATGATCTCCGTTAAGCTGGTTTCCGAGCCGGGCGTTGGCACCATCGCCACCGGCGTGGCGAAAGCCTATGCGGATCTGATCACCATCGCTGGCTACGACGGCGGTACCGGTGCCAGCCCGTTAAGCTCCGTGAAATATGCGGGCTGTCCGTGGGAGCTGGGCCTGGTGGAAACCCAGCAGGCGCTGGTGGCTAACGGTCTGCGGCATAAAATTCGCCTGCAGGTGGACGGCGGCCTGAAAACCGGCCTCGACATCATTAAGGCGGCCATCCTCGGCGCGGAAAGCTTCGGTTTCGGTACCGGACCGATGGTCGCGCTGGGCTGTAAATACCTGCGTATCTGCCACCTGAACAACTGCGCAACGGGCGTGGCAACGCAGGATGACAAACTGCGTAAAAACCACTATCACGGCCTGCCGTTCAAAGTGACCAACTACTTTGACTTTATCGCCCGTGAAACCCGCGAGCTGATGGCGCAACTGGGCGTGAAGCGCCTGGTCGATCTGATTGGCCGTACCGACCTGCTTAAAGAGCTGGAAGGCTTCACCGCCAAACAGCAGAAGCTTGAGCTGTCGAAACTGCTGGAAACCGCGCAGCCGCATCCAGGCAAAGCCGTGCACTGCACCGAGCACAACCCGCCGTTCGATAACGGGGTGCTTAATGCGCAGCTGCTCCAGCAGGCAAAACCGTTTGTTGACGATCGCCAGAGCAAGACCTTCTGGTTTGATATTCGCAATACCGACCGCTCCGTGGGTGCCTCGCTGTCAGGCTATATTGCCGAATCGCACGGCGACCAGGGCCTGGCAGCCGATCCGATTCGCGCGCACTTCAGCGGTACTGCAGGCCAGAGCTTCGGCGTGTGGAACGCAGGCGGCGTAGAGCTGTTCCTGACCGGCGACGCGAACGACTACGTGGGCAAAGGCATGGCCGGTGGTCTGCTGGCGGTACGTCCTCCGGTGGGCTCTGCCTTCCGCAGTCACGAAGCCAGCATTATCGGCAATACCTGTCTGTACGGTGCGACCGGCGGCCGTCTGTATGCAGCAGGCCGTGCGGGCGAGCGCTTCGGGGTGCGTAACTCCGGTGCCATCACCGTGGTGGAAGGTATCGGCGACAACGGCTGTGAATATATGACCGGCGGTATCGTCTGTATTCTCGGGAAAACCGGCGTCAACTTCGGCGCGGGGATGACCGGCGGCTTCGCCTACGTTCTGGACGAAACTGGCGACTTCCGCAAACGCGTCAACCCAGAACTGGTGGAAGTCCTGAGCGTCGATGACCTCGCCATCCACGAGGAGCATCTGCGCGGTTTAATTACCGAACACGTGCACCACACCGGCTCCCAGCGCGGCGAAGAGATCCTGGCGAACTGGCCTGCGTTCTCGGCGAAATTTGCCCTGGTGAAACCGAAGTCGAGCGATGTCAAAGCCCTGTTAGGCCACCGCAGTCGTAGCGCGGCAGAGTTGCGCGTGCAGGCGCAGTAAGGAATTTAGATGAGCCAGAATGTCTACCAGTTTATTGACTTACAGCGTGTCGATCCGCCCAAAAAAGCGCTGAAGATCCGTAAAATTGAATTTGTTGAAATCTACGAGCCCTTTTCAGAAGGCCAGGCCAAAGCGCAGGCAGACCGCTGCCTCTCCTGCGGCAACCCTTACTGCGAATGGAAGTGTCCGGTACACAACTACATCCCCAACTGGCTGAAGCTGGCCAATGAAGGACGTATTTTTGAGGCAGCCGAGCTGTCTCACCAGACCAACACCCTGCCGGAAGTCTGCGGCCGCGTGTGCCCGCAGGATCGCCTGTGCGAAGGTTCCTGCACGCTGAACGACGAGTTTGGCGCGGTGACCATCGGCAATATCGAGCGCTATATCAATGATAAAGCCTTCGAGATGGGCTGGCGTCCGGATATGTCCGGCGTGCGTCAGACCGACAAGCGCGTGGCCATTATTGGCGCTGGCCCGGCCGGTCTGGCCTGTGCTGACGTGCTGACCCGCAACGGCGTGAAGGCGGTGGTGTTTGATCGCCATCCGGAAATCGGGGGTCTGCTGACCTTCGGTATCCCGGCCTTTAAGCTGGAAAAAGAGGTGATGACCCGCCGCCGCGAGATCTTCACCGACATGGGTATTGAGTTCAAACTCAACGTCGAAGTGGGTCGCGACATCCAGATTGACGATCTGCTGAAAGATTATGATGCCGTCTTCCTCGGCGTCGGTACCTATCAGTCCATGCGCGGCGGGCTGGAAAACGAAGAGGCGCCGGGTGTCTTCGACGCCCTGCCGTTCCTGATTGCCAACACCAAACAGATGATGGGCTTTGGCGAAACCGCCGAAGAGCCTTATGTCAGCATGGAAGGTAAACGCGTGGTGGTGCTGGGCGGCGGCGATACGGCGATGGACTGCGTGCGCACGTCCATTCGTCAGGGCGCAACTCACGTTATCTGTGCCTACCGCCGTGATGAAGAGAACATGCCTGGCTCGAAGCGTGAAGTGAAAAACGCCCGTGAAGAAGGGGTGGAATTCCAGTTCAACGTGCAGCCGCTGGGCGTCGAAGTGAACGCCAACGGTAAGGTATCCGGCGTGAAGATGGCGCGTACCGAAATGGGCGCACCGGACGCGCAGGGCCGTCGTCGGGCAGAAATCGTTGCAGGCTCCGAGCATGTGGTTCCGGCAGACGCGGTGGTGATGGCGTTTGGTTTCCGCCCGCACAGCATGGAGTGGCTGGCGAAGCACAGCGTGGAGCTGGATTCTCAGGGCCGCATTATCGCCCCGGAAGGCAGCGAAAACGCCTTCCAGACCAGCAACCCGAAAATCTTCGCCGGTGGCGATATCGTGCGCGGCTCCGATCTGGTGGTCACGGCGATTGCCGAAGGCCGCAAGGCGGCGGACGGCATTATGAACTACCTGGAAGTGTAATCGTTGATAACAAAACAGGGCCGAAAGGCCCTGTTTTCAATTGATGACAACGTCAGTGCAATCAACGAACTGGCTGCCAGGCTCAAACCCCCTCTCACCATTCATACCCGTTTGACCCCCTCCCTCTCGACGTTTCTTTAGCCATTAATAACTTCTCATTGAAAATGAGAATCATTTATGTGATTTATAGTCGCTTTGATGGCAGCCCTTCAGGGAAAAGTTAATGTCCAATATTGAACTGCAGGTGCTGTTTAAACGTTATGCCCAGCCGCTGCTGGCCTATCTGAAAAGTCAGCTAAATGATGCGCAGCTGGCTGACGATCTGATGCAGGAGAGTTTTGCACGACTCACCGAGCATTATCCGCAGGGAAAAATACAGGATAGTGAATCCTGGCTGTTCCGCACGGCCAGGAATTTGCTGTTCGATCATTACCGTCAGCAGCAGAGAAGGCAAACGACGGCGTTCAGCGATGAGGAGATGGCCCACTTTCCCAGCGGCGATCCGGATGCTGAACAACGTGCAATTGACCACCAGCAGGTCGAGATCGTGGTAGCCCAGCTGTCGACCCTGCCGGAGCGGACGCAAACTATTTTCCGCCTCAGCCGGTTTGAGGGGCTGCCGCAGACGGAAATTGCGACGCAGCTGGGCGTATCGCTCAGCACCGTAGAAAAACATCTGGCGCAGGCGCTGGCCACCATGATGGGCGGAATACAAAAATAGTGGCATTTTTTTTACGGGTTTTACCTCGTTCAAACGTCTTAATCATTAACCCGGATAGTCAGGAAGCTGTGAAATGAGTCAGTTGAGTGAGGCAATACGTCAGCAGGCCGCGCTATGGGCCGTGAAAATGGCCGAGCGGTCGCTGACCGAGGATGAAGAGCGGGCGATAAACGCGTGGCGGGAGGAAGACCCCCTGCACGTCGACGCGCTGATTAAGGCGCAGCAGCTATGGCTTGTGCTCGGTGCACTCCCGGCTTCCACCCCAGAAACCTCTTCCACGGTGGTTCCTCTACGGATTAAGGCGGCAGGTCGCCGCCGCTGGCCTTACTGGGCGACGGCGGCTGTCATTATGCTGGCGTCCCTCCCCACGCTGTTTCTGCTTCCCGATACCTGGCTGCGCTGGCAGGCCGATTATTACACCGCCACCGGCGAGATTCGCCAGGTGACGTTGCCGGACGGCAGCAAGGCGGATCTCGATAGCCACAGCGCCATCGCGCTGTATTTCAACGGCGAGGAGCGGCGCGTCAGGCTCCTGTCCGGCAACGTCTGGTTTACCGTCGCCCCGCTGAGCAAACGTGAGACACGCCCCTTTCGCGTCGAAGCGAATGGCGGCGTCACCCAGGCATTAGGGACCCAGTTCAGCGTCGATCTCAATGACGACGGTGCGGACGTGGCGGTCCATGAGCACAGCGTCCGGGTCAGCTACAAAGGGCAATCGCTGGAGCTGGCTGAACAGCAGGCAGCGCACTATGCTGACAATCATCTGACGCGACGGTCCGTTTCACCGGCGCAGTTCGCCTGGCGACGCGGCTGGTTAATTATCGATAATCAGCCGGTCAGCGAGGCGGTGGCGCAGATCAATCGCTATCTTCGCCAGACGGTTATCGTGGCTAACCCGACGCTCAGAAAGCGGATCGTCAGCGGCACTTTCGCCCTCAATCACCCTGAAAATGCCATCGCAACGCTGCGTCAGACGCTGGGTGCGGAACAGGTGTCTCTGCCGGGAATAACGCTACTCTACTGAGTCCGGTCGCCGCGTCTTTCCTCGCCCGTACATATTTTTTACTTTTTATTAAAAAATATTTACGGGTTCACGCATGTCGCTCGTCTTTATTGTTGAATGAGATTGATTGCTATTATCAACAATAATCGAGTACACACATGCATCAGCCACAGCCCCATTTTTGCAAAAGCCTGCATCCTCTTGCTTTTGCCATATCGCTGACGTTAGCGCTGGCCGCTACAGCGCCGAGCCTGGCCGCACTGCCGGCGGCCGAGACGTTAAGCCACAGCAAAAAATTTGCTATTCCCTCGCAGTCGCTGCAAAGCGCCCTGCTGCGATTTGGCGAGCAGTCCGGCGTGCAGATCTCTTTCGAAGACAGCACGGTAAAGGGGATGACGTCGCAGCCGCTGAACGGATCGATGCCGGTCGCCGCTGCGCTGCGTCAACTGATTGGCACCAACGCCGTTACGCCGGAATTTACCGATAACGGTCAGGTGATCCTCCGCCCACGTAGCGCCATCGGATCCGTAAAGGATGAAACCCTGGTCGTTGTCGCTCCGCCAAAATACTTACCCGATGACTGGGTCTACGAGCAGCCTCGCTCTGTCAGCGTGATTAATCGCAAGCAGCTTGACGACAGGCCGGCGCGGCATGCAGCAGATATCCTGGAGCAGACGGCGGGCGTTTACTCCAGCGTCAGCCAGCAGGATCCCTCCCTGTCGGTGAATATTCGCGGCATTCAGGACTATGGTCGCGTCAATATGAACATCGACGGCATGCGGATGAACTTCCAGAAAAGCGGTCACGGTCAGCGGAACGGCACGATGTATATCGATCCGGAACTTCTGAGCGGGGTGACCATCGATAAAGGCACCACCGGGGGCATGGGCAGCGCCGGGACGCTTGGCGGTAAAGCTACCTTTAACACCCTGAATGCCAGCGATTTTATCTATGAAGGCAAAGAGCTGGGCGGCAAGCTGCACGCCAGTACCGGCGATAATGGTACCCGCTTTATCGGCAGCGGTGCGCTGGCCTGGGGTAATGAGACAGGGGATATTCTGCTGGCCGCCAGCGAGCGCCATCTGGGCGATTACAGGCCGGGCAATAAAGGCGCTATCGGCAATATTCGCGTCAACAACGACACCGGCAATTACGATCGCTATGCCCATGCGTTAAAAAATAATCCGATCACCGACAGCCGCTACAAGATGCTTTCGCGTATGGCGAAGGCCGGCTGGAACCTGCCCGATAATCAGCGTCTGCAACTGAGCTATCTGCAAACCCAGGTGAGCTCGCCGACGGCCAGTACGCTGACCGCTATCGGCGAAGGCAATGACCGGACCTTAGGCTGGAAACAGACCGGCTACGACCTGGTGATGGCGCGCAACGCTGCCCTGGATTACAGCTTTGCGCCATTCGATCGCGAGTGGCTCGATCTGCATGCCAAGCTCTACTACGTGGACACCAATTCGAATAGCGATACCTGGGGCAGCGGGACGACGGCCGATTACTGGACCCAAACCCGCCTGCGTACCTGGGGCGCGCAGCTGCAAAACACGTCGCATTTCTCCCTCGCCCCGACGCATCTGCTGAAGGCGGATTACGGCGTGGAATTTTACTATGACAAATCCACCAGCCGCTCTACGTCAGAGGATATGGAGGGTGTGACGCCCGGCGGGAATCGTTCGATATTCAGCCTCTTCTCCACGCTGACGTATGAGTATAACGACTGGCTCACCGTCGAGGGCGGGCTGCGCTATGACCGCTATCGCCTGCGCGGTGTCACCGGGATGAACTATCCGGAAGCGACCTGGACCATTGACAACCCTTGCACCTCACGCCGTCTGAGCGGCTGCGCCGTTACCAGCTCTTATCATGAATGGGATGTGGATCGCGAGCAGTCCCGGGTGTCACCCACCATGGCCCTGGCGGTGAAGCCGGGCGTGGACTGGCTGGAACTGTATACCACCTACGGGCGTTCATGGCGTCCACCGGCGATCACCGAAACCCTCACCAGCGGCAGCGCCCACGGCGATTCTACGCAATACCCTAACCCGTTCCTGCAGGCGGAGCGTTCTAAGGCCTGGGAAGTGGGCGTGAATCTCCTGAAATCCGGTCTGCTGCAGGAAGACGATCGTCTGGCGTTCAAAGCGGCTTACTTCGATACCCGGGTGTCGAACTATATCAGCATGGCGATTAACCGTGAGAAGCCCGGTATCACGCAGCCGGGGCTCGGCAATACCGCGTATGTGAATAACCTCAACAACACCCGTTTCCGGGGAATTGAGTATCAGCTTAATTACGATGCGGGCTTCGTTTATACCGACTTCACTTACACGCACATGATCGGCAAAAACGAATTCTGCTCGCGGAAAGCCTGGCTGGGTGGGAAGCAACAAGGGGCCGGGAGCGCCAATAACTGGTACTGGGAAGCGAATGATGATGCGAATAACTTCGTTATCTGCGACGGCGGCAGCCAGTTCAGCTCCGCGTCGTTTCTGCCCGGCGATCGTGGCTCCTTTACCCTCGGCGGACGCGCGTTTGACCGCAAACTGGATGCCGGCGTCACGGTGCGTTTTGCGCCGGGATATCAGGATCATAGCGTCCCAAGCAACGCCCCTTACCTGGCCGACTGGCCGCGCTACACCCTGTTTGATCTCTACGCCAGCTATCGCGTAACGGACAATCTGACGCTGCGCGGGTCCGTTGAGAACGTCTCTAACCGCGCCTATGTGGTCAGCTACGGCGAGACCCTGGGCAATACCTTAGGCCGTGGACGCACCGTTCAGGGCGGGATCGAATATCGCTTTTAACCCCGTATGACGCGGCGCTGTTCGGACGTGCCTGGCACGTAAAAAGGCCGCGATATCTGTAATATCAGGAGACCAATATGGCATTTTCAGTGAATTACGACAGCTCTGTAGGCAGCTATAGCATTCATGATTATTTGACTGAATGGTCAGCTACGTTTGGTGATGTTAACCACACCAACGGCAATGTGGATGACAGCAACACCGGCGGCTTCTACGGCGGTTCGCTGTCCGGAAGTCAGTACGCGATCACCAGTACCGCGAACAATATCACCTCATTCGTAGCAGAAGGAAACTTAACCTATACCCTGTTCGCTGACCCGGCGCACACGCTGTACGGTTCTGTGGATGGTCTGTCATTTGGTGATGGTCTCCAGGGCGGAGCTTCTTCTCCGTACAACATTCAGGCGCTGGACGTCAGCTTCAGCGGGCTCGATCTCAGCAGCGCGCAGTCTGAAGGTCATAACGGCGTCGTGCATGAAGTGGTGTATGGCCTGATGTCCGGCGATACCAGCGCGCTGGAAACTGCGCTGAACGGCATCCTTGATCAGTACAACCTGAGCATTGACTCGACCTTCGATCAGATTGCAGCTGTGGTGGGCACATCCGCCACCGCAGAACATACGGATCTGTTGGCGGCATAACCCCTCCGTTTCCCCGCTGCGGCGGGGAAACGGTTCAGGCAGGAGAAATAATGAGCGTAATTCAGGGACCTCAGGCCGGGCGTCAGGAGATTCTGTCGGCGTTAGCCACCTGTCGACGCGGCTTCTGGTGCGTGGCGCTGTTTACCGCCGTGATTAATATTCTGATGCTCTCACCGGCACTGTATATGCTACAGGTCTACGATCGCGTCCTGCCGTCCGGCAATCTGACGACGCTGACCATGCTGACCCTCATGGTGGTCGGTCTGCTGCTGTTTATGGGTCTTATGGAATGGGTGCGCAGCGGGCTGGTTATTCGCCTCGGCGCGCAGCTGGATATGCGCCTGAACGCCCGCGTTTTTGACGCCGCGTTTGGCACCAATCTGAAAACGGGTAATGTCCTGGCGGGCCAGGCGTTAAACGATCTCACCAGTTTACGACAGTTCGCTACCGGTAGCGCGCTGTTCGCCTTTTTTGACGCACCCTGGTTTCCCCTCTATCTGCTGGTGGTCTATCTGCTGCACCCGTGGCTTGGCGTCCTGGCAACCCTCGGCGCGGCGCTGCTGCTGGCCCTGGCCTGGCTCAATCTGCGCCTGAGCCAGCCCCTGCTGGAGCGCGCCGGGAAGGTGGCACTGCATGCCAGCCAGAGGGCTAACGGCCAGTTGCGGCAGGCCGAAGCGATAGAAGCGATGGGAATGTTACAAACCCTGCGTCAGCGCTGGCGCTGCCAGCACGCTGAGTTTTTACATTTACAAAGCCGCGGCAGTGAGAAAATGGCGCTGATCACCTCCCTGACGCGCACGCTGCGCCTGGCCCTGCAGTCGCTGATGCTCGGCTGCGGCGCACTGCTGGCGGTCAACGGCGAGATCACCTCCGGGATGATGATTGCCGGTTCTATTTTAATTGGCCGCGTGCTGGGGCCTATCGATCAGCTGATCGGTAGCTGGAAACAGTGGCTAGCGGCACGAGAGGCCTGGCAGCGCCTGCAGGTGCTGCTGGAAGCGAATCCCCCACAGCCGGAACGTTTACCGCTGCCGGTGCCTCAGGGCAATTTGCGCGTTGAACAACTGACGATTGCCGCGCCGGGAAGTCGACAGCCTATCTTAATGCAGCTGCAGTTTGCACTGGCCGCAGGCTCCGTTCTGGGCGTGATCGGCGCATCCGGCTCGGGTAAAACGCAGCTGATGAAACAGCTGGTCGGCGTGCAGAAACCGCTATCCGGCAGCGTGCGGCTGGATGACGCGGAAATCCATCAATGGGATAAAACGGCGCTGGGTCCGCATATCGGCTATCTGCCGCAGGATATCCAGCTTTTTGCCGGTACGCTGGCGGAGAATATCGCCCGCTTTGGCGAGGTGGATGCCGATAGCGTGGTATTAGCCGCGCAGATGGCCGGGATCCACGCCCTGATTTTACGCCTGCCGCAGGGCTATGACACGGTGCTGGGCGAAGGCGGTAGCGGCCTGTCGGGCGGCCAGCGTCAACGAGTCGCGCTGGCCCGCGCGCTCTATGGTTTACCGGCCCTGGTCGTCCTGGACGAGCCGAACGCCAATCTGGATAAAGAGGGCGAAACGGCGCTCCAGCAGGCCATTCTGACGCTGAAAGAGAAAGGGAAAAGTGTGATTCTGGTTACGCATAAGCCGGACATTCTGGCCATTACCGACCGCCTGCTGGTGCTGGCCGGTGGCAGGATGCAGCATGAAGGCCCGAGCGCCGATGTTCTGAAAAAGCTGCCGGGCATGGCCCGCCCGCAAACGACTGCCGCGGTAACCCCCATCGGTGCAGGCCGTCATGGCGGTTTTAACGTCGGCTATACCGCAGTGTCGCCACGGTCCCGCGCTGAGGGGAAATCATGAAAGCGCTGGCGTTATCGGAGCAGCTGGCCGGGTATGAGGCAACCTTCAGTGAACGCGCCTTTTTACGCTGGGGCATGTGGCTGGTGATTGTTGGGTTCGGCGGTTTTCTCTGCTGGGCCAGCTTCGCGCCGCTCGATCGCGGCGTGCCCGTTTCCGGCAGCGTCGTGGTGACGGGCAACCGCAAGGCCGTGCAGCATCCCGGCGGCGGCGTGATTGCGCAGCTGCGCGTTCATGACGGGGACAAGGTGCAGGCAGGCCAGGTGCTGGCGGTGATGAATACGGTCAGCACGCAGACCCGACGCGATGCACTGCAAAGCCAGTTGCGCAGCCTGCAATTGCAGATGGCTCGCCTGCGGGCGGAGAGAACGGGGGAAAGCGATCTGGCGCTGCTGCCGGAGCTGGTAGCGGCCAGAGATGAACCTGAGGTGGTGGAACAGCTGGCGCTTCAGCGTCAGCTCCTGATTAATCGCCGGGCAGCCCTGCGCAGCGAGCTGGCGGCCATTGATGAAGGGGTTGCCGGTACCCAGGCGCTTCTGGCCGGGATGCAGTCGTTACTGCGCAGTAAGAATCAGCAAAAACAGTTGCTTAACGATCAGCTCTCCGGCATTCGGGGGCTGGCGGCAAAAGGCTATGTGGCGCGGAATCAGCTTCTGTCGATGGAGGGTCAGCTCGCCAGCGTGGAGGGGGAAATTGCCGAAACCCACGGCAGCATCGGACGACTGCAGCGGCAGGTCATCGAGCTGGGTTTACAGGCGCAGCAGCGTCGGGATGAGTACAGTAAAGAGGTCAATACCCAACTGGCGGACGGTCAGGCGCAGATCGCCGCGTTGAAAAACCAGCTGGAGAAAGCCGAGGCCGACCTGCAGGATACGCAGATCCGCGCGCCGGTAGCGGGCACCGTGGTCGGTATGGCGGTGTTTACCGAAGGCGGCGTGATTCAGGCCGGGCAGCAGCTCATGGAGATTGTCCCCGAGGATTCGCCGATGGAAGTCGAAGCCCGCGTCCCGGTTGAGCTTATCGATAAAGTGCATCTGGCCCTGCCGGTCGAGCTGCTCTTTTCCGCCTTCGATCAGAGCACCACGCCGCGCGTGGCCGGTGAGGTGACGATGGTGGGTGCGGACCGTTTAGTGGATCAACAAACCGGCAAACCCTATTACGCGCTGCGCGTGAAGGTCACGCGAGAGGGGATGGATAAGCTGCAGGGATTAACCATTCGTCCCGGTATGCCGGTGGAAGGGTTTATCCGCACCGGCGAGCGTTCGCTGATGAACTATCTGCTTAAACCGCTGACCGACAGGCTGCATCTGGCGCTGACGGAGTCGTGATGGAGGGACGAGAGGGGTAGGTGTGAACGCGATGCGAATACATGGAATCCCCCTCAGATCCCCCAAAACATAAGATTAATAGCATCCTTGAT
>DATEKR010000324.1:0-20389 GCA_035277345.1 Enterobacteriaceae bacterium
TCAGGCCGTTTGCAGTTGCCACTTCGTTACGACCAAACACGTCGGAAGAGAGGGTAATCAGCGCGCCAGACAGTGATTGGTGAGCAAAACCACCGATACACAACAGAGCGATTGCTACATACGGGCTGGTGAACAGACCAATCATGCCTGGGCCAATCATCAGCAGCGCGCCCATGGTGACAACCATTTTACGGGAGACGATCAGGTTAACGCCGAACCAGCGCTGGAACAGCGGCGGCAGGTAGCCACCCACGATGCAGCCGAGGTCGGCAAACAGCATCGGCATCCAGGCAAACATGGCGATCTCTTTCAGGTTAAAGCCGTAGACTTTAAACATGAACAGCGGGATCCAGGCGTTAAAGGTACCCCAGGCCGGTTCAGCCAGGAAACGCGGCAGCGCGATACCCCAGAACTGACGGGTGCCAAGGATCTGCCACGGGGACATTTTCTTGCCGTTATTGGTCTGATGCTGAGATTCCTGACCGTTAATAATGTAGTCGCGTTCTTCTTCGGTCAGCTTTTTCTGGTCGCGTGGGTGTTTATAGAACACCAGCCACGCCATCGCCCAGACAAAGCTCAGCACGCCGGAAATGATGAAGGCCATCTGCCAGCTGTGCATTACGATAGCCCACACCACCAGCGGCGGCGCAATCATGGCACCGATAGAGGAACCGACGTTAAAGTAGCCGACGGCGATAGAACGTTCTTTCGCCGGGAACCATTCTGAGCTGGCTTTCAGGCCCGCAGGGATCATCGCTGCTTCCGCTGCACCGACCGCACCACGCGCCAGCGCCAGACCACCCCAGCTTCCCGCCAGCGCGGTTGCGCCGCAGAAGACGGCCCAGGCAACAGCGAAGAACGCGTAGCCAATTTTAGTACCGAGAACATCGAGAACGTAGCCAGCAATCGGCTGCATGATGGTGTAAGCCGCGGAGTAGGCGGCGATGATATAGGAGTATTGCTGCGTGGAGATATGCAGCTCTTCCATCAGCGTCGGAGCCGCTGCCGCGACCGTGTTACGCGTCAGGTAACCCAGTACGGTACCCAGCGTCACCAGGCCTATCATATACCAACGTAACCCTTTAATTTTACGCATGTAAAACCTCATCGTTATGTTATATCCGCCGTTAAGGCGGTGACATCTCACCCCGCAGGGTGGTGTTGTTCAGTAACGGGAGGTCGTACGGGAAAAATCCGGTACGACCCGATCCTTGCCAATTCAAACCTTCAACAGGTAATCGGTATCCGTACCGGTAAATCCGATGTCTGTAACACCGGTAATGCATTCCGTCGGCATGTGTTTTGCGACGGCAGGCAAGATAACTTGTCATACAACTTTAAAAGGTGAGTTGTGTCACAAAAGCTCTCTTCTTAGTGTGGTCATTATTATTCGTTGAGGAAGCCAGTACTGGCGCGGTCTGGCGGTTTGTTTGTTTATTCGGCGTCGATCTTTAAGTTGGGTTTTATTGATCTAACTCACGAAAATATGTTCAGTATGTGGAAATTGGTGTGATAACTTTGGCACCATTAAAAATAAGCATTCATGCACTCGTAAAGAGGAAGACTGATTATGACGCCGTTTATGACTGAAGATTTCCTGCTGGATACTGAATTTGCTCGCCGTCTGTACCACGACTACGCAAAAGACCAGCCGATTTTTGATTATCACTGCCACCTGCCGCCGCAGCAGATCGCAGAAAACTACCGCTTTAAAAACCTGTATGACATCTGGCTGAAAGGTGACCACTATAAGTGGCGTGCGATGCGCACTAACGGCGTGGCTGAGAAGCTGTGTACCGGTGATGCCAGCGACCGTGAGAAGTTCGATGCCTGGGCCGCCACGGTTCCGCACACTATTGGTAACCCGTTATACCACTGGACACATCTTGAGCTGCGTCGTCCTTTTGGTATTACAGGTAAGCTGCTGTCGCCATCTACAGCGGGTGAAATCTGGACCGAATGTAACGAGCTGCTGGCGCAGGATAAATTCTCTGCACGCGGCATCATGCAGCAGATGAACGTCAAAATGGTCGGCACCACCGACGATCCGATCGATTCCCTGGAGCACCACGCGGCCGTGGCGAAAGACACCAGCTTCAGCGTGAAAGTGCTGCCGAGCTGGCGCCCGGATAAAGCCTTCAATATCGAGCAGGCGACCTTTAACGACTATATGGCGAAGCTGGGCGAAGTCTCCGATACCGAAATTCGTCGTTTTGCCGATCTGCAGACCGCCCTGACCAAACGTCTGGATCACTTTGCCGCCCATGGCTGTAAAGTCTCCGACCACGCGCTGGACGTCGTGCTGTTTGCCGAAGCCAGCGAAAGCGAGCTGGACAGTATCCTGGCGCGTCGCCTGAGCGGTGCCACCCTGAGCGAACACGAAGTGGCGCAGTTCAAAACGGCGGTGCTGGTCTTCCTCGGTGCGGAGTATGCCCGTCGCGAATGGGTACAGCAGTATCACATCGGCGCGCTGCGTAATAACAACCTGCGCCAGTTCAAACTGCTGGGGCCGGACGTCGGTTTTGACTCCATCAACGACCGCCCGCTGGCGGAAGAGCTGTCAAAACTGCTGAGCAAACAGAACGAAGAAAATCTGCTGCCGAAAACCATCCTTTACTGTCTGAACCCGCGTGATAACGAAGTACTGGGCACCATGATCGGTAACTTCCAGGGTGAAGGGATGCCGGGCAAAATGCAGTTTGGTTCCGGCTGGTGGTTTAACGACCAGAAAGACGGGATGGAACGTCAGATGAACCAGCTGGCGCAGCTTGGCCTGCTGAGCCGCTTTGTGGGCATGCTGACCGACAGCCGCAGCTTCCTCTCCTACACCCGCCACGAATACTTCCGTCGCATTCTGTGCCAGATGATCGGCCGCTGGGTGGCTGCGGGTGAAGCACCTGCTGATATTCAGCTGCTGGGTGAGATGGTAAGAAATATTTGCTTTAACAATGCGCGTGACTACTTCGCCATTGAACTGAACTAAGCCCTGAGGTTGGTTGATATGCAATACATCAAGATCCATTCGCTGGACAACGTCGCGGTCGCGCTGGCCGATATTGCCGCCGGTACTGAGGTGACGATTGACGGCCAGACGGTCACGCTGCTGTCGGACGTGGTGCGCGGGCATAAATTTGCCCTGCAGCCGATCGCGAAGGGTGAAAACGTCATTAAGTACGGTTTGCCGATTGGACACACGCTGGCGGATGTTGCGGCAGGGGAGCATATCCATGCCCACAACACGCGGACCAATCTTAGCGATCTGGACGAGTATAGCTATCAACCTGATTTTCAGGCCGACGTGGCGCAGCCAGCGGATCGCGATATTGAGATCTACCGCCGCGCCAGCGGTGAAGTCGGGGTGCGCAACGAACTGTGGATCCTGCCAACGGTAGGCTGCGTTAACGGTATCGCCCGACAGATCCAGACCCGTTTCCTGAAAGAAACCAACGATGCGGAAGGCACCGACGGTGTCTTCCTGTTCAGCCACACCTACGGCTGCTCACAGCTGGGTGATGACCACGTCAATACGCGCACTATGCTGCAAAACATGGTGCGTCACCCTAATGCCGGTGCGGTACTGGTGATTGGCCTGGGCTGTGAAAACAACCAGGTCGATGCCTTCCGTGAGACCCTGGGGGATTTTGACCCGGATCGCGTGCACTTTATGGTCTGCCAACACCAGGACGATGAAGTGGAAGCGGGGCTTGAGCAGCTGCACCAGCTGTATGAGGTGATGCGTCACGATAAGCGCGTGCCGGGTAAACTGAGCGAGCTGAAGTTTGGTCTGGAGTGCGGCGGGTCTGACGGTCTGTCCGGTATCACAGCCAACCCGATGCTGGGTCGCTTCTCGGACTTTATGATTGCCAACGGCGGGACCACCGTGCTGACCGAAGTGCCGGAAATGTTCGGTGCCGAGCAGCTGCTGATGAGCCACTGCCGCGACGAGGCCACCTTCGACAAGCTGGTGACCATGGTCAATGACTTCAAGCAGTACTTCATTGCCCATAATCAGCCGATCTACGAGAACCCGTCTCCGGGTAACAAAGCGGGCGGCATCACCACCCTGGAAGATAAATCTCTCGGCTGTACCCAGAAAGCGGGTTCCAGCCAGGTGGTAGATGTCCTGCGTTACGGTGAGCGTCTGAAAACCCACGGTCTGAATTTGCTGAGCGCGCCGGGTAACGATGCGGTGGCTACCAGCGCCCTGGCCGGTGCTGGCTGTCATATGGTGCTGTTCAGTACCGGTCGCGGTACGCCTTACGGTGGTTTTGTGCCGACGGTGAAAATCGCCACCAACAGCGAACTGGCGGCGAAGAAAAAACACTGGATCGACTTTGATGCCGGTCAGCTGATCCACGGCAAGGCGATGCCGCAGCTGCTGGACGAGTTTGTCGATACCATTGTCGACTTTGCCAACGGTAAGAAGACCTGCAACGAACGTAACGATTTCCGCGAGTTAGCCATCTTTAAAAGCGGCGTAACATTGTAATTTTGTTACTCCCGTAACACGGCGCTTCAGAAGATGAAGCGCCGTTTCTTTTTATGCTATCGACAGGGATTTTTCCATGACCGCGTATTGGCTTGCCCAGGGCGTGGGGGTGATTGCCTTTTTGGTGGGCATCACGACCTTTATCAACCGCGATGAGCGGCGTTTCAAAAAGCAGCTCTCCGTCTACAGCGCCATTATCGGCGTGCACTTCTTTCTGATGGGCGCCTGGCCCGCTGGCTCCAGCGCCATGCTTAATTCGGTCCGTACCCTGATCACCCTGCGTACCCGCAGCCTGTGGGTGATGACGCTGTTTATCCTCCTGACCGGCGGGCTGGGGATCGCGAAGTTTCATCATCCTGTGGAGCTGCTGCCGGTGATCGGCACAATTGTCAGTACCTGGGCTCTATTCCGCTGCACCGGCCTGACTACGCGCATTGTGATCTGGTGCTCTACCTGCTGCTGGGTGGCGCATAACCTGTGGCTTGGCTCGATTGGCGGTTCGCTGATTGAGGGTAGTTTTCTGGTGATGAACGGCCTGACGATTATTCGTTTCTGGCGGATGCAAAAGCGGGGAATCGATCCGTTTAAGGTCGAAAAGACACAGCAGAAGTGACCCTCCGCCCAGCGGCGGAGGGTATGAGTGTTACAGCGCGGACTGTTTCGCCAGTCGGGCGTCTTCCGCCTGGCAGACGGCGGCGGTAAACATCACGTCGGTAGATGAATTAATTGCGGTTTCGCAGGAGTCCTGCAGGACGCCGATAATAAAGCCGACCGCCACCACCTGCATGGCAATCTCGTTCGGGATACCAAACATATTACAGGCCAGCGGGATCAGCAGCAGAGAACCGCCCGCCACCCCGGATGCGCCGCAGGCGCACAGAGAGGCCACAACGCTCAGCAGCAGCGCCGTCGGCAGATCCACCGAAATCCCCAGAGTATGCACTGCCGCCAGGGTCAGCACGGTAATGGTGATGGCAGCACCGGCCATATTGACCGTCGCACCCAGCGGAATCGAGACCGAGTAGGTATCGCGGTCGAGGTTCAGTTTTTCACACAGGGCGAGGTTGACCGGAATATTGGCTGCCGAGCTGCGGGTGAAAAAGGCGGTTACGCCGCTTTCACGCAGACAGGAGAGCACCAGCGGATAAGGGTTTCGGCGAATATGGATAAACACCAGCAGCGGGTTAATCACCAGTGCTACCACCGCCATGCAGCCAATCAGGATCAGCAGCAAATGGGCGTAGCCCCACAGCGCCGAGAAACCGGTGGTTGCAAGCGTGGATGACACCAGGCCGAAGATGCCGATCGGTGCAAAGCGGATCACCACCTTAACGATAAAGGTCACGGCGTCGGACAGGTCATTCACCATCTGTTTGGTGGTATCGGCGGCATGGCGGAAGGCGAAGCCCAGGCCCACAGCCCAGACCAGAATCCCAATATAGTTAGCGTCAATCAGCGCCGCCACCGGGTTTGATACGACACTGCTCAGCAGCCCGTGCATCACGGCCACGATACCGGACGGCGGCGTAATGCCTTCCGCACCGGTCGTCAGTTGCAGCGTGGAGGGAAACAGAAATCCGGCCGCAACGGCGGTTAAGGCGGCGGAGAAGGTGCCGAACAGATAGAGCCACAGGATAGGGCGGATATTGGTTTTCTGCCCGTGCTGATGGTTGGCGATTGACGCCATCACCAGCGTCAGCACCAGTACCGGGGCGACCGCCTTCAGCGCGCCAACAAACAGCGTACCCAGCAGGCCAGTGGCGATTGCCGCCGGTTTTGAAACCAGCGCCAGTAAAATACCCAGCACCAGGCCAATAAGAATTTGTTTTACGAGGCTTCCCTGCGCCAGACGGCGGAGAAGTCCTGCAGAAGAGGATTGCATGGTCATTAACTATTCCTGAGATATGTGTCGTTCCGTCCCGGCACCGCGCTCTGATGGCGCATTGTTTACCGGAAAAAGTGTTTGCCCGAACGAGTATAGGGATAGCAGGGCGAGGGGGAAGCGCAAAATACCGATTCTTTCGTAAAGATCGTGTTTTCCGGCAGTATGCAAGGAGTAGGGGAGTGGGAAACGAGCGCCAGGAGACAGGTGGTCTGCTGCCTGGCGCGTTAAACGGTTTTAGGCGGGGACCTGCTCGCTGACGTCATCCGCCGGGAATATCACCCCAACCTGACGGCGGATCTCCGTCTGCAGTTTGGCGGTGATACGGCTGACGCTGAGCCCCGGGTGATTCACTTCATTCTCTTCAACCAGACGGGCAAAGACCTCTGCCTCATAGAGCATCGTATTGATATGCTGAGGCTGGGTCAGATCCTGGGATTTGCCGCCGCGCGGAATAAAGCAGACTTTATGGCATTCGGAGATCTTCTCGACCACCAGCGAACCTGCTTCACCCTGGATCTCGCTGGGCTGTACGGACTCGCTCACCTTGGAGTGATGAAGCGTCACGTCGAAATCGCCGTAGTTCATCACCACCGTACCGTGGGCGTCCACGCCGCTCTCCAGCAGACCGGCAGTGGCGCTGACGGAATGCGGTTCGCCCCAGAGGGCAACGGCGGAGGCGAGGCAGTAAAAACCGATATCCATAATCGAGCCGTTGGAGAAGGCCGGGTTAAAGGTATTCGGATTTTCGCCGTCGAGATAGCGCTGGTAGCGTGAAGAGTACTGGCAGTAATTGATAAAGGCTTTACGCAGCTTGCCCACTTTGCTCAGGGACTGCTGGAGCAGCAGGAAATTCGGCAGGCTGGCGGTTTTAAAGGCTTCAAACAGCACCACCTGGTTTTCGCGTGCGCAGGCGATGGCTTCTTCGACTTCACGCAGGTTTGAGGCCAGCGGTTTTTCGCAGATCACATGCTTCTTATGCTGTAAGAAGAGGCGGGTTTGCGGGAAGTGCAGGGAGTTCGGGCTGGCAATATAAACGGCGTCAACGTCGTCGCTCTGCGCCAGTTCATCCAGAGAGGTAAACAGATGATCGACCGGGTAGTCGTTGGCGAAGCTCTGCGCCTGTTCAAGGCTGCGGGAATAAACGGCGGTGAGTTTATATTTGCCGGTTTCATGGGCGGCATCGACAAACTGGCGGGTGATCCAGTTCGTGCCAACGACTGCGAAACGTATCATACCGATCTCTGTACTCCAAAAAGGGAACCTTTCGCCAATGTAGCACGCAATGATGACAATTCCAGTGCGCTATTGCGCAGATCGGGTTAACGAAAGGTGCGTTAACCACAGGCGGGTATCGAACTCCAGCTGGTGGTACTGCGGCTCCATATGGCAGCAGAGCTGATAGAACGCTTTGCTGTGATCTTTCTCTTTCAGATGCGCCAGTTCATGGACCACAATCATGCGCAGAAAGGCTTCCGGGGCCTGGCGAAAAACGGTGGCCACGCGGATTTCGGCCTTCGCCTTTAACTTGCCGCCCTGCACGCGTGAGATGGCCGTATGCAGGCCAAGCGCGTTTTTCAGCACGTGGATCTTGTTGTCATACATCACCTTATTGATCGGCGAGGCGCTCTTCAGATACTGACTTTTTAGATCCTGGGTATATTGCCACAACGCTTTATCGGTAGTGATGTCATGGGTATCGGGATAGCGCTTTTCCAGCACCTCACCTAAGCGCTGTTCTGCCACCAGGGTACGCACCTGGGTCAGTAAATTCTCCGGATAACCCTGGAGATAGATCAGATTGCTCATCAATGCCCCGACTTTTGCTAAAAAAGAGTATACTCTCGCCCCCATTACGGGGATTACTCGCGAATTTTACCACCCAGGAGGGCCGATGAGCCAACCAGACACCGGTTTCCGTTCACTGACGCTAAAACGTTTCCCGGAAACGGATGATGTAAACCCACTTCAGGCGTGGGAAGCAGCCGATGAATATCTGCTGCAACAGTTGGACGATACCGAAATCAGCGGCCCGGTCCTGATTTTTAACGACGCCTTTGGCGCGCTGGCCTGTGCGCTGGCGGAACATAAACCTTACAGCATCGGTGACTCTTACCTGAGCGAGCTGGGGACGCGTGAAAACCTGCGCCATAACGAACTGGACGAGTCCGCCGTGCGCTTCCTGGAGAGCACGGCGGACTACCCGCAGGCGCCGGCGGTCGTGCTGATTAAGATCCCGAAAACCATGGCCCTGCTGGAGCAGCAGCTGCGTGCTCTGCGCAAGGTGGTGACGCCTGAGACGCGCATTATCGGCGGCACCAAAGCCCGGGACGTGCACAACTCAACGCTCGAACTGTTTGAAAAAGTGCTCGGTACCACCACCACCACGCTGGCGTGGAAGAAAGCGCGTCTGATTAACTGCGTCTTTACCGCCCCGGCTCTGGCCGATGCGCCAGAAACGAGCAGCTGGAAGCTGGAAGGCACGCCGTGGACCATCCATAACCATGCCAACGTGTTCTCACGCAACGGGCTGGATATTGGTGCGCGCTTCTTTATCGAGCATCTGCCGTCAAACCTGGAAGGGGAGATTGTCGATCTGGGCTGCGGTAACGGTGTCGTGGGACTGACCCTGCTTGAGCGCAACCCGGAAGCCAGCGTGGTGTTCGTTGATGAGTCGCCGATGGCCGTGGCCTCCAGCCGCCTTAACGTGGAAACCAATATGCCGGAGGCGGTGGATCGCTGCGAGTTTATGATCAACAACGCGCTCTCCGGCGTGGAGCCGTTCCGCTTTGATGCGGTGCTGTGCAATCCGCCGTTCCATCAGCAGCATGCCCTGACCGATAGCGTTGCGTGGGAGATGTTCCACCATGCGCGCCGCTGTCTGAAGATCAACGGCGAGCTGGTGATCGTGGCTAACCGCCACCTGGATTACTTCCACAAGCTGAAGAAAATTTTCGGCAACTGCACCACGGTCGCCACCAACAGCAAGTTCGTGGTGCTGAAGGCAGTCAAACTGGGCCGCCGCCGCTAAATCTCCAGCGCCAGACGGGTGCCCTGCGCGATAGCGCGCCGGGCATCCAGCTCCATTGCCACGTCGCAGCCGCCAATCAAATGCACCGTTTTACCGCTGTTTTGCAGCGGCTCTGCCAGCGCCTTTCGCGGCTCCTGCCCGGCGCAGATCACCACATGATCTACCGCCAGCACCTGAGCTTTACCGTCGATCTCAACGTGCAGACCTTCATCATCGATCCGCTGATAGCTGACGCCGGGGATCATTTTTACTCCGCGCGCCAGCAACGTGGCACGGTGGATCCAGCCGGTGGTTTTCCCCAGACCTTCTCCTGGCTTGCTGGTTTTACGCTGAAGCATCAGGATCTGTCGCGGGCTTTTTTCCCGCTGCGGGCCTTCCGGGCGCAGGCCACCTGCGGATTTCAGGCTGGTATCAATGCCCCACTCCACGCAAAATTCGGCGATGCTCTGGGGCGTTGAGTCGCCGGGCTGGCTCAGGTACATGGCGGTATCAAAACCAATACCGCCGCTGCCGATAATGGCTACCCGCTTGCCGACCGGGACTTTATCCCGCAGCACATCGAGATAGCTCAGCACCTTCGGGTGGTCGATCCCGGCGATCGGCGGCAGGCGAGGTTCGATCCCACTGGCGAGGATCGTCTCCTCAAAATCCGCCAGCATCGGGGCGGAAACCCACTGATTCAGCCGTACCTCAACGCCGAGCACGTCGAGCATCCTGCGGTAGTAGCGCAGGGTTTCGTTGAACTCCTCTTTACCCGGGATTTGCCGGGCGATATTGAACTGCCCTCCGACCTCAGCGGCGGCATCAAACAGAGTCACCCGGTGGCCGCGCTCCGCGGCGTTAACCGCAAAGGCCAGCCCGGCGGGACCGGCCCCGACCACCGCCAGTCTTTTGCTGCGCGGCGTGGGCTCGACAGGCATCAGGGTTTCATGGCAGGCGCGGGGATTCACCAGGCAGGAAGTCACCTGGCCTGCGAAAATCTGATCCAGGCAGGCCTGATTGCAGCCGATACAGGTGTTAATCTCATCCGCCCGACCGCTCTGTGCCTTCGAGAGCAGGGCCGCATCCGCCAGAAAAGGCCTCGCCATCGACACCATATCCGCATCGCCACGGGCCAGAATATCCTCCGCCACCTGAGGGTCGTTAATGCGATTGGTGGTGACCAGCGGAATACGGATTTTGCCTTTCAGTTGACGGGTTACCCAGCTAAAGGCACCGCGCGGAACGGCGGTGGCAATGGTGGGAATACGCGCCTCGTGCCAGCCGATACCCGTATTGATGATGGTTGCCCCGGCCGCTTCGATAGCCAGCGCCAGCTCAAGCATCTCCTCGAAGGTACCGCCGCCTTCGACCAGGTCGAGCATCGACAGGCGGTAGATAATAATAAAGTCGCTGCCCACCCGGTCGCGAATGGCCCTTACAACCTCCAGTGCAAAGCGCATCCGCCGCTGATAGTCGCCGCCCCACTGGTCGTCGCGATGGTTGGTACGCGCAGCGAGAAACTCGTTGATCAGATAGCCCTCCGAACCCATCACCTCCACCCCGTCATAGCGGGCTTCCTGGGCCAGCGCGGCGCAGCGGGCAAAATCGTCGACAAGCGTCAGGATCTCATCGTGGCTCAGGGCGTGCGGGACAAAGCGGTTGATAGGAGCCTGAAGCGCGGAGGGCGCGACCAGATGCGGCTGATAGCTGTAGCGGCCGGTGTGCAGAATTTGCAGGGCGATTTTTCCGTCATGCTGGTGGACGGCATCGGTAATGATTCGGTGATGGGGTAACTGCGCGCTGTCGTTCAGCACCGCGCCGCCCGGCATGGTCACGCCGGAGAGAGAAGGGGCTACGCCGCCGGTGACGATCAGCGCCACGCCGTTGGCGGCCCTTTCGGCATAGAAGGCGGCAAGACGTTCCGCTCCCTGAGGATGCTCCTCAAGGCCGGTGTGCATCGAGCCCATCAGCACGCGGTTTTTCAACGTGGTAAAACCCAGATCCAGCGGGGCGAAAAGCGACGGATAGCGGCTCATATTCTCTTCCAGTGTAAAATTATTGTTATGTGGTCGGATGAGTTACTAATTTAGCCGTCGGCGGGCAAAAGGGAAAAGGCGGAGTGAATGATTGTGATAACTATCAAAAAACCCCTTCCGCCGTTGCGGAAGGGGGAGGAGGCATCAGAGCTGCTCCGTCGCGGTCACCCTCAGGGCTGCCAGCGCTGTACGAGCCGCTTTCAGCACCAGCTCGCACTGCTCAATGGTTAGCGTGAGCGGTGGTTCGATACGAATGGTCTTAGCGTTGTTCAGGGTGCCCGCCACCAGGATGTGCTGGCGAAACATCTCGCTGGCAAAGCGATAGCCGATTTCGTTATCCACGAACTCAATGGCGATTAACATGCCTTTTCCGCGTGCCTCCTGCACCAGGTCCGGGTATTCCCGCGCCAGCAGATTCAGGCCATCCAGCAGGATGTCGCCTTTCTGTTCGGCCTGCGCGGGCAGGTTCTCTTCCAGCAGCACGTTGATGGTCGCCAGCGCCGCCGCACAGGCCAGCGGATTGCCGCCAAAAGTGGTGGTGTGCAGGAACGGATTGTCGAACAGCACGGAAAACACCTCTTCGGTAGCGATGGTGGCACCAATCGGCATCACACCGCCGCCGAGGGCTTTCGCCAGACACAGAATGTCAGGCTGGACGTTTTCATGCTCGCAGGCGAACATCCGGCCCGTGCGGCCCATTCCGGTTTGCACCTCGTCGAAGATCAGCAGCGCGCCAAATTCATCGCACAGCTTGCGTACCGCGGGCAGATAGCCCGGCGGCGGCAGGATCACCCCGCCTTCACCCTGAATCGGCTCCAGAATCACCGCCGCCACGTCTTCACCGGTCTTCTTACACTCGCTGAGCTGAGCGCGCATGGCATCGATATCGCCAAAAGGAACGTGACGGAAGCCCTGCAGCAGCGGCATAAAGGGTTTACGGAAGGTGGATTTTGCCGTTGCCGACAGCGCCCCGAGGGACTTGCCGTGGAAGGCGCCGCTGGTGGCAATAAAGGTAAATTTTCCGTGCGGCGACTGATACGCTTTTGCGAGTTTTAACGCTGCCTCAACCGATTCGGTGCCGCTGTTGCTAAAGAAGCTGTATTTCAGCTTGCCCGGTGCCAGCGCAGCCAGGGTTTTGGCCAGCATGGCACGTAGCGGATCGAGGAGTTCCTGACTGTGTAACGGCTGTTTCGCGAGTTGATTCTGTACGGCGGAAACGACAACTGGATTACGGTGCCCCACGTTGAAAATGCCAAAGCCCCCCAGACAATCAACAAACTCCTGTCCCTGGGTGTCAACAAGCGTATTCAGACTTCCCGCTTGCCACTCTACGGCTGCGTAATCCCCGCCAGCGGTAACAGATTTACGATACTCAAGAAATCCCGGATTGACGTGCTCTTTGAAGTAATCAACCACCTCTCGGTTAAGTGCTTTCATCTCCTCATGATCGAGCGTTCGCTTCTCAATGAGATTCAGTGCGTGTGCGCTACAGGCCAGAGCCGATGCGCTGGAAGGTAACCTGTTCAAGATGTGCTCCAGGGGCTCGCGTATCACATGATACCGATTTAAGTATTGCAGGGATTGCGCCACATCGGCGCGAAGCGCTGAAATCGGGATAAACGCCAGGTCGAAACGCGGTTGCGCAAAATTTAATCGTCCAGCGCAGCGGGCAGGGCCGGAGCGCTGTGCTATCGCGGTGCAGAGGCTGCCCCGTCAGAAGGCAAAACACTTAGTTACGCAAGTAAAATATTAATAATCAATCTATTAGGTGGGGGCAAAAAATGCGGTTTAATTGCAAATTGCGATCTAAATCAAATTTAACATCTAAAGATAAATTTATTATCGCCGAAATAACACTACCTTCATGAATGAGATACAAACAACTCGCAAAGGATGCTTATATGCCTGCCCAATCCTGGGTCAACCAGCAGGAATATCCGCTGGATGATGACACCACCCTCATGTCGACCACCGATCCAGATAGCTACATCACCCACGCCAACGATGACTTTGTGCAGGTCAGCGGCTACACCCTGCAGGAGCTGACCGGCCAGCCGCACAATATTCTGCGTCACCCGGATATGCCGAAGGCGGCCTTCGCCGATATGTGGTCGACCCTGAAGCAGGGCGAGCCCTGGAGCGGGATTGTTAAAAACCGGCGTAAGGACGGCGGCCATTATTGGGTCCGCGCCAACGCGGTGCCGATGGTGCGCAACGGCAGGATCACCGGCTATATGTCGATTCGTTCCCGCGCCACGGAGGAAGAGGTCGCTGCAGTGACGCCGCTGTATCAGGCGCTGAATGAGGGCCGCTGCAATAAGCGTGTTGCAAAGGGACTGGTCGTTAGCAAAGGCTGGCGCGGAAATCTCCCGGCGATGCCGCTGCGCTGGCGGGTGCGCTCGGTGATGAGCCTGCTTTTTATTGCGCTTGCGGCAGTGCTGATGGCGACCGGTGCGGGCTGGCTGCCGGTACTGGCGAGTGCGTTAGTCATGCTTTGCGGCAGTGCCCTCTTTGAATGGAAAATTACCCGCCCGATGGAACGGGTTGCGCGTCAGGCACTGCAGGTGGCGACCGGAGAACGCAACAGCGTTGAACAGCTACAGCGCAGCGATGAGCTGGGGCTGATGCTGCGCTCGGTGGGGCAGCTGGGGCTGATGTGCCGCTGGCTGATCCACGATATTTCCGGTCAGGTCGCCAGCGTGCGCGACGGCAGCGTAACCCTGGCGAAAGGTAATGAAGACCTCAACCTGCGGACGCGGCAAACGGTGGTCAACGTCCAGCAGACCGTGGCGACGATGAGCCAGATGGCCGCGTCGGTACAGAACAACTCTGAAACGGCAGCGGCGGCGGATAAACTCTCCAGCGAGGCCAGCTCTGCCGCAACCCACGGTGGTCAGGCGATGGAGACGGTGGTGAAGACCATGGACGAAATCGCCGACAGTACCCAGCGTATTGGCTCCATTACGACCCTGATCAATGATATCGCCTTCCAGACCAATATCCTGGCGCTGAATGCGGCGGTGGAAGCGGCGCGAGCCGGTGAGCAGGGCAAAGGTTTTGCGGTGGTAGCGGGTGAAGTACGTCATCTTGCCAGCCGCAGCGCCAACGCGGCTAACGATATTCGCAAGCTGATTGAAGCCAGCGCCAGCAAGGTCCAGTCGGGATCTGAACAGGTTCACGCCGCCGGGCAGACGATGGACAATATTGTTGCCCAGGTGCAAAACGTCACCCGACTGCTCGGCGAGATCAGTCACTCCACCACTGAACAGGCTGCGGGTCTTTCCGATCTGACGCGCGCGGTTGCCGAGCTTGACGCAATCACACAAAAGAATGCCGGACTGGTGGAAGAGAGCGCTGAAATCTCGGCGATGGTTAAACATCGTGCCAGCCGTCTTGAAGATGCGGTGACCGTCCTGCACTGACGTTTTTTCTGCTCATCCCTGACCGCCGCCCGCAAGGAAACGGCGGTTTTTTTATGTCAATTTTGCGCAAATCGTGCTTGTTGATTTTTCTTTTCAGTATTGTTAAGGATTTATTAAATTTAAACTTGTAAATAAAAGGCTATTATTTCCATATCGCTGTTTTAAATCATTAATAGTCATGATACTGACTTTGTATATAATTAATAACGTCACTATTTTCCTCGATATATATCGATCAATTAACTCTCATCAATAGTTTTAATCTATTTCGCTGTTTCACTAAAATTAAAAAACGATCAAATTCATAAAGTTACGACCATCGTTACCGATAACGTACGATGCATGGATAGATGCATTTCATTCCCGGTGTTTTTTTAAGCTCAGGTCTGCTCTGCGCTTGAATTCCGTTAACAAAAATAACCACAGCTTTGGGGAAAATATGTTGTTACGTGACGTAAGGATCAGCACGAAATTATTTCTGGCGTTCAGTCTTTTTATTGTTTTAATGATCGTCAGTTCCGCGCTTTCGCTGATGAGTCTGCAACGCGCCAACGATGGGATGCAGGAGATTATTACTGATGACTATCCCACGACGATAAAAGCCAACCAGCTCATTGATAACTTCCAGGACTTCGTTAGCGCGCAGCAGTTGATGCTGCTGGATCAGGAAGGTCTCTACAGCGCCGATCTTGAAAAGCAGCTGACCGATCTCAGCGCCCGAATCACCCTGATTATTGACGACCTCAGCAAGCAACTTCCTGATGCCGAATCGCAAAAAATCCTCGATGAAATTAAGGCCGTTCGCCAGCAGTACCTGGCATCGCGCTTTCGTATTCTTGAGGCTATCAAAGATTACAATCGTCCTAACGCGTTAAAGGAAATGATGACCACCACGGTCAACATTCAGAAGGTCTACAAAGAGAAAGTCCAGGAGCTGATTACCGTCCAGGATCGTCAGATGCGTGCGTCCGGGGTCCAGGTTGATAAGGACTTCTCCACCAACCGCATGCTGTTAATCACCTTGACGTTGATTGGTGCCATTGTGGCTGCGATAGTTAGCATCTATCTGATCCGCGCCATCACGCGTCCGCTGACGGCGGCGGTTGGCCTCGCGGAAGCCATTGCAGCCGGCGACCTGACCGGCAGCGTGACCATTCGCGCACGTGATGAAACCGGGATCCTCCTGCATGCGCTAATGGAGATGAAAGAGCGCCTGCTGGCGATTGTGCAGGAAGTGCAGAACAGCTCGGAGAATATCTCCAGTGCCGCCGCGCAGATCGTTGCCGGTAACCAGGACCTGGCTGCCCGTACCGAAGAACAGGCCAGCTCCGTTGAGCAGACGGCGTCTTCCATGGAGCAGATCACCGCGACGGTGAAAAACACCTCTGAACACACCACTGAAGCGACCCATCTGTCGGCGGATGCCGCTACCGTGGTGAAAAACAACGGTGAGATGATGCAGCAGGTGACCGAGAAAATGCGCATGATTAACGACACCTCTAACCGGATGTCGGACATCATCAACCTGATCGACTCTATCGCTTTCCAGACCAATATCCTGGCGCTTAACGCGGCGGTGGAAGCGGCGCGAGCCGGTGAACACGGCCGTGGCTTCGCGGTGGTAGCCGGGGAAGTCCGTCAGCTGGCGCAGAAAAGTGCCTCGTCGGCGAATGAGATCCGCAGCCTGATTGAAAGCTCAACCAGCCAGACGAAGGACGGGATGCAGCTGGTGGAAAAAGCCAGTGGCCTGATTAACGGTATGGTTAACAACGTGCAGGAGATGGACACTATCCTGCGTGAAATTGGCCAGGCCAGCCGTGAACAGACCGACGGAATTTCGCAGATCAACAGCGCTATCGGCCTGATTGACTCCACCACCCAGCAGAACTCCAGCCTGGTGGAAGAGTCCGTTGCGGCAGCGGCGGCGCTGAACGATCAGGCGCTGCATCTGAAAGAGATGGTTAAGGTCTTCCGCGTGCGTGCGGATCAGCCTGCCGTCTGACGGACCCTGTTCTGTGATACCTCCAGCGACGCGGGATCTCCGCGTCGCAACTTCTTCTCCGCTTGATCGCCTTCGCGCTAATGCGGCACGAATGGCAATATAATAATCATTATCATTTAGCTAGAATGCGCTATTCGACCTCATTCACGAAGGCATCCTATGACCCAGGCACAGTCCCGTTATCCGCAGCGCGTGCGCAATGCCCTGCGTTTTCGTCAGCTTACCGTCTTGCGCACCGAGCGTATCAGTGCGGGCTTTCAGCGCATTGTCCTCGGGGGCGATGAGCTGGAAGGCTTTGCCTCTTCAGGCTTCGACGATCACAGCAAACTCTTTTTCCCGGAAGCGGGCGTGCCCTTTACGCCGCCGGTGGTCAGCGACGAGGGAATTAACTGGGGCGATGGCCCCCGTCCGGCGTCGCGCGACTATACGCCGCTGTACGATGAAGCTCGCCACGAGCTGGCCTTTGATTTCTTTATCCACGACGGTGGTGTTGCCAGCAGCTGGGCAATCAATGCTCGCGTGGGCGATACCCTGACGATTGGCGGCCCGCGCGGATCGCTGGTGGTGCCGGAAGACTATGCTTTCCAGCTCTATGTCTGCGATGAGTCGGGAATGCCGGCCCTGCGTCGTCGGCTGGAAGGGCTGCTGAAACTGAACGTGCGTCCCCAGGTTCGCGCCGTTGTGACGGTGGCGGATGCCGCATGGCAGGACTATTTAGCCCATCTCAGCGGCTTTACTATTGACTGGGTGGTGGGGCATAGCGAACAGGCGGTGGCCGACAAACTGGCTGATATTGCGGTGGCCGACGAAGACTACTTTATCTGGGTAACCGGAGAAGGGGCGACGGTGAAATCGCTGGTCCGGCCGTTTGAAAGCGAGCGCTACGATGCGCAGCGCGTGCGTGCGGCGGCGTACTGGCATAAAAAATAGTGGCTAAGCCGACGGCATGGCCGTCGGCGTGATGCATCAGGCGACCGCGTCGTACTCAACGTCGGAGATCTGCTGCTCCAGCTGGGCGCGCAGATCGGCCAGCGTTTTCTCCTGCTGGGTAAAGTACGCGTTTTGATCCGTGAGCGATGACACCAGCAGCCATGACTCTTCCGTATCCAGCGCCTTGAGCTCTTCCTGCAGGCTGACGATACGCTCTTTGACGTCCTTGATCCTTTTCAGCAGCTGATCGAGATCGTTGATCCGGTCGCTGGCCATCAGCGGATCCATTCCTTGTTGCAGCCTGTTGAGGATCGACCGCACGGCGGGGAGATCGCCACGTTTTTTCGCCTGGTTAAGCTGAGCCATCATCGCGTTGGCTTCCGACTTCAGCGGGATATCCACCAGGTCCGGGTGACAGAGCTTGCTGGCCTGACGCCACAGGCGTTTCAGCTCGCGATGATCGTCTTCAGACATGTTCAGCCGATCGCCAAAGCGTTTTTCCGCGTCTTCCTGCTGTTCCTGATGCTCTTCATACTGACGGTTAGCATCGTCCCGCGCCCGGCGGGCCGGTTCTTCTTCCCGCGTCAGGCCGTGCTCCAGCTCCTGCGCTTCGCTTAGCAGCGTGGCGATCAGCGTATTCTGTTGCAATACCTGCCGACGGGCCTCAACGGCTTGCGGCGAGTGCGGATCAAGGCTGCGCCAGCGCTGGGTCAGCGTCACCAGCTCTTCCACCGCCTGAGCCATATAGTGCTGGCAGCGCAGATAGTCCGCCTGACGGCGTTCCGCTTCCGCCTTCCGCTTACGCAGCGTCGCTTCCGCCAGCGTTTTACGCAGGCCGAGGATCTGCGTCATCAGCGGCCCGAGACGCTGGCGATAAAGATCGTTGAAATCATCCAGCAGCTGGATACGCACGTTTCGGCGGTCGATCAGATCGCGCAGCCTTTCTTCCAGCGCTTTTAGCTCCAGCTTACTGGCGGCGACCTGCGGATCCTGCCAGTTAACCACCAGCCGCTGGCCCTGTAGCCAGGTAGCGATGGCCCGCATCGCTTCAAGATAGTTCTTCTTTTCGAGCGCCGAGACAATACGCGCCAGTTCCGGGTCGCTGGCTTCATTCTTCAGATGAAGAAGCTGACTCTGGATGATGTCGTCATCTTCCAGTTCAATGGCGTTCTTAATGATCTCAAGCCGTTTGATTGGATTTTTCATGGCGTTTTACCAGGCGCTGTCGTCTCGTCGTTTAAAAAATAGATGGATTGGTAAATTACGGCAAAAAATATCGGCATAGCGGGCCTTCGGCCGTATCCTCCAGGCAGATTAACATTCACTGGCCCATCACGAAACGATAAACATCATTTACTTGCGGCATTATTTCTGGTGTTTATCAGGGCGACTTATTATCAAGACTTAAGTTAATTTTATGGAGGAAAATATCGAGTTATTGACCACTGATCTGTGTGAAAAAACCGCGGCCGGAGTTTGCCAGCGTTCTGATGTACCAAACCTCCGCGCTGACGAGGGGATCGATCATGAAACATCGCCGCAGAGCGGTCTGCCTGCGGCAATAATGACTTCCTAAATCACGGGAATGATTTTCCCATCAACGATGGAAAAAATAGGGGCGAAAAAGAAAAGTTCTTTATCCCCGTTATCCTCGGTCAGGTAGTAAGATATAGGGGATGCAGCAGGATAAGATTTGTTAACAAACCTGACCAAGCGACCTTTATTAAATACCACTATCCGATAATCACTCCAGTTTATCGGGATCATTTCGAAGCTGGGTTCTGCAAGATATTCAACAAAACGTTCATTGTTATACACATTATCGGGGCTGTTACCTGTTGTTATTGACCAGGCGAGGTTCGATTCTTTTAGCTGTTCTTTAATTGCCGCACTGTCCTTCCTGGCAAACAGCATCCATAAATCCGTGTAAGCCTTTCGTAATGCTATGATTTGTTCCGGGGTAGAGATGAACGGCGTTGATTTTGTCCATTTCCAGTCCGGCAGTCCCTTTAACGTTATTTTTTTGGTGAACTGGTAAAGCTCCATATCTTTAGGATAATAGTTTTCCTTGAAATATTTATCAGGAAGATGTCCTTTTTCTGCCTGAGGAGCCATGATTTTTGTCGCCACGATATCTTTGTCATTACCTTTGTCATACGGGTATCCATCGCTATTGATCCCAATATCCATTTTCCCTAATGAGATAGGTTTTTTTCCCTCAAAAAGCGTTAAATCAAGTTTACAATAAGCTTCAGGATGAAATTTTTTATAGTCATTTCCATTTCGGCTCTTCTTATCGAACCAGCCCAATGCCCCCATTTGAACCGTAATTTCATTTTGACCATTTTCCAAAAACATCATGGCATTGGTGCTTGCTGTACCAAAACCCCTCCCGGCTACAGCAGATCTGCGATTATCCATACCGAGCACGCCATTTGTTACAATTGCGCAATATGAATAGCTGATATCAAAAACGCTCCGGATCCGTTCTGTAACCTTTGCAGCATTTGCGGATGACATCATGAATACTCCTGATAATAAAATTCCATTTATCAATTTGATATTGATCATTATCTTTCCCTCAGGTACTTTTTTGTTGAATCTAATCATACTGG
>DATEKR010000325.1:0-5987 GCA_035277345.1 Enterobacteriaceae bacterium
GGTTTTCAGGTAGTCCATAATAAACTCCCCGGCCTCAAAGGCGCTGCTGCGGTGAGCGCTGGTCACGCCGACAAACACGATCTCCTCCCCCGGCCAGAGTTCACCGATGCGGTGGATCACCGACACGCGCCCCAACGGCCAGCGACGGCGGGCTTCTTCGACGATCTCCGCCAGCGTTTTTTCCGTCATGCCCGGATAGTGCTCCAGGGTCAGCGCCTTGACGCTGTCGCCCAGATTATGGTTGCGCACTTTGCCGGTAAAGGTGACAACCGCGCCGTCTTCGTCGCGCTCCGCCAGCCACGGGTACTCTTCCCCGACGCTAAAGCGCGCCTGGCCGACGCGAATACGGGTTTCAGCCATCTTAGCCTCCCGTCACCGGCGGGAAGAAGGCGACTTCATCTCCGTCGTTTAGCGGATGGTCGAGGCTGACCAGGGTCTGATTGACCGCCGCCAGCAGCTTGCCGTCTTCCAGCGCCAGCGCCCAGCGGTCGCTGCGTGTGGCCAGATGGCGACGCAGCGCCTCAACCGTGTCAAACCCGGCCTCAACGGCCAGGGTGTCGGTGCCCACCAGCTCGCGGACCTGGGCAAAAAAGATCACGTTAATCATGCGCATCCACCCTGAAATCGCCGGATTTGCCGCCGCTTTTTTCCAGCAGGCGCACCGGGCCAATCACCATATCCTTCTGCACCGCCTTGCACATATCGTAGATAGTCAGGGCCGCCACCGATGCGGCGGTCAGGGCCTCCATCTCAACGCCGGTTTTACCGCTCAGGCGGCAGACGGCGGTGATACGCACGCGGTTGTGTTCCGTCTCGGCCTCCAGCTGTACTTCGACCTTGCTCAGCAGCAGCGGATGGCACAGGGGGATCAGCTCCCAGGTCCGCTTGGCGGCCTGGATCCCGGCGATGCGCGCGGTGGCGAACACGTCGCCTTTATGGTGCTGACCATCGACGATCATCGCCAGGGTTTCCGCCTGCATGGTGACAAAGGCTTCGGCCCGCGCTTCGCGAACGGTCTCATTTTTCGCCGAGACATCGACCATATGGGCGTCACCGGCTGCGTTAATATGGGTCAGTTGCGACATAGCTTATTTCTTCAGATGGGGATGGAAATTACAGGGGCGGGTACGCGCATCCAGCTGCGGGGCGATAATATTTTCCCACGCGGTGCGGCATGCTTTGGTAGAACCAGGCATAGCAAAAATCAGCGTCCGGTTAGCGATACCAGCCAGTGCGCGGGACTGCAGCGTAGACGTGCCGATCTCCTCAAAGGAGAGCATACGAAAGACTTCACCGAAGCCTTCGATTTCCCGGTCAAACAGCGGCAGCAGCGCTTCAGGAGCCTGGTCGCCGTCGGTCAGCCCGGTGCCACCGTTAATCAGCACCACCTGCACGTCGTCGCTGGCGATCCACGCAGAAACCTGGGCCCGAATCGCGTAGCGGTTCTCTTTAACTATCGCCTTATCGACGACCGTATGACCGGCTTCCTGAGCCGCATCACGCAGCCAGTGGCCGGAGGTATCCTCCTCTTCGCCGCGACGGCTGGAGATGGTTAAGATAGCGACGCGGGTGGCAATAAATTCTGCACTGACCTGACTCATGACAACTCTCCTTAATTAGCCGCCGATATACGAAAGATTCTGCGTGATGCCCGTATCGCCCTGATGCAGGAAGTGGGTCTGCTTTTTCTGCTGCAGCGCAGCGGCAATACGCTCCTGCAGCGCCTGCTGCTGGGCGTCTTCGCTCAGCAGATCGCGCAGATCCACCCCACCGTCGCCAAACAGGCACAGGTGCAGCTTGCCCACCGACGAGACGCGCAGGCGGTTACAGCTGGCGCAGAAGTCTTTTTCGTAAGGCATGATAAGGCCGATCTCACCCGCGTAGTCCGGGTGACAGAAGACCTGGGCCGGTCCGTCGCTGCGCTGGCGAAGCTGACGTATCCAGCCGCGGCGCAGCAGCTCGTCACGTACCACCATGCCGGAGAGATGATGCTTGCGGAACAGCTCCCCGCCGTCACCGGTTTCCATCAGTTCGATAAAGCGCAGCTGAATGGGACGCGGTTTGATCCACGCGAGGAAGGTATCAAGCTGGTGATGGTTGACGTCGCGCATCAGGACGGTGTTGACTTTAACTTTGTCAAAACCGGCGTCGAAGGCCGCGTCGATACCGCCCATCACCTGGCGGAATTTATCCTGTCCGGTAATGGCATGAAACTGGCGGGCGTCGAGGCTATCAACGCTGACGTTCAGCGCGGTCAGACCGGCCTCGCGCCACTGGGCAACATCACGCGCCAGCCGGTAACCGTTGGTGGTCACCGCAATCTGACGAATAGCCGGGTTTTCACGTACGGCGGCGATAATCTCGCTAAAATCACGGCGCAGGGAGGGCTCCCCACCTGTCAGGCGCACTTTTTCAGTGCCAAGACCGGCAAAGGCGCGTGTCACGCGGCGGACTTCATCTACACTGAGAAAGCCGTTATTAGTGACGTGGCCGGGACGATAGCCGTCCGGCAGACAATAGGTGCAACGAAAGTTGCACACGTCGGTAATCGAGAGGCGTAAGTAATAAAACTTACGCGCAAACGCATCGGTAAGTTGAGAAACCATAGACACCTTTCCAAATCGGGAGATGTCGTCATTTCTTCCGACACCCTGGTGGCTCAGGGCCACGGCCAAAGCACCGTATCTTGCGACTTAGGTACATAAGGCTAAGTGTGTTACTCCGGTTGTGCCGGAGTGAGTACTGGCGATAGTAGCGCGTTAGCTCACCTTTCGCCAGACTCTCCATTTCGCTATATAATTTAATATATAGCGATGTTATCCTGCATTTCGCACCAGAATACGCAAAAACAGCGTTTTTGCATTGATGTGCATCATTTTGTCGCCCGTGCGGCATCGTCTTTTAGGGGTAGTTGCGCTACTGTAGCGCGGTAAATGTGAAACAGGGAATTTGTATGCGCAATCGCACTTTTGCCGATCTCGATCGTGTTGTGGCTCTCGGCGGCGGCCACGGGCTGGGGCGAGTCATGTCATCACTGGCTTCGCTCGGTTCACGCCTGACCGGCGTGGTGACCACCACCGACAACGGCGGCTCTACCGGCCGTATCCGCCGTGCCGAAGGCGGTATCGCCTGGGGCGATATGCGCAACTGCCTTAACCAGTTAATTACCGAACCCAGCGTCGCATCCGCCATGTTTGAGTATCGTTTTGGCGGTAACGGCGAACTTTCCGGGCATAACCTCGGAAATCTGATGTTAAAGGCGCTGGATCACCTTAGCGTGCGGCCTCTGGAAGCGATTAATCTCATTCGAAACCTGCTGAAAGTCGATGCCTTACTGATCCCAATGTCGGAAATGCCGGTCGATTTGATGGCCATCGATCACGAAGGCCATGAAGTGTACGGCGAGGTTAATATCGATCAGCTGACTCAGCCGCTAAAAGAGCTGATGCTCACCCCAAAAGTGAGCGCCCCCCGCGAGGCGGTAGAAGCCATCGCCGAGGCGGACCTGATCCTGATTGGCCCCGGCAGTTTCTACACCAGCCTGATGCCGATCCTGCTGCTGGATGATATCGCCCGCGCCCTGCGCCGCACCCCGGCACCGATGGTCTATATCGGCAACCTGGGCCGCGAGCTAAGCCCTGCCGCCGCCAGCCTGACGCTGGCCGATAAGCTCGGTCTGATGGAGCAGGTGGTCGGTAAAAAAATTATCGATGCTGTGGTGGTCGGTCCGAAGGTGGACGTCAGCAGCGTCACCGACCGGGTGGTGATCCAGACGCCGCTGGAAGCCAGCGATATCCCCTATCGCCACGATCGCCATCTGCTGCGCGAGGCGCTGGAACAGGCCATTCAGGCGTTTGGCTAACTTACTATCGGGGCCGGTTATCGGCCCTCTTGCTGATTGTTTTCCTGTCTTAAGGTTGTCTTAAACTACTCCTGCGACGCTAAGCGCAATCTTTATTGCTGAGTCATAAGTATGCGCTTACCTGCCTTTCGTCGCCCGACCCTCGGTCGCCTGACGTTTATTGTTCTGTTTTCTTTGTATATCTCGCTGGTGCTGAATATTGCCTATTACCGTCAGGCATTCGCGCTGTTGCCGGTCAATTCACTGCATAACGCCCTGGTGTTCCTGTCGATGCCGTTTGTCGCTTTTGCGGTGATCAATATTCTGGTGACCCTGGCCTCGTTTGTCCGCCTCGACCGGCTGCTTATCAGCCTGTTTATTCTGTTCTGTGCCAGCGCGCAGTATTTTATAATGAGCTTTGGCATCATCATCGACCGCTCGATGGTGACCAATATCCTCGACACGACCGCAGCGGAAAGCTTTGCTCTGATGTCGCCGGGTATGATTGCCACCATGCTGGTCACGGGTGTTGCGGCAGTTGTTCTGGCCTGGTGGGTAAAGATCAAGAAACCGGTTTCCGCCTGGCGCGAAGCGGCCCGTAAAGGGCTGAGCGTGCTGGCGTCCGTCGCGGTCATTATCCTGATTGCGCTGATGTTCTATAAGGACTACGCCTCGCTGTTTCGCAACAACAAAGAGCTGGTGAAGTCCCTCAGCCCGTCAAACAGCATTGCAGCCAGCTACTCCTGGTATTCGCATAATCGCCTGAGCAATCTGCCGCTGGTACGAATCGGCGAGGATGCCCAACAGGCCAGAATGCAGCAGGGGCCGCGCAAAAACCTGACCATTCTTATCGTCGGCGAAACCTCACGCGAACCCAATTTCTCCCTCGGTGGCTACCCGCGTGAAACCAATCCGCGTCTGAGCCAGGACAATGTCGTCTGGTTCCCGAAAACAACCTCCTGCGGCACCTCCACGGCGGTATCCGTGCCGTGCATGTTCTCAAATATGCCGCGTAAGCACTATGACGAGCAGCTGGCAGCACATCAGGAAGGCCTGCTGGATATCATCCAGCGTGCGGGCATTCAGATACTGTGGAATGAAAACGACGGTGGCTGCAAAGGCGCCTGTGTCCGGGTGCCGACTCAGGATATGAACGCCCTGAAGCTGCCGGGCCAGTGCATTAACGGCGAATGCTACGACGACGTCTTGTTCCACGGTCTGAGCGAGTATATCGACGGCCTGCAAAAAGATGGCGTGATCGTCCTGCACACTATCGGCAGTCACGGCCCGACCTATTACAACCGGTATCCGCCCGAGTTCCGCAGATTCACGCCAACCTGCAACACCAGTCAGATCCAGTCCTGTACGCAGGAACAGCTGACCAATACCTACGACAACAGTATTCTGTATGTCGACTATATTGTTGATAAGGCAATTAAATTACTGCAGTCAAAGCAGGATAAATTTACCACCAGCCTGGTTTATCTCTCCGACCACGGCGAATCCCTGGGTGAGAATGGCGTCTACCTGCACGGCCTTCCCTGGTCCATCGCACCGGACGAGCAAAAGCATATCCCGATGGTGATGTGGCTGTCGGACGACTATCAGAAACGCTACGGCGTTAGCGATACCTGCCTGAAAAAGCGTGCAAGCGAGCAGAATTATTCCCAGGATAATCTCTTCTCCACCATGCTGGGTATAATGGGCGTCAGCACCAAAGAGTACCGGGCCGCGGATGATATCCTGGCCCCCTGCAGCGGAGTCGGTCAATGAAGATACTGGTCGTTGAAGATGATGCCCTGCTGTTGCAGGGCCTGATGATGGCCATGAAGAGCGAGGGCTACGTCTGCGATGGCGTCTCCACAGCGCGTGAAGCGGCCCTCTGCCTGGCTAACGGCCATTACAGTCTGCTGGTGCTGGACCTTGGCCTGCCGGATGAAGACGGCCTACATTTCTTAAGCCGCATACGCCGGGAAAAGCAGGCTTTGCCGGTGCTGATCTTAACCGCAAGGGATACGATCAGCGACCGTATTGCCGGGCTGGATACCGGCGCAGACGATTATCTGATTAAGCCCTTTGCCCTCGACGAGCTCAATGCCCGCATTCGCGCCCTGCTGCGTCGTCAGCATAACCAGGGCGATACCCG
>DATEKR010000326.1:0-18118 GCA_035277345.1 Enterobacteriaceae bacterium
TGCGCCCGTGGTTGTGAGCGCTCCCAGCGAAACGGCACGACCTGCAGGTCCCGTCGCAAGAGCGGCTACCAGCTCATCGGCCGGTGTCAGTCAGCCCTCTTCCGGGAGCGCACAGCAGGCAGGTGAAAGCGCGGCAGGCAATGCGGCAAAAGGAGCGGGCAATACCACCAGCACCCGGTTCCGCATTCTGCACCGTCGGGTGAACTATCCCACCCGCGCCCGCTCGCTGGGCGTCGAAGGGCAGGTCCGCGTGAAATACGACGTCACCGCCTCCGGCACCGTTACCAATATTCAGATTCTGGCGGAAAACCCGCCGGACGTATTTAGCAGCGATCTCCGTCGGGATATTTCCCGCTGGCGTTATGACACCACTGGCGAACTTAAAAACCAGGTTGTCACCGTTGTTTTCAAAATAGATGGACGTATTCAGCTCGTTAATTAATTTTATCTCTGGGAATTTTTTCATGAAACAGGTCGGGTGTATTGTTATTCCGCTCAGTATTATTGCTGCGCCAGTCATGGCTGAAAGTCAGACTGAAATTAATCAAACGAGTAATGTGGAACAAGTTTCCCCGGCGCAGGAAGAGAGTAGCGCGGGTGATACTATTGTTGTGCGTTCTGCCCCGACCAGCCAGTCAATGGGGACGCAGATCATCAATGCGGAGCAAATCAAACAAACCCCGATGGGCAACGGAAACATTACGGAACTGCTGAAGAGCAACCCGAATGTGCGTTTTTCCAATGACTCTAATTCCAGTCTCTCTCCCGGAGAAATTGCGCCAGAGAATGTCTCTTTCCACGGAGAGAAATTCTATAACAACAACTTTATGATTGATGGGCTATCGAATAACAACAATGTCAATCCGGGCTCTAATAATGGCAACTTAACGGTGTTACCAGAAGGGTTCACTCCGACAGACCTGCCTGCTGGCGGCACCCAATCGTTCTGGATCAACGCCGAACTGCTGGATAAAGTAGAGGTCTACGACAGTAATGTTTCTGCAAAGTATGGTAATTTTACCGGCGGTGTCGTGGATGCGCGCTTGATCGATCCCTCTCTCGATCGCGCGAGCGGGAAAGTCTCCTGGCGTACTTCCCGCGACAGTTGGACCAAATACCATATTAATAATGAAGATGAGGCGAGCTTTTACGAAGCCACTAATCATTATGAACAGCCCCAATTTACCAAGAATTTTTATACGTTAACAGTTAACCAGCCGATTAACGATCGCAGCGGCATTATCTTTGCCTACAACCGCCAGGATTCAGTCATTCCGCAATACCAGGCGGTGATGGGAGAATGGAATAACCAGAGGCGCCTGGGTGAGACGTATTTACTAAAAGGCATCTGGTTTGCGGATAACGGCGATATTTTCCGTATGACGGGAATGTATGCGCCTCATGAATCGACTTACAATAAAGATAACGTGAAAAATGGCGGTTTTACCAATACTGGTGGCGGTTATCGTGGGAATATCGAATGGGAACATTATGCCCCTTGGGGAAAGGTTACCAGTCTGGTTGGCTATCAGTTTGACCAAAACAAAATAGATCAGGAGTCTGATACTTATCAGACCTGGTATCGCTACAATACCGCAAGTAACTTTGTCTCTGACACCATTACCTGGGGCAGTTCAGCGGCCAGTGCCAGAGTGCAGTATGGTCATCTTGGCGGTTACGGTTCCTATAGCACCGACAAATCGACGACAAGGTTTAAACAGGATTATGAGTTTACGCCCTTTGCTGGGCTTGGCGTGAGTCATCAGGTAGATGCTGGTTGGGAGCTGGGTCTTTATGAGACACGCTATCGTCGTTTTCGCGATGTTGCCAGCAATAACGGTGTGGCCACTATTGATAAAAATGTGGTTTGCCAGGCTGGCGATGATTTCTGTATTGACGGTGAGCAATATTTCAAACGACGCACTGTTTACCCTCAGCGTACCGAGAAGGGTAGCTATACCGATTACGCCGTCTATCTGCAGGACAGCATGAATTACAAACGTCTGGAAGTGACGCCGGGCGTGCGTGTGCAGTATGACGATTTTATGCAGAATCTGACCGCCGCGCCGCGCTTTGCTGCGTCACTGGATGTCTTTGGCGATAAGAGCACTCGCATGTTCGGCGGGGCTAACCGCTATTATGGCCAGAGTATACTGGCTTATAAATTACGCACGGGAATCAGCGCAAAAATAGCTCAGACGCGCACCAATGCGAATTCGCCGTGGGTAGGCGATACCGTTGGTTATAACGCTTTCGATTACGATATCTCCGATTTGAAAACACCTTACAGTGATGAACTTTCGCTGGGTCTGTCCCAACGCATACTCAACTCTATCTGGACGGTGAAGTGGGTGAATCGCCAGGGACGGGATCAGTTTGGTCGTGACAGAATTGTCGACGGAAACGGGCAGAAACGTTACATCATGACCAATAATGCGAAGACCGATGGTGATACCTGGTCACTGACGGCAGAACCGATCAGCCCCCATCACTGGAGCATGATGGATCTTAACTGGAAGCTGGAAGCCTCCTGGGTTAAGAACAAATCCAGCTCTCAGGCTTATTACGATGAGAGCAACGCTGATAACGACGTGGCGATTGTTGACGGCAAGCTGATCGAAAAAGGGGAGATGGAAGCGCTGGACTTTAACGTGCCGTGGATTGCCAGTGCGAAAATCTACACCTACTTCCCGGCGCTTAATCTGAACTGGACGCACAGTTTGGGCTATAGCTCGGGCATGACGGGTTATAGCAGCAGGTCGATCTCCTGCCCTACCGGAAACAGCGCTTGTGGTAGCTATAGTGGTACCGCTTATCTGTATGAGAAAACAAAATTTGACGACTACTTCACCTACGACTGGCGGTTTGGCTGGAAGCAGCCGACCTTTAAGGATCAGTCCCTTGAGCTGACGCTGGACGTGCTGAACGTGCTGGACAACGTTATCGAAGCCAAACAGACCGGCACTTCAGGTAGCACCAAAGTGACCTACAAAACCGGACGTCAGTTCTGGTTCGGCGTCGCCTATAACTGGTAACCCCTGTGACCGTTCGCCACCTCGTGGCGGGCGGTTTTTTTTGCCGACGGGTATCTGCCGGTCGGCCGCTTTGAGCAAATCGTAAGGATAATCATGATACGTAAGGGTATTCACGGCCTCTGCGTGGCGCTGTGTCTCTCCGCCTTCAGCCCGGCGGTACAGAGTGAGGAAACGAAATCTCCTCTGCCGGTTCTGACCGAAGGCACCCTGGCAAACGGCCTGGGCTATACGCTGGTTCCCGTTCATTCTGATAAAGGACGTATTGATATTCGTCTTGGGGTGGATGCCGGATCGCTGGATGAAACCGACGCCCAGTCCGGCGTGGCCCATATGGTTGAGCATATGGTGTTTCGCGCCAGCGAGGCCTGGCCTGAAGGCGTGGCGGAAGCGCTGGCTAAGCAAGGCTGGAAGCGTGGGCTGCACTATAACGCGGTCACCAACTATGAACGTACCCAGTATATGATGAGCCCGCCGAACGGCACCAAAGGACTGGATACCTCTCTGAAAGCGCTGGCGCAGATGGTGGCCCATGCCCGCATCACCCAGACCGATCTCGACGATGAGCGTAAAATCATTCTCGAAGAGTGGCGCGGCAAGCTTGGCGTTGCGACCAGGATGAATGCCCAGCGTGTCGCGGCAATACGCGACGGCTCGCGCTATCCACAGCGCGTCACCATTGGTAGCGAAGAGGCCATCAACACCATGCCAGCGACGCAGCTGCAGGCCTTTTATCAGCGCTGGTATCACCCGAATAATATGCGCCTGATGATTATCGGCGACATTAAGCCCGCCGAGGCTCAGGCGCTAATCGCCCGTCATTTCGGCTCCCTGCCGTCTGTCGCCCTACCGGAACGTACGCTGGCCTGGTATAACCAAAAGCTGGAACTCCAGCTGCGCGTTGTCCGCCTGCAGGACAGTGAAAGCGGCGGTAGCCAGGTCTCCTGGGTTAACCGTATTGACGATCCTAAGGCCTCCGATGACGGGGAATACCGTCATCGCCTGATTAACCAGATTACCCTCTCCGCGCTGACCCGCCAGCTGAAACGCCAGCGCGATCTGCTGCCGACTTCCGTGGGCAGCGTGGTGGCGCGAAAATCCGATATTGGCCGCACCACCGTGGCCTTTGGGCTCTTTGCCGATACGCTGCCTGGTGAGCATAGTAAGGCGCTGGACACCCTGATCCGCGAGCGTGAAAGGTTGATCCGCTTTGGGATCGATGGTCAGGATGTCGAGAACGTTAAGGCTGATATCCGTGAAACGGCCCTGAAAATGAAAGTGACGCCGGAGAAACGTGCGTTCGCCGACTGGGTACAGATGCTGGCTATCGCCTGGCAAAACCGTAACGCTTATGTCCCAACCCAGATCCGTGCCGTCAGGGCGCTGGCCGAGCTGGATGGCATTACGACGGCGGATATTAATACCCGCCTGCGCAGCTGGCTGCAGGCACCGGACCAGCTGGTGCAGTTCAGCATTCCGGGTAAAACCGAGGCCAGCCTGCCGAATAACGCCGCCATTGAGCAGCGCGTTAAGACGATTGCGGCGGAAAAACTGCAGCCAACGCCTGCACAGAAAATCACCACCCTGGCACCGCTGCCGGAGCGTGATACTGCCGGTAAACGCGTTTCCGTCACTCGCTTCACTAAAGAAAAAGTCGAAGAGTGGACCCTCAGCAACGGTGACCGCGTCGTCTGGCTGCGCACGCCGCTGGCGAAGAACACCGTTCGCGTTAACGCGCACAGTCAGGCGGGCTATCTGAGCCAGGGCCTGGTGGCCTGGCGCGCCCAGCTGGCTTCACAGCTGGTCGATCAAAGTGGCCCTGCGGGCTGGAGCCGCGCAGATATGCAGCGCTGGAAGACAGATAACGCCCTGTCGTTAAGCGTTACTCAGGAAGCCTGGTCCCTTGAGATTAGCGGTCAGTCGCCTGTCGATAAAATTGACGCGCTTTTTCACCGCTATCAGCTGCTGCATACGGATGCCAGTATTGATGCCGACAGCATGAAAGACAGCATTATGCAGCTGGCTCGTCGTCAGGCTATGCAGCAGGGATCTCTGTCGGCAGAGCGTGGGAAAAGCACCGTTGCACTGCGCTACGGAAAGCCCGCGTTTGACGAGCCAACGGAAGCGGATCTGCTGGGACTGACGGTTAAAGATCTTCTGGCGCAGTGGCAGACTACCCGTCGGGCTCCGGTGACCTGGTTTATCCTCGCCGATATGCCTGCGGAAAAGCTGAAAAAATCCGTCGAACAGTACCTTGCCGGCATCGTGCGCGATAAGCCGCTGAATGCCGCGCCGTGGCTGCCGCTGGCGGGACAGCGTGAACAGCAGGAGGCCCTGAATATCGAGCCAAAAGCCGATGTTCGCCTGTGGAGCTTTAGCGAAATGCAGTGGAGCCCTGAGCATGCGGTTCAGGTGAGTATTGCCCGCAAACTGGCTAACCAGCAGTTGAAAACCGCCCTGCGCGATGATGCTCGTGGTGTCTATAACCTGCTGTTTAACAGCGAGCTGAATGATAAAGACAACCGTATTGAGAGCGAGCTGCGTTTTACCACCTCGGCCGAACGCGCTCAGGAGCTGGCAGTACGCGCTGAAGAGGCCCTGAAGCAGGCGCCTGATCAGATTACTGAGGAGATGGTGGCGAACGAACGTCAGGCGTTCCAGCGCGCCGAGCAGGCCAGAACGCAGGATATCACCACCCTGCAGCGCCGTTTAATCCTCAGCTATCGCCACTTTAATAGCCCGGAATATCTGAGTCAGCTGAGCAGCCTCGACCAGGCCATTACGCTGAAAGGCGTGCGGGCGATGGCCGAACGTCTTTACAACCCGGATAACCGGGTGCTCTACACCGTCTTGCCGCAAGAGACCCAACCATGAAAATGAAACTGGCCATTGTGTGGCAGTTAAGCCGCGCCTTCTGGGGCGGCAAACAGAGCTGGAGCGCCTGGCTGCTGCTGGCGGTTATCGTCGGGCTTGGCGGCTGCATCGTTTATCTCAACGTGTTGATCAACGACTGGAGCAAATCGTTTTACGATGCGCTGGGCGCGTTTAACGGCTCCCTGATCTACGGTCTGGTGAAAGAGTACTGCGTCTTTATTCTGATCTATATCGGCGTCTTTGTTTATCAGGACTGGTTTACCAAACTGCTGATTATCCGCTGGCGCAACTCGCTGACGGCAGAGCTGGTGGATAGCTGGCTGGCGAAGCAGGCGTTCTATCGCATGGCGCTCTCCGGGCGGGTGGATAACCCGGATCAGCGTATTGCCGAAGATATTAACTACTTTGTTGATAAGACGGTGAGCCTGTCAGTCTCGTTTCTGATCACCAGCGCCCAGCTGTTCTCTTTTGTCTGGATCCTGTGGAAGCTCTCCGGGGTGCAAACGTTCACCCTGTTCGGCGAAACCTGGACGATCAAGGGATATCTGGTCTGGGTTGCCGTGGGCTACACCCTGTTTGGCAGCCTTATCACCCACTGGATCGGCAAGCGCCTGCACGGTCTTAACTACCAGAAGCAGCGGGCAGAGGCAGATTTCCGTGCGGCCCTGCTACGTAAACACGATAACGCCGAGCAGATCGCGCTTTATCAGGGCGAACACTGGGAAAAACAACATCTTTAACGTGCCTTTGGCGCCATTGTGCAGAACTGGCGTACCCTGATGAACGGCGAGCGTAACCTGGGATTCTTTACTACCGGCTATAACCGCATCAGCCTGATTATTCCGGTATTTGCCGCGCTGCCGCTGTTTATGGCAAAAACCATCACCCTCGGTGGGCTGATGCAGGTGCGTTCGGCCTTCGGTCAGGTACATGGCGCGTTAAGCTGGTTTATCCGCGTGTATAAGGCGCTGGTTGAGCTGTCCGCCAGTATCGAACGTCTGGCGCAGTTCCGTCAGGCGATCGTCGAGAGCCAGAATCCAGAAGACGCGATGCCGACGGGCGAAAATCTGCGGATTGAAGCGCTCTCTCTGGCAACGCCGCAGGGTACGGCGCTGCTGAAGGGAATGGATTTCAGCTTCCCGGCGGGAAGCTGGAGCAAGATCTCCGGGCGTAGCGGGATGGGGAAATCTACCCTGCTGCGTACGCTGACCGGTGTCTGGCCGTGGTTCGAAGGACACTGGCAGCGACAGCAGGGGAAAAGCCTGCTGCTGCCGCAGCGCAGCTATATTGGTCAGGGCACCCTGCGGGAAGTACTCTGCTACCCTGAACAGCCGTCCGACGACAGCGAAGGTTTATCGCGGCTGTTGGTTGATGCGGGTCTGGGAGAGTGGGCGCCGTCGCTGGACAAGCAGCTTAACTGGGAGCAGGTGCTCTCCGGTGGGCAAAAACAGCGTCTGGCCTTTGCCCGCGTGCTACTGATAAAACCGGATACCCTCTGGCTTGATGAGGCGACCAGTAGTCTTGACGCCCAGTCGGCGCAGGAGATGCTGACGCTTATTAAACAGCATCTCCCTGACTGTACGGTCATTGCGGTATCGCATCAGAGCGAGATCGACCACCATTTCAGCCAGCATATTGATCTCAACCCCTATACCATGGCGCGCTAACACTTAGGGTGGATTGGTTCCCGTCTCTGTAAGGTGTATTATTAATGCACTTTTAAGAGGCGGGAACAGTTATGTCCGGACAACGCATCCTTCGTGAAAAGCTGACCATCGGTAAGATGATTGCGCTCTGGCAGCGCAGCGGCCCGCAGGCTTCTGAAAGCGCGGAGCACTACCAGGCGCTGCAGGCCTACGCGAACAAGCGTCTCGATAAATGTGTATTTGGTGAAGAGAAACCCGCCTGCAAGCAGTGTCCGGTCCACTGCTATCAGCCCGCGAAGCGGGAAGAGATGAAGCAGATTATGCGCTGGGCAGGTCCACGTATGTTATTGCGACATCCGATTCTGACCATCCGTCATCTGATCGATGACAGACGGCCTGTTCCTGAACTCCCCGAAAAGTACCGTCCGCGAAAATAGTCCTCAGGGCTGCCTGCCCGGCAGGGCGGCGATCCAGTTCATTGCCATCTGCGGCCAGAGTGCGGCGGGCATTCCCTGAACGTTTCTGATCCCAAATCCGTGCTTCCCTTCGGCAAAAAGATGCAGCTCTGCCGGGACCTGTTTTGCCCGCAGGGCGTTAAACATGACCAGCGAGTTATCCATCGGCACGGAAGGGTCGTCCACGGCGTGCATCAGGAAAGTGGGCGGGGTATCGGCGGTGACATGTAGCTCTGGTGAATAGCGGTTCAGCTGTGCCTCCGTCGGCTTATCGCCGGTCAGCTCTTTTCGCGAGCCGGGATGGGCGATGGCCGGGTCCATGGAGATCACCGGATAGCCGAGCAGAACAAAATCGGGCCTCGCGCTCTGACGGTCAATGGCGTCCGTCGGGCGATACACGCCTTCCTGATAGCGCGTCTCCAGGCTGGCCGCCAGATGACCGCCCGCTGAAAAGCCCATTACGCCAATTTTACCGGCGTCGAGGTTCCACTCCCCGGCGCGAGCGCGTAGCGTCCGCAGCGCCCGCTGAGCATCTGCCAGCGGTGCATCCGCGCCTTCCGCATGGCCGTCGCCGGGCATCCGGTAGGTCATCACAAACAGGGTATAGCCGCGTGCGTTAAACAGCGGAGCCAGATCGCTGCCTTCTTTATCCAGCACCACGCGCTTATAGGAACCACCGGGGATCACCAGCAGGGCCGAGCCGTTCGGTTTTTCCGGCGCGTAGACGGTAATCTCCGGCGCACGAATACCGGTGACGGCGCGATCGGGCAGGGCGGGATCTTTACTGCGTTCACTGAGTTCATAGCGCACTGAGCTGGTGCTGGCGCCGGGTGCTTCGCCGCCGGGCCAGACGGGAAACGACATCGGGCCTGTGGCAAGGGCAGTTTGAGAGGCGCACAGCAGCAGTGCGGCACCGGAAAGCGATAGGGCATTCATAAGCGTCTCCAGAGTGAAAACGCTTGTGTATCATTGGCGGGGAAGCAGTAACGCGAGAGCAATCACAAAATGCTGTTTTATAAAAAATGAAATAAAACAGAGTGTTGGAAACACGCTGTCATCAGTGCGCAGCAAGTTCATGGAAGAAAGCAGGATTGGACTCTATAACGGCCAGAACTTTTGCCGCCAGCCCGGTAGGATTACGGCGCTTAGCCTCCCAGCTTTTGATGGTATCAACGCTGGTACCTAAGGCTTTGGCCATCTCTGCCTGGGAGACGTTGAGTTGCTCTCTTATGGCCCGGACATCAGCAATTTCATAGCGTGTTACGCGGGCCGGTTTTTTAACACCGTTTTTGATGTCTACTGCCTCTTCCAGAGAGGCTTTCAGATCGTTAAAAAAAGTCATTTTACACCTCATCTTTCAGTCGTTTAGTCAGCTTTTTGAGCTCGGCCTTTTCTGCATCAGTCAGACTGTCTTTAGTGCTTTTCGGATACACCAGTACCAGCCAGATAATCTCTTGTGTTGCCAGGAAATAAATCACCCTCGCGCTACCGCTTTTCCCCTGCGAGCCCGTGGCCATTCTGATTTTGCGTAGCCCACCCGTTTTCTGTATCAGATCGCCTTTCTCGGGGAACTGGATAAGGGCTTTTTGCAGTTCTTTAAGCTCATCATCAGTGGCAATCTGTTTTATCTGGCGGGTAAACATGGGCGTTTCGATAAACTCAATCGCGTGATCCACGGGCACTCTCCCTGTGAGGTACATAGTACACCATTAGGGTACTGTGTACACCTTTATTTGGTTGCTTTGTGAGCTGAGGGTATTTTATTTACGGGAGAGGGGTAAATCAGGAGCGCGTCGTTTTCCGTAGCGGCTCGCAGAGTGGAGATGTTCTGCTCCTCTCGCTGTCGGAGAGGAGCAGTGGAAAGCAAATCTTAGTCGAGATCCGCCCCGTTACTGGCAATCACTTTCTTATACCACCAGAACGATTTTTTACGCGTGCGCGTCAGGCTGCCGTTGCCCGCGTCGTCGCGGTCAACGTAGATAAACCCGTAGCGTTTGCTCATCTCGCCGGTTGAAGCAGCGACCAGATCGATACAGCCCCAGCTGGTATAGCCCATCACCGGGATCCCGTCGGCAATCGCATCGCCCATGGCGCGGATATGTTCGCGCAGATAGCTGATGCGGTAGTCATCGTTAATTTCGCCCCGGACGTTAAACTCGTCTTTCGCGCCCAGGCCGTTCTCCACCAGAAACAGGGGTTTCTGGTAGCGGTCGTACATCATATTCATGGTGATACGCAGGCCCAGCGGGTCGATGCCCCAGCCCCATTCGCTGACCTCAACATGCGGGTTGCGCAGGGATTTCACGATATTAGCGGCGCTGGTATTGGAGGCGTTCATCTCCGCCGAGGCGCAGCGGGAAGCGTAGTAGCTGAAGGAGACAAAATCGACCGTATTCTTCAGGAGTTCGGCATCGCCCGGCTCCATCGCCACGGTCACGCCTTTGTCGCGAAATACGCGGGCGGCCCAGACCGGGTACGCACCACGGGCCTGGACGTCGATAAAGAACAGGTTTTCGCGATCTTTCTCCAGCGCGGTCCAGACATCTTCCGGCTTGCAGGAGTAAGGATAGAAGTTGCCGCCCGCCAGCATGCAGCCAACCAGGTTGGCCGGGTTGACCTCATGGGCGATTTTCGTCGCCAGCGCGCTGGCAACCAGTTCATGGTGAGCGGCCTGATATTTCACCTGCTCCTGATTTTCACCTTCCTCAAACACCAGCCCGGCACCGGAGAAGGGGCTGTGCAGCATAATGTTGATTTCGTTGAAGGTCAGCCAGTACTTCACCAGACCGTCAAAGGCTTCAAAACAGGTGCGGGCGTAGCGGGCGAAGAAATCGACCATTTTACGATTACGCCAGGAACCATACTCGGTTACCAGATGCATCGGCACATCGAAGTGGCAGAGCGTGACCAGCGGTTCGATACCGTACTTTTTGCACTCTTCAAATACCGCGCGGTAAAAGGCGATCCCCTCGGCGTTGGGCGTCAGCTCGTCGCCGTTCGGGTAAAGGCGGCTCCAGGCGATGGAGGTGCGAAATACGCCAAAGCCCATCTCCGCCATCAGGGCGATATCTTCTTTATAGCGATGATAAAAATCGATCGCCTGGTGGCTGGGATAGAACTCATCCTCGCGCAGGGCAAAACGCTTTTGTTGGCCGATTTTTACCGCCAGGCGATTCTCGCCGTGGGGGATCATATCGACGGTGGTCAGCCCTTTACCGCCCTCGCGGAAGGCCCCTTCCGACTGGTTGGCGGCCAGTGCGCCGCCCCATAAAAATCCTTCTGGAAAGACAGACATGCGTTTCCTCGCTGTGGTCATCAAGCTCGTGCTTCTGTAACGGTGGTGGGCTTAGCGGCCTGCAGCTTACGGGCTTTTTCGGCCTCATCCTCCACCGGAATATCTTCAAATCCGAGAATCAGGGTCAGAACAAAGGACAGTACGACCGCCAGTGCCATCACGCCGAATACCCAGGCGATGGTCATCGGGTTCGCCGGGTCGAAGAACTGGACGCTGGTAAACAGGCCCGGCGCTGCCATCGAGTGGCTCGCCAGTCCGGCGATACCGGCGACCGCGCCGCAGATAAAGCCGCTGATCAGGCTGGCGATAAGCGGACGTTTCAGACGTACCGCCACGCCGTACAGTGCCGGTTCAGAAATGCCCGCCAGAATGGCCGATGCGGCCGCCGCCATCGCCGTCTGACGCAGTTCAGGGTTTTTCGTTTTCCATGCCACCGCCAGAGAAGAGCCGCCCAGAGACAGGTTCGCGCCGATTTCCGACGGCATGACCATCCCTTCTTTGCCGGTTTCGGCGATGGTCTGGATAATGGTCGGGGTAAAGACGCGGTGCATCCCGGTCATCACCAGCAGCGGCCAGAGCGCGCCCATAATGGCAACCGACAGCCAACCCAGATAGTCATGAATGGTATACACCAGCGCGGAGATGGCGCTACCGATCCAGATCCCAATCGGACCAATCAGCATAATAGCCAGCGGGGCGGCGATCAGGACGATCAGCATCGGCTTGAGGAAGTTTTTGGTCACCGCCGGGGTAATACGATCCACCCAGCGTTCGATATACGACAGGCACCAGGTCATTACCAGCGCCGGGATCACCGTGTAGGTGTATTTCACCGCGGTAACCGGCACCAGGGCGAATTCAACCACCTGGCCCTGGGCGGCTTTCGCCATCAGGTCGATAAAGCTCGGGTGAACCAGAACCCCGGCAATCGCAATCGCCAGCGACATATTGGTTTTGAATTTAACGGCGGCAGAGGCGGCCACCATCAGCGGCAGGAAGAAGAAGGCGCCGTCGCCAATCACCGTCAGGATAGCGAGGGTAGAGGAGCCTTTCTCCAGTACGCCGCTCATCTCCAGGATCATCGCCAGCAGCTTGATCATTGAGCCGCCGATAATGGCCGGGATCAGCGGCGACATGGTGCCAATCAGCGCGTCGAGAATACCTGCGCCAATACGCTTCAGGGTCAGCTTCTGTTTGCTTGCGGGCTGGGCAGGCTGCATGTCATCCGGCAGCAGGTTGACCACTTCGCGGAAAGCGTGAGAGACAGTATTGCCGATAATCACCTGGCACTGGGTTTCGTTGCGCACTACGCCCATCACGCCGCTGATACTTTTCAGCGTTGCCGTATCGACCTGACTTTCATCCTTCACAACAAAACGCAGGCGCGTCATACAGTGGGTGACGGCCGCAATGTTCTCTGTGCCACCGAGGGCGGAGACCACACCGTGGGCTAACGCCGCATAATTCTTAGACATAGGATTTTTATCCTGATTTATCAATAAGATGTTTTTTATCTGCGCCGTATGCACGCATCGTCGCTGATGAAACTTTGTATAGGGAACCGGTTCCACAAAAGCATGAAGAGTTTCATAAGTCGAAACAAGATCCAAAATGGATGACTTTTTATATTCGTGATGATGATCACCAAAAGGTGTCCGGTCATCGCTATTTGCTGCGCGTGGGGTGGCTGAAAATCGCCGGAGGCTGAAGTACACTGCTGCACATCTTTTTCAGACGAGCAGGAAAATATGGCCACGATGCTGGAGGTAGCAAAGCGGGCAGGGGTGTCGAAGACTACCGTATCCCGCGTGCTGTCAGGGAATGGCTACGTTAGCCTGGAGGCCAAAGAGCGCGTGCTCCAGGCCATTGAAGAGAGCGGTTATCGCCCGAATTTGCTGGCGCGCAACCTGGCGACCAAAAAGACCCAGACCCTGGGACTGGTGGTGACCAACACCCTCTATCACGGGGTCTATTTTAGCGAGCTGCTCTCCCACGCTGCCAGAATGACCGAAGACCAGGGGCGGCGGCTGATCCTTGCCGACGGTAAGCACAGTGCGGACGAAGAGCGCGAGGCGATCCAGTACCTGCTCGACCTGCGCTGCGACGCGATTATTATCTATCCGCGCTTTTTAACCGTCGATGAGATGGATGAGATTATTGAAAGTCACTCGCAGCCGATTATGGTGCTTAACCGTCGGCTGCGAAAAAACAGCAGCCACTGTGTTTACTCCGACCAGCAGGCGTCAAGCCAGGCGGCGGTGACGCAACTGATAGAGCTGGGCCATCAGGATATCGCGTTTATTACCGGCTCGCTGGATTCACCGACCGGGGCCGAGCGTCTCTCCGGATACAAAGATGCCCTGGCGCGGCACGCGATCCCGCTGCGTGAGTCGCTGATTGTGAAAGGGAAATGGACGCCAGCCAGCGGAGCCGAAGGCGTGCAGCAGCTGTTAGCCAGCGGAAATACGTTTAGCGCGCTGGTGGCCAGCAATGACGATATGGCGATTGGGGCGATTAAACAGCTGCATCTGCAGGGTATTAACGTGCCGGACCAGGTGTCGGTGATTGGTTTTGATGATGTGGCGCTGGCACCCTGGATGGTGCCTGCCCTCGCAAGCGTCAGAGTGCCGGTAACGGAAATGATTAAAGAGGCCATTAACCGGCTGATTTTTATGCTCGACGGCGGGGAATTTACCAGTCAGTCCGCCTTTCCCGGCGAATTGATTCGCCGGGAGTCGGTGATTAACGGCCCGAAGACGTGACTCCTTAGCCCAGCGAGAGGGATTTCAGCAGGCCAAAAGCCTCCGGCATCCGCGCTTCGCTGACCGCAAAGGCGCGCAGCGCACCCGTGGCATCACAGCCGCGGGCCACCATTCCCTCTGCATCGGCGGTAATTTGCCAGTGCAAATCACGGCGGCGGGTTTCTCCTGCCAGCTGCATCGGCAGCGCCGGGGTTTTAATCTTCACCAACATCGGGGGAAGATTTACCGGCGTGGCGTTGCCGAGCAGGCTTTTCGCCAGCGCCATGGCGCTGAGCTGGATGGGCTGCAGATACGGCATAAGCTGACCATCGATCTCCGCGCAGTCGCCCAGCGCCCAGATATCGGGCTGGCTGGTTTGCAGGCTGCGGTTGACCTTAACACCCCGGTTTACTTCCACTCCGGCACAGCGGGCGAGCGCGGTTTCCGGACGCAGACCGGCGGCAGCCACCACCACGTCAGCCTCCAGCGTGCGCTGACGGTCAAACGTCGCGTGGATCCCGTTGCTCTGCTGCTCCAGCGACTGCAGCTGTGAGTTCAGCAGCAGATGCACCCCCATTTCGGTGAGCGTATGCTGCAGGCGGCTGCTGACCTCCGGCGGCATCAGCGACGCCAGCACGCTGGCAGCGTTATCCACCACCGTTACCGCTTTACCGGCGCGGCAGAAATCCATCGCCAGTTCACAGCCGATTAAGCCCCCGCCGACAATCAGCACCCGCTGCGCGTCGCGAAGCCGCGCTTCGCAGGCCCGATACTCCTGCTGGGCGTTGAGGGTCAGCATCAGCTCGTGGCCGGGGACCGGCGGTACCGCGCTGCTGGCACCGGTCGCCAGCACCAGCCTGTCGTAGTGCCACGTTTTATCACCGCTGCTGACCGTATGCGCCTGTGCATCAATACCGGTTATCCGGGTGTTGGGGAACAGCCTGAGCTGGTACTGCTCGGCAAAATCACCCGCCGTCTGGCGGGTCATCTCATCGGCGGACTGGCCCAGGCTTATCACATGGCTCAGGTCCGGCTTGTTGTACTCATCCATACTGTCGGCCGCAATCAGCGTCAGGGGGATATCGGCACTCTGCTTGCGGAGATTTTTCACCAGCTGGCGGGCGGCGAAACCCGAGCCAATAATCAGGATGCCGCTGCTCATTTTGCCTCCGTCGCCAGTTCGTCAAAGACATCTTTGCCGAGGGAGCATTCCGGACACAGGAAGTTATCCGGGACATCGCGCCACGGCGTGCCCGGCGCAACGTCCTGCATGGGTTCGCCTTTCTCCGGATCGTAAATCCACTGGCAGACGCTGCACTGCATGCACGGACCGAGGTCGGCCGCAGCGGCCGCAACGCAGGCGCAGGCCTCTTCTTCCGGGGCCGCTTTGACATCGCCTTCCGGCAGGGGAGCGAGCGCCCACTGACGGGCAATGTCGCGGCCGTGCTGGCGACAGAGTTCCAGCGCATCCATATCCGGTCGCCATTTGGCTTTCAGGCTGAGGGACATTTCAAAACCGGCATCCTGCAGGCGAGTGGAGAGGCGGTCGACCGCACCGCCGCTCCAGCCGTGGGAGCCAAAGGCGCTGGCGCGTTTATTGCGAAAACGCAAGCCGGTCATCTCTTCCACCAGACCGGCAATTTTTGGCATCATCACGTTGTTCATGGTGGAGGTGCCGACCAGCGTGCCTTTGGAGCGGAAGACGTTGGTTAAGATCTCGTTTTTATCGCTGCGCGCCACGTTAAAGATTTTCACCGCCACGTTAGGGTCCACTTCGTTGATGCCCTGGGCGATGGCGTCGGCCATCATGCGGGTATTGTTGGACATGGTGTCGTAGAAAATGGTGATGCGGTCTTCCTGATAATCCGCCGCCCATTTCAGATACAGTTCAACGATCTGGGTCGGGTTATCGCGCCAGACGACGCCGTGGGAGGTGGCAATCATATCGACAGGCAGATTAAAACCGAGGATCTCGGTGATTTTCGGCGTCACCAGGCGGCTGAACGGCGTCAGAATATTGGCGTAGTAGCGCTGGCACTGTTCGAACAGCTCAGTCTGGTCCACCTCGTCGTTAAACAGGCGTTCGTCGCAGTAGTGCTGGCCGAAGGCATCGTTGCTGAACAGCACCGCGTCGCCGGTCATATAGGTCATCATGCTGTCAGGCCAGTGGAGCATCGGGGTTTCGACAAAGATCAGCTGTTTCCCGTTGCCCAGATCCAGCGTGTCGCCGGTTTTTACCACGTGGAAATCCCACTCGGGGTGATGGTGGTGGCCATTAATGGAGTCAATGGCGTTGGCGGTGCAGTAAATCGGCGTATCCGGGATGCAGGACATCAGTTCGGTCAACGCCCCGGCATGGTCCTCTTCCGCATGGTTAATAACGATATAGTCGATATCCGCCAGATCGATTTCGCTACGCAGATTCTGCACAAACTCGCGGCTGAATTTATGATCGACCGTATCGATCAGCACATTTTTTTCTTCACGGATAAGATAGCTGTTATAGCTGCTGCCGCGCAGGGTTTTATATTCGGTACCGTGAAAATCGCGCACTTCCCAGTCACGTTGTCCTACCCAATGAATGTTGTTTTTTACCAGAATAGACATAGCCACCTCAGACGATAAAGAGTGTTTTTTCAAACAGGATGGCTGTCTATTATCAAGTTGCGTGCCAGTTTTTTAATGTATTGATATTAATGAATTTTGTGTTTTTTCCTGCCTGATTGCGTGTCAAAATGACTATGCTTAAAATTGTCAATATGACATTATAGATGGTCAAAATGACAATGGAGAGTGGTGATGAGTTTTTCTACCGACGTGCTGGCGCGAATTGCCATTGAACTGCAGCGCGGAATTGGCCATCAGGACCGCTTTCAGCGGCTTATCGCCACTCTGCGCGAACTGCTGGCGTGTGATGCTTCGGCGCTGCTGCGCTATGAAGCCCGGCAGTTTATTCCGCTGGCAATCGACGGCCTTTCTCCGGACGTGCTGGGGCGGCGTTTCACCCTGGAGGGGCATCCGCGGCTTGAGGCTATCGCCCGCGCCGGGGACGTGGTGCGCTTTCCTGCCGACAGCGATTTACCCGATCCCTATGACGGCTTGATCCCCGGCCAGGAAAGCCTGAAAGTCCATGCCTGCGTCGGGCTGCCGCTGTTTGCCGGACAGAATCTTATCGGTGCCCTGACCCTCGACGGCCTTTCTCCGGACCAGTTTGATGCATTTAGCGATGAAGAACTGCGGCTGATTGCTGCTCTGGCGGCAGGTGCGCTGAACAATGCGCTGCTGATTGAACAGCTGGAAAGCCAGAACGTTTCGCCGGGCGATGGCGGGACGTTTGAGCAGGCGCCCGCCACGGAGATGATTGGCCTGTCGCCGGGCATGATGCAACTGAAAAAAGAGATTGAGATCGTTGCCGCATCGGAACTTAACGTGCTGATTAGCGGTGAAACCGGCACCGGTAAAGAGCTGGTGGCGAAGGCCATCCATGCGGGATCGCCGCGAGCGTCGCATCCGCTGGTTTACCTCAACTGTGCCGCGCTGCCGGAGAGCGTGGCGGAAAGCGAACTGTTCGGCCATGTAAAGGGCGCTTTTACCGGAGCGATCAGCCACCGGCAGGGCAAATTTGAAACCGCCGATAACGGAACGCTGTTCCTTGATGAGATCGGCGAGCTGTCGCTGGCCCTGCAGGCTAAACTGCTCCGGGTCCTGCAGTATGGCGATCTTCAGCGAGTCGGGGACGACAGGAGCCTGCGGGTGGACGTACGCGTGCTGGCGGCCACCAACCGCGATCTGCGCGAGGAGGTACTGGCCGGGCGTTTTCGTGCCGATCTGTTCCATCGCCTGAGCGTTTTTCCTCTGTCGGTGCCGTCTTTGCGCGAGCGCGGGGAGGATGTGGTACTGCTGGCAGGTTACTTCTGTGAACAAAGCCGCCTGCGCGCAGGGCTGGGACGGGTGATTTTAAGCCCCGGAGCCCGGGCGCAGCTGCTACGCTATAGCTGGCCCGGCAACGTGCGCGAGCTGGAACATGCCATTTATCGCGCCGTGGTGCTGGCCCGCGCCGCCCGCGCAGGAGATG
>DATEKR010000327.1:0-7316 GCA_035277345.1 Enterobacteriaceae bacterium
CCCGCCCTCTTTCAGATAGCGGCCCAGATCGTCCAGCGAGGTGAGTTTGTTTTTCTGCGCCAGATCCTGACGCACGGCGATAGTCCAGGTGTTATTGGCCGGAGCCGGCGTCAGCCAGACCAGCTTATTCTTTTCGGCATCGAGCTTTTTCACTTTCTCATAGCCCTGCTGCGCGTTTTTCCACGCGGGATCGTTCTCCTCTTTAAAGAAGAAGGCTCCGTTGCCGGTGTATTCCGGGTAGATATCCAGCTCGCCGGAGGTAATGGCCCCGCGCACCACCGGCGTGGTACCCAGCTGGACTTTATTGACCGTTTTGACGCCGTGACTCTCCAGCACCTGGAGGAGAATGTTCCCCAGCAGCGCGCCTTCGGTATCGATCTTTGACCCGACCTTGATCGGCTCTGCAGCATGCAGGCTAAAAGCCGCCAGCAGCGCGGTTAAACCCAGAATACGTTTGGTGTGTGGCATCACTGCGTCCTCATTATTTTGTCGCCAGTATCAGCGGCTTAAGAGGAAAGCGTAGTCGAAAAAACGGCGGACGGGGTAAAGAGGAGGGAATTCCTGCCGCCGAAGCGGCAGGAGATTGGGACTTAACGCAGTTCAAACTCCCCCTGCTTGACGCGAGCGGAGTCAACGCCGATAAAGACGTTAAATTTGCCCGGCTCAGCATCGTACTTCATCCGCTGGTTCCAGAACTTCAGCGCCTCGACGTCAATCGGGAAGCTGACCGTCTGCGTTTCGCCCGGCTTCAGCGTCACCTTCTCGAAACCGCGCAGCTCTTTAACCGGACGACTCATGGAGGCAGTGACATCCTGCAGATACATCTGGATAGCCGTTGCCCCTTCGCGTTTACCGGTGTTGGTGACCTCAACGCTGGCGGTGACTTTGCCGCTGCGGGTCATGGTCGGCGCGGAGAGCTTCACGTCGGAGACGTTAAAGGTGGTGTAGCTCAGGCCATAACCAAACGGATACAGCGGACCGTTCGCTTCGTCGAAGTAGCGGGAGGTGTACTTATTCGGTTTATCCGCATTGTAAGGACGACCAGTATTCAGATGGCTGTAGTACACCGGGATCTGCCCGACGGAGCGCGGGAAGGACATCGGCAACTTACCGGACGGGTTGTAGTCGCCAAAGAGCACGTCGGCGATGGCGTTACCGCCCTCGGTCCCGGCGAACCAGGTTTCCAGAATGGCATCCGCCTGCTGATCTTCTTTTACCAGCGCCAGCGGACGGCCGTTCATCAGCACCAGTACCAGCGGCTTACCGGTGGCTTTCAGGGCAGTAATCAGATCGCGCTGGCTCTGCGGGATGGTGATATCGGTGCGGCTGGAGGCCTCGTGCGCCATACCCTGCGCTTCCCCGACCACGGCAACCACCACGTCAGATTTCTTCGCCGCCGCCACTGCTTCGTCGATCATCGCCTGCGGCGTGCGGGTGTCCATCTTGACCGCCTCTTCGTAGAGGTTCAGGAAGTCGACGATCCCTTTGTCATTGGTGATATTTGAACCTTTGGCGTAAACCACCTCGCCTTTACCAGCCAGCGCATTACGAATACCCGTTAACACGGTGACGGACTGATCGGCAACGCCCGCTGCGGACCAGCTGCCCATGGAGTCACGCTTGCTGTCCGCCAGCGGCCCGACCACGGCCACGGTGCCGGATTTTTTCAGCGGCAGCGTTTCCAGACGGTTTTTCAGCAACACCAGGCTTTCGCGGGCCACTTCACGCGCCTCTTTGCGGTGCAGGCGGCTTTCGGCGTTGGTATCTACCGGGTCAGAGCCTTTCGGGCCGAGGTGGCTGTAGGGATCGTTAAAGAGTCCCATGTCGTATTTGACGTTCAGCACGTGGCGGGCGGCATCGTCCAGCTCCGCCATCGTCACCTTGCCGGATTTCAACAGGCCCGGCAGATATTTGCTGTAGTACTCGTCGCTCATACTCATATTGATGCCAGACTTCAGCGCCACACGTACCGCATCTTCCGGATCGGCGGCGGTGCCGTGCTTGATCAGCTCTTTAATGGCGCCGTGATCGGAGATGGTGATCCCCTTAAAGCCCCACTCGTCGCGGAGCAAGTCTTTCAGCAGCCAGGAATCCGAAGACGCCGGGGTGCCATTCAGGGAGTTCAGGGCGACCATCACCCCGCCGCTGCCCGCATCCAGAGCGGCTTTGTACGGCGGCATATAGTCGTTAAACAGGCGCTGGGAGCTCATATCGACGCTGTTGTACTCTTTCCCGCCCTCAACCGCGCCGTAGGCGGCGAAGTGCTTAACGCTGGTCATCACCGAGTAGCGGTCCGCCGGGCTTTTACCCTGCATCGCTTCAACCATGGTTCTGCCCATCGAGGAGGTTAAATAGGTATCTTCCCCGAAACCTTCCGAGGCGCGGCCCCAGCGCGGATCGCGGGAGACGTCGACCATCGGTGCCCAGGTCATATTCAGGCCGTCATCCGCCGCTTCATAGGCGGACACCCGACCGACGGTTTTCACCGCGTCTAAATTAAAGCTGGAAGCGAGGCCCAGGCTTATCGGGAAAACGGTGCGCTGGCCGTGCAGCACGTCATAGGCAAAGAAGAGAGGAATTTTCAGGCGGCTGAGTTCCATCGCCTGATCCTGCATGGCGCGGATATCCTTGCGCGTCACGGTGTTAAAGATAGCGCCAACCTGGCTCTCTTTAATCATGTCGCGAATGGCTTCTTTCGGGTTATCCGGCCCGACGCTGATTAAGCGCAGCTGGCCGATTTTCTCATCGACGGTCATTTTGGTCAGCAGGTCGCTGACGAATGCGTCGCGCGCTTCCGGCGTCAGGGGATGATGACCAGATAGCTCCTCTGCCAGAGCGGGGTGTAATGCCAGACTGACTGCGACACCTACAGAACAAAGCCATTTCATGTCGTTACTCTCTTTTCTCTGCCGCAGAGGATGCGGCCGGTCCATGGAAAAAACGCAGTGTGCCATAAGGGTAACCGTCATTGCAGCAGATTGCTTTGGTTATTCTCTGATTTTTCTGGTGCTTTCACGGAGCACCCGGCGGCAATCGCGCTATGCTTAAGGGCGATAATTTGCCCCGCCACAAGGAGTGGACGATGTCCAGAACCACCATAAACGACAACAGTGCGCTAATTAACGAGTTTAAACGGCTGGTGGGCCACACCCATCTGCTGACCGATCCGGCGAAAACCGCCCGCTATCGCAAGGGGTTCCGCTCCGGCCAGGGCGATGCTATCGCCGTGGTATTCCCCGGTTCGCTGCTGGAGCTGTGGCGAGTGCTGGCCGCCTGCGTCAGCGCCGATAAAATTATCCTGATGCAGGCCGCCAATACCGGTCTGACCGAAGGCTCGACGCCGAACGGCAACGATTACGACCGCGATATCGTGATTATCAGCACCCTGCGGCTCGATAAGCTGCAGCTGCTGGATAAGGGCAAACAGGTGCTTGCCTTTCCCGGCACCACGCTCTATTCGCTGGAAAAAGCGCTTAAGCCGCTGGGCCGCGAACCCCACTCGGTGATCGGCTCCTCCTGTATCGGTGCCTCGGTGATTGGCGGGATCTGTAATAACTCCGGCGGCGCGCTGGTCCAGCGCGGCCCGGCCTATACGGAGATGTCTCTGTTTGCCCGCATCGATGAGCAGGGCAGACTGCAGCTGGTGAACCATCTGGGGATCGACCTGGGCCAGACGCCTGAGCAGATCCTCAGCAAGCTGGACGACGAGCGCGTCACCGATGCCAACGTACGTCACGATGGTCGCCACGCTCACGATCACGACTACGTCAGTCGGGTGCGCGACGTGGACGCCGATACGCCCGCCCGCTATAACGCCGATCCGGATCGTCTGTTTGAGTCCTCCGGCTGCGCGGGAAAACTGGCGGTATTTGCCGTACGTCTCGATACCTTTGTAGCGGAAAAACGCCAGCAGGTGTTCTATATCGGCACCAACAAGCCGGAGGTGCTGACGGAGATCCGCCGTCATATTCTGGCCAACTTCACCAGCCTGCCGGTGGCGGGTGAATATATGCACCGGGATATTTACGATATCGCCGAGCGCTATGGCAAAGACACCTTCCTGATGATCGACAAGCTCGGCACCGACAAAATGCCCTTCTTCTTTAGCCTGAAGGGCCGCACCGACGCCGCGCTGGAAAAAGTCCCCCTGTTCAAACCGCACTTTACCGACCGGGCGATGCAGAAGCTTGGCCATCTGTTCCCCGGCCATCTGCCGCCGCGCATGAAACTGTGGCGCGATAAGTATCAGCACCATCTGCTGCTGAAAATGGCCGGAGACGGGATTGAAGAGGCCCAGACCTGGCTGCGCGAGTTCTTTGCTGACGCCGAAGGGGATTTCTTTGCCTGCACCGCCACCGAAGGCAGCAAGGCGTTTCTGCACCGCTTTGCGGCAGCGGGCGCGGCTATTCGCTATCAGGCGGTGCATGCGGATGAGGTCGAAGATATTCTGGCCCTCGATATCGCCCTGCGCCGCAACGATACGGAGTGGTTCGAGGCGCTGCCGCCGGATATCGACGCACAGCTGGTGCATAAGCTCTACTACGGCCACTTTATGTGCCATGTTTTCCATCAGGATTACATCGTCAAAAAAGGCATCGATTCACACCGGCTGAAAGAGGAGATGCTGGCCCTGCTGCGCGAGCGTGGCGCCCAGTATCCGGCCGAGCATAACGTCGGCCACCTGTACGAGGCCGCCGACAGCCTGCAGCAGTTCTATCGCCAGAACGATCCCACCAACAGCATGAACCCGGGCATCGGCAAGACCAGCAAGCTGAAGAACTGGGGCAAGGAGACGCCACCGGCATCATAAGGACGCTGTATTGTGCCCGCACTTCGTAATAGAGTAGCGTTATCCGGCCGGAGACAAGCGGTCCCGGCCTTTGTTACGAGGAGTCTGCACATCGTGTCTGCTGTTGAAGTTATCTGTAGCGCTGACGTTGAGATCCGCGACGCGCTGCCCGAGGATGTTCACGCCATCGCGTCCCTGTATGCCTGGCACGTGCTGAACGGTCGCGCCTCTTTTGAAGAAGTGCCGCCGTCGGTGGATGAGATGCGCCAGCGCATGAAGAAAGTCACCGACCTTGGCCTGCCCTGGCTGGTGGCGCTTTATCGCGGCGTGGTGGCGGGCTACTGCTATGCCACGCCCTACCGCCCTCGCCCGGCCTACCGTTTTACCGTCGAAGAGTCCATTTACGTTGACAGCAGTATGTCCGGACACGGTATCGGCAGCAGCCTGCTCAGCGCTGTGATCGCCCGCTGCGAAGGCGGCCCCTGGCGGCAGATGCTGGCGATTATCGGCGACGGGAACAACAACCAGGGATCGCTGCGCGTCCATAAAAAACACGGCTTTGAAGTCGCAGGCCAGCTGCGCAGCGTGGGCTATAAGATGGGCGACTGGCGGGATACGCTGATTATGCAGCGCGCCCTGGGCGACGGAGACTGGACGCTGCCGGAATAGTTGTCGAAACACAAAAAGAAACAGGCCACTGACGTGGCCTGATTTATTTAATCGTTCTGTGCGGTCTGGCTTTCGGCCATCTGCGCCGCCTTCTGCTTTTTATAGCTCAGGGCGGAGGCCGGAACCGGCATCACTTTCCCGGTTTCAATCCAGGTCCGCAGACGGCTGGCATCCGCGAAGTGGGTCGCCTTGCCAAAGGCATCCATTACCACCAGCGCCACCGGGCGATGATTGATCACGGTGCGCATCACCAGACAGTGACCTGCGGCGTTGGTAAAGCCGGTTTTGGTCAGCTGAATATCCCAGTTTTCCCGGTACACCAGATGGTTGGTATTGCGGAACGGCAGCGTATAGGCCGGGCTGGAGAACGTCGCCATCTCTTCCCGGGTGGTGCTGAGTTTGCCCAGCAGCGGATATTGCTGGCTGGCGATCAGCAGTCGGGTGAGATCTTCCGCGGTCGAGACGTTATGAATCGACAGGCCGGTCGGCTCGACAAAGCGGGTATTTTTCATGCCCAGCGCCTTCGCCTTGGCGTTCATCGCCCGGATAAACGCCTGGTAACCGCCGGGATAATGATGCGCCAGGCTCGCCGCAGCGCGGTTCTCCGAAGACATCAGCGCCAGCAGCAGCATATTCTCACGGCTGATCTGGCTGTTCAGGCGCACGCGGGAGTAAATGCCTTTCATCTCCGGCGTCTGGCTGATATCCACCGTCAACATTTCATCCAGCGGCAGACCGGCATCGAGCACCACCATCGCCGTCATCACTTTAGTGATCGACGCGATAGGACGAACCAGGTTGGGATGGCTGGAATAGATGACTTTATTGGTTTTCAGGTCAACAATCATCGCACTGCCGGAGGCGATCTCCGGCTGCGTGGCAGCGGCTGCAACAGGAGCCGTTTTGGCAACCGCCAGCGGTGCGGCAAAAGGCGTCGCCATCAGCAACGCCAGGCTAATCAGGGAAACTCGAAATTTCAGCATGGTGAGTAGTCAGGTAATTATTCATGCACGTGATGACGCACACCGCTTTCGTTTAGTTCATCAATAACGAAGCTGGCAAAGTATCATAGCGGGGGCAACTGTCCGTCGCCAGAGAAGAATCGTGAACGAATGCTGCGGCGCCGGTTTTTCAACCCGCGCCGCACATTATCAGAACAGACGGTAGCCGTAGCCCCACAATATCACGGTCAGCGCCAGCAAAACTTCCAGCACCAGCACGCCGATGGCGAGGGTTGAGCTGGAGAAACTCAACCCCTCTTCTTTGTTGATATTGAGAAAGGTTGGCACCCCGAGATAAAGCAGATAGCCGGTATAAAACAGAGCGACCGTCCCGACCAGTGCACAGAGCCAGACCAGCGGCCAGAGCGCCACCAGCCCGCTAAGAAACAGCGGCGTGGCGACATAGCCTGCGAAGACCATGCAGCGCGCCAGGGATGGACGGTTTGGGTAACTACGCGCCATCCACCAGATCACCCGCCCCATTACTGCCACACCGGCCAGCATCAGGGCATAAAAAACAACGGCCAGCGCTAATCCGGTCCCGATGGATATCGGTACGCTGCCTCCTTCGCCAAAACTCCAGCCAAACTGCGTGGTACCAATAAAGGCGCAGATCACCGGGATCGCCGCCATCAGCAGTACGTGATGAGTGTAGTGATGCGAAACGCTTTCGTTTTCACCCCGGATGATATGCAGCTCCCGGTCGGGATGAGAAAAAAGTCCCCAGACATGGTTCATAAAGCCCCCTCGCCGTGGCTTCCCGTTATGGTATCTGAAGTATAATTCACCCTGCGGATTATTTTTTGTACAGAGTCAAATAATAAGGGGTGTTGCCGCAGCGTTGTCGTTTAGGGTGT
>DATEKR010000328.1:0-2862 GCA_035277345.1 Enterobacteriaceae bacterium
CAGGTCATTCGCCTGGCAGGCTCCCTGACACAGCGCGCAACGCGCCTGGCACACGATGCCGGGCTGGACGTCGCCCCGCTGGGCAAAATTCCGCATCTGAAAACGCCAGGCCTGCTGGTGATGGATATGGACTCCACGGCAATCCAGATCGAGTGCATCGACGAAATCGCGAAGCTGGCGGGCAGCGGCGAGCTGGTGGCGGAAGTCACCGAGCGGGCGATGCGCGGCGAGCTGGACTTTACCGCCAGCCTGAGACAGCGCGTCGCTACCCTGAAAGGGGCCGATGCGACCATTCTGCGCCAGGTACGCGACGAGCTGCCTTTGATGCCAGGATTAACACAGCTGGTGCTGAAGCTGGAGACGCTGGGCTGGAAAGTGGCTATCGCCTCGGGAGGGTTCACCTTCTTTGCAGATTACCTGCGCGATAAGCTGCGTTTGACCACCGTGGTGGCGAACGAGCTGGAGATCGTCGACGGTAAGCTGACGGGGCAGGTGACGGGCGACATCGTGGATGCGCAGTACAAAGCCAATACGTTAACGCGTCTGGCGGAAAAATATGAAATCCCTGTGGCGCAAACCGTGGCTATTGGCGACGGTGCCAACGACCTGCCGATGATCAAAGCGGCGGGCCTCGGCATTGCCTACCACGCGAAGCCCAAAGTGAATGAAAAGACGGAAGTGACCATCCGTCACGCTGACCTGATGGGGGTGTTCTGCATCCTCTCCGGCAGCATTAATCAGAAATAACGGTCTGCTTTTCCAGGCCGGGTATGCGTCAGCGCCACCCGGCACGCAGCCCGCACAGAAATAAAGAGGTAAACCGTGGCGAAAGCTCCTAAACGCGCATTTGTCTGTAATGAATGTGGTGCGGACTATCCGCGCTGGCAGGGGCAGTGCAGCGCCTGTCATGCCTGGAACACCATCACCGAAGTGCGTGGTGTGGCGGCTTCGCCGAGCGTGGCCCGCAACGAACGCCTGAGCGGCTATGCGGGGAATGCCGGTGTCGCGAAAGTGCAAAAGCTTTCGGACATCAGCCTTGAAGAGCTGCCGCGCTTCTCCACCGGATTCAAAGAGTTCGACCGCGTGCTCGGCGGCGGCGTGGTTCCCGGCAGCGCCATCCTCATCGGCGGTAACCCGGGAGCGGGGAAATCAACGCTGCTGCTGCAAACGCTCTGCCGGCTCGCCGAGCAGATGAAAACCCTGTACGTCACGGGGGAAGAGTCTCTGCAGCAGGTCGCGATGCGCGCCCACCGTCTCGGCCTGCCGACCGGTAACCTGAATATGCTCTCGGAAACCAGCATCGAGCAGATCTGCATGATTGCGGAAGAAGAGCAGCCGAAGCTGATGGTCATCGACTCCATCCAGGTGATGCACATGGCGGACATCCAGTCTTCGCCGGGCAGCGTGGCGCAGGTCCGCGAAACGGCGGCCTACCTGACGCGCTTTGCCAAAACGCGCGGCGTGGCGATTGTGATGGTCGGCCACGTCACTAAAGACGGCTCGCTGGCCGGGCCGAAAGTGCTTGAACACTGTATCGACTGCTCCGTGATGCTCGATGGCGATGCGGACTCACGTTTTCGCACTCTGCGCAGCCACAAAAACCGTTTCGGCGCAGTGAACGAGCTGGGCGTGTTTGCCATGACCGAGCAGGGGCTGCGCGAAGTCAGCAACCCCTCCGCCATTTTTCTGAGCCGGGGAGATGAAATCACCTCCGGCAGCTCGGTGATGGTGCTGTGGGAAGGAACGCGTCCGCTACTCGTCGAAATTCAGGCGCTGGTCGATGTCTCGATGATGGGCAACCCAAGGCGCGTGGCAGTTGGTCTGGAGCAGAACCGCCTGGCGATCCTGCTGGCGGTATTGCACCGTCACGGCGGCCTGCAGATGGCGGACCAGGACGTGTTCGTCAACGTGGTGGGCGGCGTCAAGGTGACGGAAACCAGTGCTGACCTGGCGCTGCTGCTGGCGATGGTCTCCAGCCTGCGCGACAGACCGCTTCCGCAGGATCTGGTGGTGTTTGGCGAAGTGGGGCTGGCCGGTGAAATCCGCCCGGTACCGAGCGGCCAGGAGCGTATCTCCGAGGCGGCGAAACACGGCTTCCGCCGGGCGATTGTTCCGGCTGCCAACGTGCCGAAAAAGATCCCGGAAGGGATGCAGGTCTTTGGCGTGAAAAAACTCGCGGATGCGTTAAACGTCTTTGACGACTTATAATTACGTATTCGATTTTGCAGGAGGCACCGTAATTTATGTCGTCGTTTGACTATATCAAGACCGCCATTCGCCAGAAGGGCTGTACGCTGCAGCAGGTGGCGGACGCCAGCGGCATGACCAAAGGCTATCTGAGCCAACTGCTTAATGCCAAAATCAAAAGCCCCAGCGCGCAAAAGCTCGAAGCGCTGCACCGCTTTCTGGGGCTGGAATTCCCGCGTATGCAAAAGAACATCGGCGTGGTGTTCGGTAAGTTTTATCCGTTGCATACCGGGCATATCTATTTGATCCAGCGCGCCTGTAGCCAGGTTGATGAGCTGCACATCATTATGGGCTACGACGAAACCCGCGACCGTCAGCTGTTTGAAGACAGCGCCATGTCGCAGCAGCCGACGGTATCAGACCGCCTGCGCTGGCTGCTTCAGACGTTTAAATATCAAAAAAACATTCGTATTCATGCCTTTAACGAAGAGGGCATGGAGCCGTACCCGCACGGCTGGGACGTGTGGAGCAATGGTGTAAAGACGTTTATGGACGAGAAGGGGATTACCCCCAACTGGATCTACACCTCTGAAGAGTCCGATGCGCCGCAGTTCCGCCAGCATCTGGGTATCGAGACGGTGCTGATCGACCCTAAGCGCACCTTTATGAACATCA
>DATEKR010000329.1:0-5998 GCA_035277345.1 Enterobacteriaceae bacterium
GGCCCGGTACATCATTTCCATGCATGGTGGTAATATAGGGACAGCACACATCAGCCAGGAAAATATCGATGGAAGAGGCGCATCTCCGACTTATTGCCCAGCTTAACGACCGTATCGCCGCGAAAGATAAGATGCCCCTGTATCTCAGGTTTGCCGAAACGGTGAAAAATGCCGTGCGCAGCGGGGTGCTGCAGCACGGTAATATTTTGCCCGGTGAGCGCGACCTGAGCCAGCTGACCGGCGTCTCGCGCATTACCGTGCGCAAAGCCATGGAGGCCCTTGAAAATGAGGGGGTGGTGACGCGTGCGCGCGGGTATGGGACGCAAATCGTCAATATTTTTGAGTACTCCCTGAAAGAGGCGCGCGGGTTTTCTCAGCAGGTGGTGCTGCGCGGCAAAAAGCCAAATACCCTGTGGGTCAATAAGCGGGTGGTGCCCTGCCCGGAAGAGGTGGCGGACCAACTGGGCGTGGTGCCAGACAGCGATGTTTTTCAGCTCAAGCGTATTCGCTATGTGGATGACGATGCCGTCTCGATTGAGGAGTCCTGGGTGCCGACCGCGTTAATCGAGGATGCGGATGCCATCGGTGTTTCGTTGTATGACTATTTCCGTCAGCGCAATATCTTCCCGGAACGCACGCGCTCCAGGGTTAGCGCCATGATGCCCGACGTCGAGTTTCAGCAGCATATTAAGATGGACGAAAAAATACCGGTGCTGGTGATCAAGCAAGTCGCGCTCGATCAACAGCACCGGCCTATTGAGTACAGCATCAGCTACTGCCGTAGCGACCTATACGTGTTTGTGTGCGAGGAGTAACTCTTCGCGGGTCGGGGCGCAGTCTCCGCCGCGATGGCTGACCACCCAGGCGGCAACGGCATTGCCAAGCAGGACCGCATCCGGCAATGACCAGCCCGCCGCCAGTCCTGCCAGCGTTCCGCCCGCATGGCTGTCGCCCGCGCCGATAGTGTCCAGCACCGTTGCCGGGAAGGGCGCGACCAGACCATGTTCATCCGGCGTAAAGTACCAGGCACCGGCTTTGTCCTGGCGCACCACCAGCGGGGCCTGAAAACGCTTCACCCACGCCTGCCCGAAAGCGGCAACTTCGTCGTCGCAGTTTAAGATCTCTGCGGCAAATTCGGTTTCCTGGCGATTCAGCGACACCAGCGGTTTACAGGCCATGATCCGATCCAGCAGCGGGCCAGGAATATCGACGATGCGCGGACCGAAGTCGATAAAGGCGGTGATACCCTCCAGCCCTTCCAGCCAGCTGACCAGCCGCTCGCCGCTGGCGGAAGCCAGCTGATAGCCGGACAGGTAGACCAGCGCGCCAGGCTGTACGGGGATCCCCGCCAGCCACTCTTCGCGCCACTGATTTTCCACGCCGCTAAAGGACATAAAGGTGCGTTCACCGTCCGGCTCCACCAGCGCCAGACACCAGCCGTTGTCGCCGTCCTCGGCTTCCACCACGCTGGTCAGCCCCTCTTTAGCCATATTCGAGCGGATAATGTCTGACCACATGCCTTTTCCAAGCGGCAGCGCATTGCAGGCCTCCACGCCGAGACGCTTCAGCGCCACGGCGATGTTCAGCGCACAGCCGCCGATATTTACTCCCTGCTGATGGAGCTCAATATCGCAGCCGCGCCAGGGCAGAGCGTAGGCATCGGCGATGACATCAATCACCGCCGCGCCGACCACGACCACCGGGCGGGTTGCCTGCAACCCGGCCAGTTTTTCGCTCAAAATTTCCGCGCTCATGCGTTCTCCCGTTGCTGGCGGTATTGTAAAAGCGTAGCGGCATAGTGGACAAAATCCAGCTGATTAACGTCATCCAGCTCACGTTTCAGATCGGCATCGATGGCGTTGATCCCCTGCAGCGCGCCGCAGATGGCGGTGGCCATTGCGCCGATGGTATCGGTGTCGCCGCCGAGGTTGGCGCACAGAATTGCACAGCGGTTAGGGCAGCCTTCAGCCAGCTCCACCATCGCAATCGCGCAGGGCACCGACTGAATGGTGCTGGTTCCAGCCCCGATCAGCTGATAAAGCTGCTCGCTGGCCGATTCCACGCCATGCGCTTCGCGGACGGTTTTCAGCGCCAGCTCGATGCGTGCTGCCATCGACGCGCTGAAGGTGGTCACCCGTTTTTGCTGGGCATGGGCGGCAATGGCGGGCAGGGCATCGACGATGCTCGCCCAGCTTGCCCCGTCGATGGCCCGTGAAATCGCCCAGGCGACAGCAACGGCCCCGGAGATGGCGATATCCGACTTGTGGGTCGGGCTGGAGGCCAGCGCAATCTCATCGATAAAGTGATCGAGATCGTCGGTCGGCAGCATGCAACCCAGCGGCGACACGCGCATGGCGGCACCGTTGGTCACACCGTTGTTCTCCAGCTCGCGAACCGGTTTCCCGGCGCGAATAGCGTTAAGGGCAATCTTTGACGTCGGGCCAAGCACGTTCTTATTAAAAGCGTCGAAACCTTCCGCCCATTTCAGGATATGCCGACCGATAACATCGGCATCGATCCGTCCGTCGCACTCGATAAGCGCATCGGCCAGACAGAGCGCCATTGAGGTGTCGTCGGTAAACTCTGCGCGGCCAAAATAACAGGCGGCATTATTTTCCGCAGGCCCCGGCAGGAACCTGTCTATCCAGCCGAAGTGGGCTTTCACCCGACTTCGTGGCCACAGCTCAGATGGCATACCCATCGAATCCCCTAACGCCTGCCCGTAAAGGGCACCGAGAATACGATCCGCTTTCATTTAACTTCCCCTTGTGTCAGCGAAATATCGCGCTCGTTGTCCACCTGTATTGCGGTGATTTCTTTATCCGATTCGCGAAAGAACAACATAAAGAGTACGGCGATAATGGCAATCATCACGCCGCCGAAGGTCCACATACCCGCCCAGTTAAAGGTCAGGCCGTTAACCGGCTCTGGGTACGCATACATTTTTTCCATCATCATTGCGCCAAGGCGATAGCCCAGCAGGCTGCCGAAGCCCTGACAGCAGAGGGTAATCAGCCCCTGCGCGGCGGTACGCATATGCACCGGTGCCTTTTTATCGACGTAGATATAGGCGGTGACATAGTAAAAGTCGTAGCTCACGCCGTGCAGCAGAATGCCGAGGAACAGCAGGGCGTAAGTAAAGTACTGCTCCGCGCCGCCGAAGACGAAAAAGCCGTAGCGCAGGGCGGCGGTGAGCAAGCCCAGTAATAATACCTTTTTAATACCAAAACGCTTAGTGAAAAACGGCAGCGCCAGCATAAAGAAGATTTCGGAGAACTGACCGAGGGTCATCCAGCCGGTGGCGTTTTTCATCCCCACTTCGGTGAGGTAGCCGTTGGCGAAGATGTAGTAGAAGGCCAGCGGCATGGCGAACAGGAATGAACAGAAGAAGAAGACCAGGAAATTGCGGTCGCGCAACAGGATAATCGCGTCAAGACCCAGCATCACCTTGAAGTTCAGCTTGCCGGTACTTTTCGGCGGCGTATCCGGCAAGGTCAGGGCGAAAAGACCTAACAGCAATGAGCTGCCAGCGGTGATCAGCAGCGGGATATTGGTCGGGGAGATATCGCTGTAGCCCATCATCTGCGGCAGGAAGCCGCACACAAGGCCAGAGCCGATCCAGCCGATGGTGCCCATCACGCGGATCCGCGGGAAGTCGCGCTCCACGTCGCCGACGTGGGAGAAGGCAATGCTGTTGGTCAGCGCGATGGTCGGCATATAGGTCAGCGAGTAGGCCAGCAGCAGCGGGAAGAACCCGGCGAAGGTCGTCTGCTGGGCGGCAAAGTACATCAGTATTGCGCCTGCGAACATCAGCAGCGCCAGCACTTTCTGCGCTGAGAAGAAGCGGTCGGTCAGAGAGCCGACCAGGATTGGCGAGAGGATCGCGGCGATGGCGGTACAGGCATAGGACCAGCCGATCTCCCCGGCGGTAAAGCCGCTTTTACTTAGCCACAGCCACAGTGGAACAAACCAGGCGCCCCAGATAAACCACTCAACGAACATCATGAACGACAGCTTTGCTGTAGTTTTCATCATTAAATCCTTCATGACAGGTAAGGTACATTTTCAGCATACCAGCAGGTAATACCTTTTAAATACCTTTAGGGTGAAAGTATGAGCGATGTAACATTTTTGTTATCAGTGAATCGAGCCAGCAGATATGACTGAAAAATAGCCTGGTTCTGGAAAATTTGCGCTACTGGTACCAGGCTTATCGTTGCCCGCATCAGCGGGTAAGGACAATCCACTGCCGATAACAGCGGCAACCACGGGAGCATCGCTATGACTGATATTACGCAACTGCTCGGCAAAGACGCCGACGGCTTGCTACAGCACCGCTGTATGACTATTCCTGCCGATAAACTCTACCTGCCAGGCAAAGATTATGTTGACCGGGTGATGATCGATAACAACCGACCACCGGCGGTATTACGTAATATGCAGACGCTGTACAACACCGGGCGACTGGCGGGCAGCGGCTATCTCTCCATTTTGCCGGTCGATCAGGGCGTTGAGCACTCGGCGGGCGCATCCTTTGCCGCCAATCCGCTCTACTTCGATCCGAAGAATATTGTTGAGCTGGCGATTGAAGCGGGCTGTAACTGCGTGGCATCGACCTACGGCGTGCTGGCCTCCGTTTCGCGCCGCTATGCCCACCGCATTCCGTTCCTCGTTAAGCTTAACCACAATGAAACCCTGAGCTATCCCACCGAATATGACCAGACCCTCTACGCCAGCGTGGAGCAGGCGTTTAATCTGGGTGCCGTGGCGGTAGGGGCCACCATCTACTTTGGCTCCCGGGAATCCCGTCGTCAGATTGAGGAGATCTCCGCCGCCTTTGAACGGGCGCACGAGCTGGGGTTGGTCACCGTGCTATGGGCCTATCTGCGCAATGAGGACTTCAAAAAAGACGGCGTCGATTACCACGTTTCCGCCGACCTTACCGGTCAGGCGAACCATCTGGCGGCGACCATCGGGGCCGATATTGTGAAGCAGAAGATGGCGGAGAATAACGGCGGCTATAAGGCGGTGAACTTCGGCTATACGGATGACCGGGTCTACAGCAAGCTGACCAGCGAAAACCCTATCGATCTGGTGCGCTACCAGCTGGCGAACTGCTATATGGGCAGGGCGGGGCTTATCAACTCCGGCGGTGCGGCGGGCGGCGAAACCGATCTTAGCGACGCGGTACGCACGGCGGTGATTAACAAGCGTGCGGGTGGGATGGGGCTTATCCTGGGCCGTAAAGCGTTTAAGAAGTCGATGTCTGAAGGCGTGAAGCTGATTAACGCCGTGCAGGATGTCTATCTTGATACTAAGGTGACTATCGCCTGATTTTCCCTTCTTCTGGCCCTTCTCTGCGGAGAAGGGTTGTTCGACTTAATGTTTTATTTATAACGAAACATCTTTCCGATCTACCTCACACTTCCCACCTCTTTTGTGAAAATTGTCACGCAATGTCGTGCGTATGCACGAAAATATAGCGACGCTTAGCGAAATTTGTCCGAGGCATTGGGCGAATTTTATGCATACATTTAGTTCTGAAACGGCTTTTCAAAAGTCGTATTGCTCCCCTCTGTTGTTGGTCGTAACGCATTTTCACGTTGGCTTACCGCGCCGACGGTTCAGAATCAGTCGTTGTACAAAGGACCTATAATGAAAATTGAATCAGTAAACGTCACCGTCTTCCAGTACCCTACCCGCCGCGTATCGGACAGCGCTGGTCACTCGCATCCGGGGCCGGAGAGCCTGGCAAAAATGGCGATGCTCACCATCACCGCCGACGATGGCACCAAAGGCTACTCCTTTGCGCCCCCTGAAGTGGTGCGCCCGCACGTGGTCAATGCCTTCTTCCGCAAAGTGATGATTGGTCAGGATCCGTTTAATCGCGAACGTATCTGGCAGGATCTGGTGCACTGGCAGCGCGGCAGCGCCCATCAGCTGACCGAACGCGCGCTCTCTTTTGTCGAGCAGGCCCTGTGGGACCTGATTGGCCGTA
>DATEKR010000330.1:0-2450 GCA_035277345.1 Enterobacteriaceae bacterium
GCACCCGTGTTTACATAGCGCTGCTTGCATGCGGTGCGCAAATTGCATATCGTCAGAGTAAGCAGTTCAAAAAGTGACAAAAAAGTCTGGAAGGCGTCAAAAAAGTAGTTGCAGGGAAGTAAGCAGTGGTGGAGGTAGATATAAATGTTAACGCGTGATTTCTTAATGAATGCGGATTGTAAGACGGCATTTGGTGCCATTGAGGAATCGCTTCTGTGGTCCGCCGAGCAGCGGGCCGCGTCGCTTGCCGCGACGCTGGCATGTCGACCGGATAACGGGCCCGTGTGGCTGTTCGGTTACGGTTCGCTGATGTGGAACCCGGCGCTGGAGTATACGGCGTCCTGTACCGGTACCCTGGTCGGCTGGCATCGTGCCTTCTGTTTGCGTCTGACTGCCGGGCGCGGTAGCGCCTGTCAGCCCGGGCGAATGCTTGCACTAAAAGAGGGCGGACGCACCACCGGCGTTGCCTATCGGCTGCCGGAGACGACGCTGGAAGAAGAACTGACGCTGCTGTGGAAGCGGGAGATGATCACCGGCTGTTATCTGCCGAGCTGGTGCCAGTTGGCGCTGGATGACGGACAGACGGTAAATGCCCTGGTCTTTATTATGGATCCGCGTCATCCGCTGTACGAGTCCGACACCCGCACGCAGGTGATCGCGCCCCTTATCGCGGCGGCCAGTGGGCCTCTCGGGACCAATGCCCAGTATCTTTTCTCCCTCGAACAGGAGCTGGTTCGTCTGGGAATGCAGGACGACTGCCTGAATGAGCTGGTTAATAAGGTGCGCTATCTGCAGGCGGGCGTCGCCTGATAGAAAGCGGCCCCTGAAGACAGGGGCCGAAATGTCTTAAGCCGGAACGTAGCTTATAGAGTGCTCCAGAGACTGGCTGTGACTGTCGATCAACACATTCCAGGTGCCGCTGTAGGGCACCGTCAGATACGCACTGTCGCGATTCTGAACGCTCAGAATATCGCTCTGCGTTTGTGCCGCTCTGGCTTTGGTACTCATCAAATGAATGTGGCACTGTTCAGAACAGCGAACCACCACCGTATCACCACCAAATAAAGTCAGACTTGCTTTCACCTGCGCCATCGTTACCCCGTCCACCTCGTTGTTATGCACTCCCTGCGACCCAATCCTGCGCGTGATATCGTTCACACTTACTGCTGGCATAACACCAAAGGGGAAGGGGATGGATGCTGATTTTGATCAAAAAATGGCGTAACGATTAAACAAAAATGACAATATTCCTGGAAGTATTCAGCCGACGCGCTAATCCGTGGCAAAAGCGCGTCGGCGAAAGATTAAATGCGGAAATGCCCTGCGGTTTCGGCCAACTCACCGGCCTGACCCTGTAGCGCGCTGGCCGCAGCGGCAGACTGTACGACCAGTTCCGCGTTCTGCTGTACCATACGGTCCAGATCTGTCACCGCGTGGTTAATCTCCTGAATCCCTTTCATCTGCTCGCTGCTGGCAATGCTAATCTCGCGCATAATGCCGGAAACGCTGCCGATACTGGTGACGATCTCGTGCATGCTGTCGCCCGCCATGCGGACATAGCGTGAGCCGGTCGCGACGCTTTCAGTGGTGGCATCAATCAGGGTTTTGATCTCTTTCGCCGCCTGAGCGCTGCGGCTCGCCAGATTACGCACTTCCCCGGCCACCACGGCGAATCCGCGACCCTGCTCCCCGGCGCGGGCGGCTTCAACCGCAGCGTTGAGGGCCAGAATATTGGTCTGGAAAGCAATACTGTCGATCACGCTGGTGATATCGCCAATTTTCGCCGAGGCGCTCTCGATGGTCTGCATCGTATTGATGGCATTGGTCACCACCTCACCGCCGCGTGATGCGGCCTGCGACGCATTTTCGGCCTGGGTGTTTGCCGCCGTGGCAGAGTCCGTCGACTGGGCAACCGAGGCGGTAATTTGTTCCACGGCGCTGGCGGTTTCCCGCAGGCTTGAGGCAGCCTGTTCGGTACGCCCGGAAAGATCCTGGTTACCGGCGGCAATCTCTCTCGCGGCATTCTGCACCGAGGTACTGGATTCGCGCAGCTGCACCATGACGCCCGAGAGCTTATCGCTGAAGGCATTAAAGGCGTGGGCGATTTGCGCCACTTCATCATTGCCGGATTCCGGCAGACGCTGGGACAGATCGTTGTCTCCGCTGCTGATAGCCCGCATCGCATCACGAATGGTGAGCAGGCGTTTAAGCAGGGCGGCGACCACAAAATGCACCACCGCGCCGCCAAGCAGAACCAGCACAATCAGCGACAGCGCCGAGGCTTTCAGCAGAGATTTCATGCCAGAGGTGGCATCGGCGCTATCCAGCGCGACCGCCAGCAGCCAGGTAGTCCCTTTGACCGGCGTGGCGGTAAAGGTTTTTACCTCACCGGCAAAGGTGCCTGTAACGGTCTCACCTGCGGCCAGCGCCGGGAAATCCGTATCGCTGAC
>DATEKR010000331.1:0-2972 GCA_035277345.1 Enterobacteriaceae bacterium
AATGGCACAACTTTACTTTTACTATTCTGCAATGAATGCGGGCAAATCGACGGCGCTGTTGCAGTCCTCCTGGAATTACCAGGAGCGCGGAATGCGCAGTGTGGTATATACGGCGGAAATCGACGATCGCTTTGGAGCAGGGAAGGTAAGTTCGCGAATTGGTCTTTCTTCGCCCGCCAGATTGTATAACCCGCAGACCTCGTTATTCAGTGAGATAAGCGCAGAGAATGCGCGTGAGCGGGTTCACTGTGTCCTGGTCGATGAAAGTCAGTTTCTCACGCGTGAGCAGGTGCATGAATTATCCGAGGTGGTTGATCAGCTTGATATTCCTGTATTGTGCTACGGATTACGCACCGACTTTCGCGGTGAACTTTTTAGCGGCAGCCAGTATTTACTCGCCTGGTCAGATAAGCTGGTTGAACTGAAAACCATCTGTTTCTGCGGCCGCAAAGCCAGCATGGTGCTGCGTCTCGATCAGGCCGGACGACCCTATAACGAAGGGGAGCAGGTGGTGATAGGGGGCAATGAGCGCTACGTATCCGTCTGCCGTAAACACTATAAACAGTCCCTGAAGGAAGGTTCGCTCACGGCGATCCAGGATAGCCACTGCCACGATTAACACGGTCTGGCGTGGGCGCATTAAAAAAGCCTTATCATCGCTGATAAGGCTTTTTGCTTTACGCCGCCGGAGGCTTACGCGAACCGGCGGGTAGTTATACGCTGACGGTTATGCGCTTTTCTTCGCTTTTTTGTCTGCTTTTACAGCCGCAGCAGGTGCCGCGTCTTTTTTCTCAACAACGGCGTCACTTTCGCTGAAGGCACGGCCGTAGTAAGTATCCAGCAGAATTTGTTTCAGCTCGGAGATCAGCGGGTAGCGCGGGTTAGCGCCGGTACACTGGTCATCAAACGCATCTTCAGACAGCTTATCAACGTTGGCCAGGAAGTCTGCTTCCTGCACGCCTGCTTCGCGGATAGATTTCGGAATACCCAGCTCAGCTTTCAGCGTTTCCAGCCATGCCAGCAGTTTCTCAATTTTCGCTGCGGTACGGTCACCGGCAGCGCTCAGGCCGAGGTGGTCAGCGATTTCTGCGTAGCGGCGACGCGCTTGCGGACGGTCGTACTGGCTGAATGCGGTCTGCTTGGTCGGGTTATCATTCGCGTTATAGCGGATAACGTTGGAGATCAGCAGGGCGTTAGCCAGACCGTGCGGAATGTGGAACTGAGAGCCCAGTTTGTGCGCCATCGAGTGACACACACCGAGGAAGGCGTTAGCAAACGCGATACCGGCGATGGTCGCTGCACTGTGCACGCGCTCACGGGCAACCGGGTTTTTCGACCCTTCATTATAAGACGCCGGCAGGTTTTCTTTCAGCAGCTTCAGAGCCTGCAGCGCCTGACCGTCGGAGAACTCAGAGGCCAGCACGGAAACGTAGGCTTCAAGGGCGTGGGTTACCGCATCAAGGCCGCCGAAGGCGCAGAGTGATTTCGGCATATCCATCACCAGGTTGGCATCGACAATCGCCATATCCGGGGTCAGGGCATAGTCAGCCAGCGGGTATTTCTGTCCGGTTGCGTCATCGGTAACCACCGCAAACGGGGTCACTTCAGAACCGGTACCGGAAGTTGTGGTCACGGCAATCATTTTTGCCTTCACGCCCATTTTCGGGAACTTGTAGATACGTTTACGGATATCCATAAAGCGCAGCGCCAGCTCTTCGAAGTGGGTTTCCGGGTGTTCGTACATCACCCACATGATTTTAGCTGCATCCATCGGGGAACCGCCGCCCAGGGCGATGATCACGTCAGGTTTGAAGGAGTTTGCCAGCTCGGCACCTTTACGCACAACGGTCAGGGTCGGGTCTGCTTCAACTTCAAAGAACACCTCGGTTTCCACACCGGCCGCTTTCAGAACGGAGGTGATCTGGTCGGCATAGCCATTGTTGAACAGGAAACGGTCGGTGACGATGAGCGCACGTTTGTGGCCATCAGTAATCACTTCATCCAGCGCAATCGGCAGTGAGCCGCGGCGGAAGTAGATAGATTTCGGAAGTTTATGCCACAACATGTTTTCAGCTCGCTTAGCAACGGTTTTCTTGTTGATCAGGTGCTTCGGACCAACGTTTTCAGAGATGGAGTTACCACCCCAGGAACCACAACCCAGCGTCAGGGAAGGTGCGAGTTTAAAGTTATACAGGTCACCGATACCACCCTGAGACGCCGGGGTGTTGATCAGGATACGCGCGGTTTTCATCATCTGACCGAAGTGGGCGACGCGTTCCGGCTGGTTATCCTGGTCAGTGTAGAGACAGGATGTGTGGCCAATACCGCCCATAGCGACCAGTTTCTCCGCTTTCAGTACTGCATCGTCGAAGTCTTTCGCGCGGTACATGGCAAGGGTCGGAGAGAGTTTTTCGTGAGCAAACGGCTCGCTTTCATCGACAACCTTAACTTCACCAATCAGGATCTTGGTGGTCGTCGGCACGGTAAAGCCGGCAAGTTCAGCAATTTTATACGCTGGCTGGCCAACGATGGCGGCGTTCAGCGCACCGTTTTTCAGGATAATATCCTGAACGGCTTTCAGCTCTTTACCCTGCAGCATATAGCCGCCGTGGCTGGCGAAACGCTCGCGAACGGCGTCATAAACAGAGTCGACCACTACAACGGACTGCTCAGATGCGCAGATCACGCCGTTATCAAAGGTTTTGGACATCAGCACGGAGGCAACCGCACGTTTGATATCCGCTGTTTCATCGATAACAACAGGGGTGTTGCCTGCGCCAACGCCGATAGCCGGTTTGCCTGAGCTATAGGCAGCTTTCACCATGCCCGGGCCACCGGTGGCGAGGATCAGGTTGACATCCGGGTGATGCATCAGCGCGTTGGAGAGCTCAACGGAAGGCTGATCGATCCAGCCGATCAGGTCTTTCGGTGCACCGGCGGCGATAGCAGCCTGCAGCACGATATCGGCAGCT
>DATEKR010000332.1:0-6221 GCA_035277345.1 Enterobacteriaceae bacterium
GGCTTAAGCCGAGTACCCCTGGCGATGTAAAGTCTACAACGTCGTTGGAAACTTACAAGTGTGAACTCTGTAAGGCATATGAAAAAAAAAGAGTTGTGTACATAAAATTTAACATTTATGTTTGGTGCCTGGATGACCACAAGATACGGGAAACCGCATCAGACAAGCGTTGCCACAGATTTTACATGCAGCCTGAATCTGTTACAGACAACATAAATTATTTCCCAGGAATAATCTCATTTTCACTTAATGATACAAATTTGAGTGAATTTTTAGCCCGCTGAGCTGTCCCGGCGTCGATGACTGAGTTCGTACCGGACGCATAATAAAGCCCATCGCATTTCCTTCTTCAGCGGCCAGAACCAGTCGAGAATGTTCATCTTCCGTTAGCGCTTCGGAAATCCAGCCGATGACGACGCTGTAATTACCAGTGCGAAGCGCACGGATCATTGATTCCAGGGTATGGCAGGGCGACATCTGGTTTATTTGCATAACTTTCGCTAAAGGTAGCCCGGCAGATTGTACCCATTCGCGGCTCAGCTTTTGCTGAGGAGTCAGCCAGAGCTGCCAGCGAGACTGTTGCCCGAGCTGTTGCAATAACGGTAACAACAGCAGCTGCGTTAACATGGGCTGGTCCTCACGGTAGGCCACTTCGCTAATCAGCCCGGCTGATGTGTGCTGTTGATGAGCATGCGCGGGGTGAGTTGCATGGTTAGCGGAAAACGTAGAGCGATTTGCATAGTCTGAAGAGTACATAATCAATCCAGCCCTGTTGGTTACTGTATGGATGTACAGTATACCTGAGCAGAGCAAAGATCAACCTCATTTTCGGAAAGTGACTCGCAAATTTCGTTAGTCGTCCCGCCAATCCTTAAATTCATCTTGCCGTCTGTACGGAAGTTCCCTAAGGTGCGCCTTAAAGGAACTGTTAATTTCATTTGTCTTTATATACATGATTTAAAGGGATAATCGTCATGAATATATCGAGCAAAAGGGTGTGTGCTTCTCAGCAATTCTTCTCTCCCCTCGGGCATGTACGGTGTCGGGCGCTATTTGGGGGCTACAGCCTCTCTATCGATGACACGGTATTCGCCATGGTGGCGGAGGGTGAATTATATTTGCGCGCTGCGGAAGAAAGCGCGCAGTACTGTACGACGCATAACCCTCATCTTCTGAAGCTGAACAAACGTGGCCGCGAGGTCTTACTCAACTATTATCGTGTCGATGAGGCACTGTGGGACGATAGCGACATGCTGCTGCTGTTGTCCGGCTACTCCCTGCAGGCGGCTCAGCGTGAGAAAGCCTTGCAACGCGACCAGCGCAGGATCCGGGATCTCCCCAATCTTAATTTCCAGCTTGAGCAGCTGCTTTTCGAAGCCGGTATCACAAGCCCTGATGTGCTGTACCTGCTCGGGGCTGAGCGCTGCTGGCTGAAGATGCGGGAATTACGCAAAGAGCTGAGCGTAAAAGTGCTGTTCGCGCTGGAAGGGGCAATTACTGGCGTACATGCTGCGGCGCTGCCAACCTCACGACGCCAGGAGCTGACAGAGTGGTTTAATGCTCTGCCAGCGGTGTTTTCTCCGGGGTAGTAACCTGCCGCTGGAGCCGACAGAACTCGGGCAGCAGTGCGACCAGTAGCCCGATCTGCTGCACAACCAGCGGTTCTTTACTGTCCGGACGTGGCTCCAGATGCTGGATCCGCTGGACCAGCCCGTCCAGCGATTGCTGAACGCGTAGCTCATCTGTCGGGGAGTGATGCAGAGCATCGTCCACATAGCAGACGGCGTCGTCGAGCAGCGTAAGAATATCCGCCGACGTGATTTTTTCCCGGTGCGCGCCCAGCGCGGAGATATAGCTGGTGAAGGTGTGGTTCAGACACAGCAGCCGGAAAGTGACCTCACGCACGGCGGGTGATACATCAGGTTCTGACGACATGTTGGAGACCACCGAGGCCATTTCCGCATCACGGTTATGGGCGTCGCGTCTGGCAATGCGGTAGGCAAGCCGGTTATCGCGGCCCTGATGATACTGCTCCAGAATCGCGTCCAGATAGCGACAGTTGGCGTCAACCGCACGTTCAAGCACGCGAGGTAAATTCCTGAACCGCCAGTCAGGCCAGATAAAACTCACCGCCGCCCAGGCAATCGCACAGCCTGCCAGGGTATCGATAACGCGCGGCAGCGCCACTTCGAATCCTTCCCCCAGCAGATTAAAACAGAGCAGCACCAGCAGGGTTATAAACATCGTGGCATGGGCATACTGGACGTTGCGAAAAGCAAAGAACAGGACGCCGGTCACGACGATTAGTATCAGCTGTCCCTCCAGAGAGGGGACAAAAAACAGGATCGGCAGCCCAACGGCAACACCCACCAGGGTGCCGATAATGCGCAGCGCCAGGCGATGGCGCGTCGCATTGTAGTTTGGCTGACACACGAACAGGCTGGTGAGGAGGATCCAGTAGCCATGATCCATACCGGTCAGCTGAATCAGTCCATAGCCCGTGCAGAGCACAACGGACATTCGCACCGCGTGGCGAAAGAGCGCCGACTCCGGCGAAAAGTTGCGGCTCAGGCGCTGACGGATATCGCTAAAGCCGTGCAGGCCGTCGTCCGCCAGCTGATTCTCCGTATCCTGTACCGTCGTCGCGGGAACCTGCCCGGATTCAATCGTCGCCAGCTGGGCGTCGATAGCACGCAGGTTACTCAGCAGAAAACCCAGCGCTTTCATCTGTTCCCCGGAGGCACCGTCCTGACTGACGCGTTCGAGGGCGGCATCAAGATGGGTGAATGCGCGCTCGAATAGCCTGTCATGCTGGTAAGGCGTACGCAGCAAAATAGAGCGCGATAGCTGCTGGCAGGCCTGGGCCTGCATACTCAGCAGGCGCTGGAAGCGAAACATCACATCGCTGTAGCGGAAACGGTCGCGCAGGACCTGATACTGAATATGCGAAGAACTGGCGCGCTCGTGGATATCCTGAGCAACAAAATAGTAGTGCAGCGTGCGGCGGGTGCTGCGCTGACCACGGTCCCCGCGCAGGCGCGTCAGCAGTGAGGCTTTGGTCTGATTCAGCGTGTTGACCAGCTCTCCATTGGCGAGCGCCAGCGGATACATCGGCGCCTGATGTTCATCTTCAATATCCGGATCGAACAGCCGTGATTTCAGTTCAAGATAGTGGGCCAGCTGCTCATAGCTGCGCGCGAGATTGTCCTGCAGCGGGCGGATCGGAAACAGCAGGTGACCCGTTAACGTCAGCAGGTTATACCAGACGGCTCCCGCCAGCAGCAGCAGCGGCTGCTGATACCAGCCATCGTAGAGCGACTCGCCCAGCATGGTGTAGATGGCAATCAGCAGCGCGCCAAAGGCGATGGTGGCGTAGCGTTGCCCCAGTCCGCCCAATAAGATAAAGCCGCTGGTGGAGATTAGCAGGCCGAGAGCGAAGAGCCACGGCCAGGGAAACAGCAGTTCTACCGAGGCGGAGGCGATAAAAAAGCTCACCAGAGTAATAACCAGATTGCGCAGGCGGCCGCTAAGTCTGTCATCAAGGTCGGTGAGCGCGGCGGCAACCACGCCCAGCGTGAGCGGGATCGTCAGTTTGACGTCGCCCAGCCACCAGGGCAGCGCCGCCGTTCCACAGAGGGCGATAAAAATCCGCACGTTGTACAGCCAGCTGCTATTCCAGGTGTAGCGACGGATCAGTGGGTTCAGCATAGTAACATCAGGCCCTGGTTACGGATAACGGCGACGGGCATTGGCGTCACGCGCCGCACGTGCGGTCTCGACGGAAACAACCCGACGGCCTACGGGCCAGACGGCGATAGCGGCAATCTTAAAGTTGGCGATCCCGACCGGGATCCCAATGATGGTGATGCACTGGGCGATACCGGCAACAATGTGCATAACGCACAGCCACCAGCCAAAGAAAACAAACCACAGAATGTTCAGCAGGGTGCCGCCGGTATTGAGCAACGCATTTTTCTCATCCGGCTCAAGCTCATCGACGTGCATCGCTTCATTGCCGTAGGGGAAAAGCGAAAGCCGGGTGATCTCCCAGCAGGAGCGGGTCAGCGGCAGGGTGATAATCAGCACGATACTGACCAGGGTTGCCAGCAGCCATGCCAGCGTGGTTGCGAACCCACCCAGTACAAAGTTCAAAATATTCAGAACGGTACGCATAGACCCTCCGTATTACTGTCAGAAAATAAGACCCGATGATTGTAACGTTTTTTTGCGCTGGAGCACCTGATATCTGGCGGTTACACTGTTCGGTAATTCAATAAGAGTGGATCTGGCGACGCATGGAACTAAAAGCAACATCTCTCGGTAAACGGATGGCACAGCACCCTTATGACAGCGTCGTTCTGCTGAACGCCGGGGTGAAGGTTTCCGGTGAACGTCATGAATATCTTATTCCATTCAACCAGTTGCTCTCTATCCGTTGTAAGCGTGGCCTGGTCTGGGGAGAGCTGGAGTTCGTGCTGCCGGACGACAAGGTTGTGCGACTGCACGGGACTGAGTGGGGCGAAACCCAGCGTTTTCATCATCATTTACAGTCGCTATGGCAGCGCTGGAGCGCGGAAATGAGTGAGGTTGCCGCCGGGGTGCTGAACCAGCAGCTGGCAGCGATGCGTCAGAATCGCGATGAGCAGAAGTGGCTCACCCGCCAGCAGGCGCAGAAAATGCAGCAGCAAATTCTGCGGACGTTTGCCGCGATTCCATTACCCGAGTCGCGGCTGGAAGAGTTTGAAAACTGCCGTGAGGCCTGGCAACAGCTGAAAGCCTGGCTAAAAGATAGCGATGCCGGTCGCCTGGAGCATAATCAGGCGTATACGGAGGCCATGCTGCAGACTCATGCAGACTTCTTTGCGAATATTGAATCCTCTCCTCTCAACGCGGCCCAGGCCCGGGCGGTGGTGAACGGTGAGCAGTCGCTGCTGGTGCTGGCTGGCGCAGGCAGCGGCAAGACATCGGTGCTGGTCGCGCGGGCGGGCTGGCTGCTGGCGCGAGGGGAGGCCTCGGCGGATCAGATCCTGCTGCTGGCGTTTGGCCGCAAGGCGGCACAGGAGATGGACGAGCGGATCCAGCAACGTTTGCATACGGACGAGATAAGTGCCCGCACCTTCCATGCTCTGGCCCTGTATATTATCCAGCAGGGCAGCAAGAAAGTCCCGGCGATCAGCACCCTGGAAAACGATACCCGCGCACGCCAGGATCTGCTTATCGATGTCTGGCAGCAGCAGTGCCAGGAGAAAAAAGCCCATGCAAAAGGCTGGCGTCAGTGGCTTGAAGAAGAGATGGCGTGGACGGTGCCGGAGGGGGACTTCTGGCACGATGAAAAACTGCAGCGGCGTCTCGCCAGCCGTCTTGACCGCTGGGTAAGCCTGATGCGCATGCACGGTGGCTCACAGGCGGAGATGATTACGTCAGCCCCGGAAGAGATTCGCGATCTCTTCTCCCGCCGCGTGAAGCTGATGGCTCCGCTGCTGAAAGCCTGGAAATCCGCGCTGAAGGCGGAAAATGCGGTCGACTTCTCCGGTCTTATTCATCAGGCGGTCAACATTCTGGAGAAGGGGCGCTTCGTCAGCCCGTGGAAGCATATCCTGGTGGATGAGTTCCAGGATATTTCCCCGCAGCGTGCCGCGCTGCTGGCGGCATTGCGCAAACAAAATTCCCATACGACCCTGTTCGCCGTAGGCGATGACTGGCAGGCAATTTATCGCTTTAGCGGTGCCCGGCTGGCGCTGACTACCGCCTTTAATGACTATTTCGGCGAAGGGGACAACTGCGCGCTGGACACCACCTACCGTTTTAACAGCCGCATTGGCGAGATCGCTAACCGCTTTATTCAGCAGAACCCGTATCAACTGGCAAAACCGCTGAATAGCCTCAGCGCTGGCGATAAAAAAGCGGTCACTTTGTTATCCGAAGAGCAACTGGAAGCGCTGCTGGATAAACTGAGCGGCTATGCCAGACCCGAAGAGCGGATCCTGGTGCTGGCTCGCTATCACCATCTGAAGCCTGACTGTCTGCAGAAAGCCGCGACGCGCTGGCCAAAACTGCAGCTCGACTTTATGACGGTGCACGCCAGCAAAGGGCAGCAAGCCGATTATGTCATCGTGCTGGGATTACATGAGGGGAACGACGGGTTTCCTGCTCCGGCGCGGGAATCCATTATGGAGAGTGCGCTGTTGCCGCAGCCGGAGGATTTCCCTGATGCGGAGGAG
>DATEKR010000333.1:0-2593 GCA_035277345.1 Enterobacteriaceae bacterium
TTGGCGAGCAGGCATCCCGCTTCTGGCATACCGGCAACGGCTACACCAATGAACCGGCTCTGCGGCTGGCGAAGCAGCTGATTGACGCCACCTTTGCTGAACGCGTGTTTTTCTGTAACTCCGGGGCTGAAGCCAATGAGGCGGCGCTGAAGCTGGCGCGTAAATATGCCCATGACCACGTCGGACCGCAGAAAAGCGGTATTGTTGCCTTCCGCAACGCCTTCCACGGGCGGACTCTCTTTACCGTCAGCGCGGGCGGTCAGCCTGCCTATTCGCAGGACTTTGCGCCGCTGCCGCCGGATATTTGTCACGCAGTGTTTAACGATCTGGACTCCGCCCGGGAGCTGATTAATGACGACACCTGCGCGGTGATTGTCGAACCGATGCAGGGCGAGGGCGGCGTCGTTCCGGCGGATCCTGCTTTCCTGCAGGGGCTGCGCGAGCTGTGCGATCGCCACCAGGCGCTGTTGATTTTCGATGAGGTGCAGACCGGCGTTGGCCGTACCGGGGAGCTGTATGCCTATATGCACTACGGAGTGGTGCCGGATGTGCTCTCTACCGCCAAGGCGCTGGGCGGCGGTTTCCCCATCGGGGCGCTGCTGACGACGGAAAAATGCGCCAGCGTAATGACCGTCGGCACCCACGGCACCACCTACGGCGGTAATCCGCTGGCCTGCGCGGTGGCGGGGGAAGTGCTGAGCACCATTAATACCCCTGCGATGCTGGACGGCGTTAAGCAGCGGCACCAGTGGTTTATTGAGCAGCTTGAGGCCATCAATGTGCGCTGCGGCCTGTTTAAAACCCTGCGCGGTATGGGCCTGTTGATTGGCTGCGAGCTGAATGCGGCGTATGCCGGAAAGGCCAAACAGATAAGCCAGCTGGCGGCGGAAGAAGGGGCGATGGTCCTGATTGCCGGGACCAGCGTGGTGCGCTTTGCTCCGGCGCTGAATATCAGTCAGCAGGAGGTCAGCGAGGGGCTGGCGCGCTTCGCCCGGGCCTGTGAACGTTTCCTTGAGGGTGAAACATCATGATGGTGATCCGTCCGGTTGCACGAGACGATCTCGACGGGCTGCTGGCGATGGCCGGAAAAACCGGCGGCGGGCTAACCTCGCTCCCGGCGGACCGGGAGACGCTCTCGGCCCGCATCGAGCGTGCTCTGCAAACCTGGCAGGGCACCCTTGAGAAAAGCGAGCAGGGTTACGTCTTTGTGCTGGAAGAGACCGACAGCGGCAGCGTGGTGGGGATTTGTGCCGTCGAAGTGGCCGTTGGCCTGAACGATCCCTGGTACAACTACCGCGTCGGCACCCTGGTCCATGCGTCGAAAGAGTTGAATGTTTACAACGCACTGCCTACGCTTTTTCTGAGTAACGATCACACGGGCAGCAGCGAACTCTGCACCCTGTTTCTCGATCCGGACTGGCGAAAGGAGGGCAACGGCTATCTGCTGTCAAAATCACGCTTTCTGTTTATGGCCGCCTTCCGCGACCGGTTTAACGAGAAAGTGGTGGCAGAAATGCGCGGGGTGATCGACGAGCACGGCTACTCCCCCTTCTGGGAAAGTCTCGGCAATCGCTTCTTTTCCATGGCCTTTTCCCGGGCAGACTATCTGTGCGGCACCGGCCAAAAAGCCTTTATTGCCGAACTGATGCCCAAGCATCCGATCTACACCGACTTTTTGTCACCCGAAGCCAGGGCGGTGATTGGGGAAGTTCACCCGCAGACCGCCCCGGCGCGGGCGGTACTGGAGAAAGAGGGCTTTCGCTACTGCAACTACGTCGACATTTTTGACGGCGGCCCGACCCTGGAGTGCGATATCGACAGAGTCCGCGCCATTCGCAAAAGTCGGCTGGTGGAGGTGGTGGAAGGCCAGCCCGCGCCGGGAGAGTGGCCGACCTGCCTGGTGGCAAATGAGCAGTATCACCAGTTTCGCGCCATGCTGGTGCAGGCCGACCCGCAGGCCACACGTCTGGTACTGACGGCGGCACAGCTGGATGCGTTGAAATGTCATGCTGGCGACCCGGTACGTCTGGTTCGCCTGTGCCCTGAGGAGAAAACAGTATGAGTCTATGGATTAACGGCGACTGGGTAACCGGCCAGGGCGCTGAGATAAGCAAAACGAATCCGGTTGGCGGTGACATCCTGTGGCAGGGCAGAGCGGCCAGCGCTGAGCAGGTCGCGCAGGCCGCGCAGGTCGCTCGTGCAGCCTTTGGCGACTGGGCGCGTCGACCTTTTACGCAGCGCCTGGCGATCGTCGAAAAATTCGCCGTGCTGCTGGGGCGTGAGAAAGAGAATCTGACCGATGTAATTGCCCGTGAAACCGGCAAACCGCGCTGGGAAGCGGCTACCGAAGTGGCGGCAATGATCAATAAGGTCACTATCTCAGTACGTTCATACCATAGCCGCACGGGCGAGCAGAGCAATGATATGCCCGACGGCACGGCGACGCTTCGTCACCGGCCCCACGGCGTGCTGGCGGTCTTTGGCCCCTATAACTTTCCCGGCCACCTGCCGAACGGTCATATCGTTCCGGCGCTGCTGGCCGGAAACACGGTCCTGTTTAAACCCAGCGAATTCACGCCCTGGAGCGGCGAGG
>DATEKR010000334.1:0-5395 GCA_035277345.1 Enterobacteriaceae bacterium
TGGGCCAGTTTGAAGTCCGGCACCTCGCCCTCTTTTAACGCCGGGACCCGATCGCGGATCTCCATCGGAGAGCGGTGCTCTGCGCCGGTGACGCGCAGGCGTCCAACCCGGGTTTCCGACACCTGCAAAATCACCACCCCGCTCACCACGTTTTGTTCGGGCAAATCCACATACACCGATTCATAACCCCGGTCGCTGTAGATCTTCTGTAGCGCATCCCTGGCGCCTTCAATATCGGACATCTTCCGCTCCGGCCCAAGCCACGGATAGACCGCCAGCTCGATGGTTTCCGCATCCAGCACGCTGTTACCGCGTACGATGTATTCCCGAATATTGACCCGTACGGATGCACCAGGATCCGCCGTTTCCGCTGCCGCCACGGCGCAAGGAAAGCTACCGATACCCAGCGCCAGCAGGACACTGCAGGCGAGATAAATCCCCGATAACGCTGACCCTGCTGAAGTTGATAAATAGTTACCCTGCATCGACTGCGTGCCTCTACCCTGAAATGTGTCCGTCAACAATAAGGCCTGAAAGATAGCGGTAATCAATGACGTTATCATGTTGATAAATCGGGACTTTATATTGAAAAAAAGACAAAGAAACGCCGCCAGCCTGTCGGCCAGCTTTGTACGTACGTCATTCGGGAGTGTGGCGATGCCCGGTGTCGAAGCGGCATTGCCCGGTGCAATTAGCCCGGCATATTCGAGCCCCCCCCTTTGGCTTTGACGCCAGAGGATTCGGATGGCTGATTCTCGTGTGGATCTGCGCTGGCGTAATGGGCGCGCAGGGTATTAAGCAGGCCGTAGTTGACGGCGAACTGCCCGGCATCGGACAACATCTGCATATTGTTCAGCAGGCAGCGGTGCACCATCTCCACTATCCGGGGTTCGGCGCTCACCTTCTGGATATCGCGCAGGAATGCCTCTCCTTCCGGTACCGCTTCCCAGACATCGGTATAGCCGACAAACCAGCGCCACAGCATGTTGTAGGACAGCGCCTCGCAAATCACCTCGGCGCGCCCCACGGAGTAAACCACCTGTAGCACCCATGCGCGGATAATAATCTTCGTGGCCACCCCGCTTTCGCATTTCTGCCCCAGCTCAGCCAGTGACTCACCGGCATAGGCCAATGCGGTATCGATTGCTTCACGCAGAATCATCAGAGCGTGGTTATCGTCCGGAATATAGGATTTCAACTGGCTCATTCTTTGCCACGTTGGATAAGAAACAATACAGACCCAGGGGGATTCATATCTGTCAACAATGACCGGCTCCTCGCGCCTGGCAATGGCAACCCACTCCGCGAGTTTCCCGTCCAGTTCCGTCATCGTGACCCGGTTTCCCTTTTTTACCGTCTTGCGCATGTCTTTTTTCGTCCTTCGTTGTTGCATAAGGCTTCTCCGACCCATTTGATACGTCTACGCAAATAGCCACCGATATCATTCTTCTCGCATTGCGATGTGATTGCTGTTGCGCGCTGCAATCCCTGCAGCAAAATATGACCCAGTAAGTCAAACGGGATAAAAATGCGTTCAGTGCATTGAGGATCAGGAAGACTAAAACGGTCCAGTTCCGTTGCACCCGTCTGCCTTGCTCAACTCCATTTTCTCTAATTTGAAAACCCTAAACTTTGTAAGTGACAAAGTAATTAAGTAAACTCCCGTAAATATTTATTTATGTTATGACAATGGACTTACTTATTTACGAAAAGGATAATAGAAGGCAGAAACTTATTACGATGAGAAGCCCCATGGTTAATAAAGTGATCGCCATCACACTATTATTCAGCGCAGTAAGCAGCCTCCACGCAGCGGAAAAGCCGGTTGAAAAGTCCTGCGTTTCAGTCGTGGTTAACGGGATCAATACGCCCTCCTGGGAGTGCTTAAGCCGTCAGTTACAATCGCCGGAACAGCGTGACAGGATCAGTAAAAATAAACAGTTAGCGCCACTTTCCGAACGTCAGGCCAGCCGCCCCTCAAATGCCATCGGTCTGTTCAATTACTCGGCGACATCCGTGCGGATGGGCAATCATTTTGGTACTTCAGCCGCGCCGCAACGTCCCACTGCCCCTCCGGTTCACTCCCCCTTATTACCAGCGCGTTAAACCACCCGGCTTAAATAAATTTCGCTTAAACGCGGCAATATATTATGCATCGCACACGCCTTAATGACGCTCCGGTGACAGAAAGTCACGAATATAGCCAATACGCCACCCTTTAAAAGCCGTGCGTTATTACGCACCCGTCGATAAAATAATTAAATCCTCTGACGGCGCATCCTGTTCCGGAGCAGAAATTATTATTTCACGTCCGGCATAATTCAGCACAACACCGCGACTATCCACCGACTGTAACCGGACCTCACGGGTAATATATTCGCCCGGCACATAGGGCACAGGCGGCGCCTCATTTACGCTCAGCAGTGCCACGGCACGTCCCGGACGCGTCATGATGCCGTTCACCACCACGTTGAGCCTGACCTCTCCCGTCCCCAGCCACGCAGCGACATTTTCGCCTGCCGGGTCGGGTGCCAGCGTCCGGGCCTGGGGCGTAGCGCTCCCGGCATCAGGGGATGAGATTAAGCGCGCGCCCCAGAACAGCAGACCGGCAATCACCGCCGCCGCGCCCAGGATATGACTGAGATGAACGGGCCTGAGGGCATTCAACGTCAGTACCTTGCGAACTGGCATAGCCTTCTCCTTTTCGATGGGAAGCTGGCAGGCGCTGCCAGCCACGTCACAAAACTCATCACAATTACCAGATTTATATTGTGGATTCATGTCAGCGCCATATTCGACGGATAAACTTTTTCCGTCTCAGAGCGTTCTGCTCCTTTTACCGAAGAAATAACGCATGAACCTGAATCATCGAAGTCATGGATTTTCCCTGATCGAAGTGATGGTGGTGCTTGTCATCATCGGCATCGCCACGACTGCCATCACCGTCAGCGTTGCACCCAACCCGGCCGACACGCTGCGCCTCGACGCGCGCGAGCTGGCCCTGCGCCTGACCGCTGCCCAGCAGGAAGTCCGGGTGGACGGGCGCGTCATTGCCTGGCAGCCTCAGGGCGATGGCTATCGCTTCTCACGCGGTATCTGGGTCAATACACCGGGGAGCGTGGTGCCCCGCGTATCCGTCTCCGGCAGACTCGATACCTTTGCCCGCGACGATCTCCTGCACCCGCGCCGCTGGAAGGCTGAGAACGTCATCGCCTCTCCGGCAAAACCGCTGCTGCTCACCGCCGAATGGCCCGGCCAGCCTCTGATGCTGGAGCTGCGCAGCGGTCCACACGCCGTCAGGCTGGAACGCGACGCGACCGGCACTTTCAGGGTGCCCTGACGTGTCCCGCGCTCAGGTCGGTTTCACCCTCGTCGAAGTGCTGATTGCGCTGACCATTGTCAGCGTGGCGATGGCCGCGTTTATCCGGATGACCAGCCAGACCATCGGGACTATGGACGCTATCGAGCAGCGCTCGCTGGCGATGCTCTCGGCCGAAAACAGCCTTGCGGAGCAGCGTCTTAGCGGCAGAACCTCAGCGGGTATCGATGTACTCGAGTGCCCTCAGGCGACCCAGCCGTTTGTCTGTCGGATACAGACCCTGCCAGCAGAACAGGGAATCCGCACCGTCACGGTTGACGTCTACACCAGCCGCAGCGCGGAACAGCGGATTTTTTCGCTGCAAACCCGGCTGCCGGAGGGACGGCAATAATGCATCCCACACCGAATCACCACCCTGAAGCCGGACTGACGCTTATCGAGGTGATGATCGCTATCGTTATTCTTGCCACCATTAGCCTGATGGCCTGGCGCGGGCTGGATACCCTGACCCGTGCCAATACGACCATTCAGATGCGCAGCGAAGAGAGCGCCCGTTTGATGGGCGCGCTACAGCAGCTCGATCGCGATATCGCCCAGCGCACCACCATCGAACTGCCGCCTGAGCAAGGTCAGGCGGTTGCCCCGCCGGAACAGCAGTCCGGCCCCGCGCCCGCGGCACCACAACGTCCGGTGGCGCTACTGCCAACCGGTATGGATATTCGCGAGGATGCGCAGACTCCGCTACGTATTGCTCTGCTGCGTGCCGCCCCGGCAGCGCCCGGTCAGTGGCAACAGGTGGAATGGTGGATTCAGGGCGATACGCTCTACCGCGCCGCCGGAAAAGTCACTTCTCGCTACCCCATACCGGCCCCGGAAAGCGGTGACCGCGTGGCGGTGCTTAACGGCGTCGCCTCGCTCAGCGTTCGCGCATGGGTTCCCGGCGCAGGATGGCAGGTTCTGCCGGATGAGCGGCGGGCCAGCGCCCTGGCAACCGGTCTGGAGTTTACGCTGGGCATTCGGCGCAGCGCCGGTCCGCCGTGGCTCTATCGCCGCGTCGTCGCCTTCAACTGAGTTATTCCTCATGCAGATATCGTCATTTCTCATCGCCTGCGCGGCAGCGGGGCTGGGCTTCGCGATGGGCCACTACCTCTGGCAGACGGCAGAATACGCTGCGCGTCTGTTCCGTACCCGACGCATTCCGCTGGCAGACATTCTGTGCCCGGCGCTGATCAACGCCGCACGCAGGCTTTACCTGCCGGAACCCGCGCGTCTGGCATCGCATCTCACTGCCGGGCTGCTGGCCGTCGCCTGGGCCACGCTGTACCTTATTGCGGGCAGCGGCCTGCAGACCGTCGCCCTCTGCGGGGCGCTGGCGCTGATGCTGCTGCTGGCGCTTATCGATGCGCGCATCGGTATGCTGCCGGATGCGCTCACCCTGCCGCTGTTATGGGCCGGACTGGCACTGGCATGGCTGGATGCCGGGCTGATATCGCTGCATCACGCGGTTGCCAGTGCGATGGGAGTATGGCTGGCGCTGCGCCTGTTCGGCGAACTTTACCGGCTGCTGCGTCACAGAGAGGGGCTGGGACGCGGCGACATCAAGTTGATGGCCGCCGTCGCCGCCTGGCTTGGCTGGCAGGATATTATCTGGATTATGACGTTCGGCAGCCTACTGGGGCTGCTGCTGGCGCTGGTCGCTTATCGCAACCTTCGCCCTGGTGGCACTCAGCCATTTGGGCCACCGCTGCTGTTTGCCACCTTGTTGATCCTGCTGTTGCGCGTGGCGGAACAGGCGCTTTTGCGCCTGCCCGCCAGCGTCTATCACAGCGGCTGATCGCCAAAGCCGATAACCTGCACCGATACCGTAGAACGCTGTCCCTGTCGCGCCGCCGCCTGCTGCTGGCGCACCACATCCTGCGCCGCCTGCGTCGCGGAACTGGCGGCGGAGCTGGCGGACGACAGCGCGCCGACGTTTACCGCCGCAATAACCGGCACCCCGGATGACTCTCCCTGCACCTGAATATTGGCCGCATTCACGACCTGCAGCGCAGCGATGTTGACGTTACCCGACACGCG
>DATEKR010000335.1:0-9659 GCA_035277345.1 Enterobacteriaceae bacterium
ATGGAGGAAAAACCATGACGTGCCGGGTGAACGCCGCAGACCAGCTCGCCCCGCGCTTTAATTTTTTTCAGCGTATCGCCTGCGGCGACGGGCGCGTCAGCGGCAAACGCCTGGGCCGTCAGGCCGCTCATCGTCAGCAGCAGCGCTGGCGCACAGAATAACGTTCTTTTCAGCATGTCCGGTCCTTTTTGCTATCAGATAATTGTATTTATTAAAATTTAAGAAAACTGCTGTGCAGCGCTTTACTATGCTCATCGCAACCCCGGGCGTTTGGCAAAGAACGAATACGCCGGAGTTAAGACGAAAAAGATCTAACGCAGCCAGCCCTCAACGCCCTGCCACAGCAGTTGCAGGCTCAGCAGCGTCATCGTGACCCTGAAGGCGATGCGAAAAAGCTTCTCCGGCAGGTTGTCGAGCAGCCGCGTTCCAAGCCAGGTCCCCAGTGCGCCGCTGACAATCATGGCGATCAGCACCGGCAACCAGCTGGCCCAGGCAAAGCCCATCAGGCCAAAGGCGAGTATTTTCAGCCCGTGCTGGAGCACCATGCAGGTCGCATGCGTCGCAATCAGGGGCTGCTTTTTCAGGCCCTGAGAGCTAATCAGCCCCGCCACCATCGGCCCGGTTGCGCCAACAATCATGGTCCCGATACTGCTGATACCGCCGCCGATCACAAACAGCGCCCGGTTCAACGGTTTGGCCGCGGCGCGCTTGCGCAGCACCGACCAGAGGATAAACAGCCCAAGCGCAATACGTGCCAGACTGTCCGGGATCATCACCGCCACGGGCGCGCCCAGCGCAATCCCGATGGCGCTGCCGAGTAAAAACCAGAGCACCAGCGGCCAGACGACGTGGACGCGCTGGATCAGCGTCCGGCTGAAGTTGGATCCCAGCTGCACCATGCCGTGTACCGGCATCAGACTGCTGACCGGCATCCCCAGCCCCATTATCGCCAGCAGCGCGGTGCCGCCGCCCAGGCCCATCGCCGCCGTCAGCGCCGAGGTCAGAAAACTGCAAAACACCATCACGCCAGCAAACAGCGGCGTGATCTCCGCCGGGATTAACTGCAACGTCATTTCAGCCCCGCTTAGCGATAGTCATCCTGCAGCAGTCGCTGATAAAGCGCCTGCGCCTCAGTCACGGAAAGTACCCGACTGGCGCAGTCGAGAAACTTCTCTTTCAGCAATCCTTCCGGAAGCGGGATCGCCGGACTCGAGCCGCGAGCCCCGGCAATGCGCTTGTGGAACTGCCGTCCGTCTGTAGCAATAAGCGTAACGTAAGCCGTGTGGGTGACCGCATCTTCGTGGGTCGTCAGGCTGACCCGCCCCAGCAACGCCTGGGTCTGCGGGTCGGCAAAGCGCACCTCGTCGATAAAATCGTCCAGCGTCAGGGTGCCGGTGACAAACGCCCGCGCCACGCAGTAGTGCAGGCTAAACTTTCCCGCCAGCGGATCCCGCGGCTGCGGAATATTGATATGCGGGAAGCGAATCGGATGAACCTGGACCTCAATACGTTCCACCTCATCGGGGCGTAAACCCGTCTCTTCGCGCAGGGCCAGCACGCCGTCCAGCGGCGACAAAATGGCGTAGCAGCAGGAGAAGTATTTGAAGTTGTTGCTCTTCTGGGTATCGAGAATATGCGGCGTGCCGTCCCAGGATTCGGTCAGTGCCGTGGGATCGACATTTTCACTGCCGTTAAAGACGTTGAAATAGCCATGATGATGTTCGAATGCGGTCTGCCCGGCGCTAAAGCCTTCCTGCGCCAGCCGCACCGCCATTACCGCGCTGCGTGCGGCCTGGCCGACCACCAGCGCTTTGGTTTCGCTACCAAAATTCGATTTGATCCCGCTGGAGAGCGAGGCGCAGATCGACAGCGCGGTGGCCGTCTGTTCTTCGGTCAGATCCAGCAGTACCGCGCAGGCCGCCACCCCGGCGAAAATGCCGACGGTGGTGGTCGGATGCCAGCCGTGACGATACTGGAACGGGCTGACCGCCTTCCCCATCCGCACGGCGGTTTCATAACCGGACAGATAAGCGCGCAGGATAGCGTCACCGTTCAGCTCCCGCTCGTCGGCCAGCGCCAGCAGCGCGGGCAGCACGGCGACGGAAATATGGCCGTGCAGCCAGGAGTTGGAGTCGTCAAAATCCAGCAGGTGTGAAGCGGTGCCGTTCAGCAGCGCGGCATCCAGCGCATTCAGGCGCAGTTCGGTGCCGAACACCCGGCTTTTCCCGGCCGCCGCTGACGGCACAATGACGCGACGCAGCTTCTCTGCACCGTCCTGGACGCCGCCTGCCAGCGTCACGCCCAGGGTATCGATAATTGCCGTCCGGGCCTGTTCCTGCGCCGCGGGCGAAAAAGTCTGGCGCGAAAAGCGCAGCAGGTTGCCGGAAAATTGTCGGGCAAGGGTCATCGGTTATTCCTTCGAAAAATCAGTGCGTTCCGGCAAGCAGCGCGGCAATTTTCGCCACGGAACCCGGTTGCTCAACGTGGGCGGCAGCCTGATACAGCGCCTCGCTGCGTTCCGCCCCCAGCGCATGAAGGGTCAGCGCGTCAAATTTAGCGCGCAGCTCCTCATCGGTAAGCGGATTTTGCGGATGGCCGCGATAGACGTCGGTATGGGCATGGATCACCTCGCCGTCCTCCAGCCAGACATCAATAAACGCCGAGCTGGCGGACTGGCCGTCGACGGCCTCGATATTTAGCAGCGGCAATAGCGCCCGCGCAGCCAGATCGTCCACGGTCTGCTGGGTGAAATCCGTATCGGTTAAGCCATAGCCCGAGAGCGCCAGCACGATACAGTGCGGGATACTGAACTTGCTCTCCAGCGGGGTTTTCGGGTCCAGAATCCCGGCGTTGACCATCCCCATCGGGTGCACTCTGGCAGCGATACGGGTGATGGTCCGGCCTTTCAGCTGCGGATAAATCTGGCGGGCAGTTTCGATGGAAGCATGGGTGCCACGGCAGCTGGCGTACAGTTTGTAGCCGTTGCCCGGAAGCTCCCAGCTCACACCGAAATCGAGGGGTGGGATCTCCGCGCTGCCGTCCTGGATAAAAATCTTCACCCAGCCGTCGGCCTCATAGAAATGGTGCGCCCCGACAAAGCCTTCCGCCGCCAGCTGCGCAGCCAGAATACCGTCCATCGCGGCTTTCCCGGCGTGGAAAGGTTTCCCGTGCGTACCGGAGGATTTTTGCAGGCCGCCCATCATGGTCGCAGCGGCGCCCAGCGCGTTGCGGATCTGCTCCTGATTAAGCCCGAGGATCACGGCCGCGACGGCCGCTGCCCCTGCCCGCCCCACCACCGAGGTAGGGTGGAAGCCGCGGCGCTGTAAATTGCGTCCGACGCCCGGCACCCAGCCGCCGCCAAGCTTAGCCATCACTTCAAACCCGGCAATAAAGGCGCGCAGGACGCGATCTTCGCTCACCGGATGCGCCTGAGCCATCGCCAGCGCCGTGGCCCAGCACGGACCGCCGGGATGGCCTGCGCCTGCGGGATGGGTATCGTCATAATCTGCCGCGTGGGCCATGGTGGCATTGACCATCGCCGCAATGCCTGGTGCACAGGTATCGCCAAGAATAATCCGTGCGTCACCGGTGGTATTCCAGGCCCGCGCAACCTGATGTACGGGCAGAACGGACGCGTCATTGACCGCGCCTGTCGCCACGGCCAGATGATCGATAAGCGCCCTTTTGGCCTCATGTAGAACCTCAGACGGGATCTCCCGCGAGGCAATGGTGTAAATAAAGTCGCTAAGCTGCTCGCCTCGTGGATGGGCGGCTTTTGTTTTGTCTGTTGATGTCATAGTGGTTACCCTGGTGCTGGCAAAAAAACTTATAAAACATGACAATGCAAAACTGAATTCATATGTATACAATAAAATACAAAATCAACATAGCAGCCTGGACGCCCCGTTCAAAAGACGAAAAATGGATAAGCTAAGAACAAAATTAGCAATAAGAGGGAATTTGCTGTGGCAATATGGCCGTAATAGTAACGGTGCGCATACGGTTATCTGGCCGATTCATACACCCAACGACTGAATGATTAACTATAAAAACCATGAATTTAAAATCAGCTGAGGCAGATGTGACATTGTCACCTTTCGAGATGTTAATTGCGGCTATTGAGCGCGGGGAGCTGCAGCCGGGAGAACGTCTGCAGGAGATCCGCCTGGCCGAACAGTTCGGCATCAGCCGGACGCCCATCCGGGAAGCCCTGCATCGTCTTGAAACGCTGGGACTGGCGGAGCCGGGGCCAAAACGGGGTCTGATTGTGGCCAGTCTCAGCTATGAGAGGCTGCGACAGCTGTTTGCGGTGCGGGAAGGACTGGAGAGGCTGGCAATGCAGCTGGCGGTCGCTGCGGCCTCCGATGAGGAGATCGCACTCTTACAGGATATGGTAAATACGGAAAAAACGCTGACCGACAGCAAAGCCCTGCACGATCATAACCGGATGTTTCATCGACAGATTTACCGCTCGACCCATAACCCCTACCTGAACGAGATGCTGGACAATCTGCGTATCCACCTCACCCTGCTGCGCGGCACCACTTATGCGCTTTCAGACCGGACGGAAGAATCAAAGCTGGAACATCAGGCCATTGTCGATGCGCTGTCACGTCGCGACAGCGAGGCCGCTCAGGAAGCGGGCTGTCTGCATATCCGTAACGGCTATCGCGCCCGGCTGGCCATTGTCAGCCAGCTTGAGAGATAAAACGCTACGCGTCGTGGAAGGTGACGGCGAAGCCCTGCGCCTGCCAGTGGGCCAGTTGCTCCTGCTGGCTACGCAGCAGCGGCTTGCCTGACCAGAGGAAAAGATGCTGTCCGGGGAAAAGTTCCGGTCGGGGAGATTCCAGCGGCTCGGCCAGAACGTCGACGTTCCATCCCTGCTGCGACAGCCGCCAAGCTTCCAGCCACAGGCGGGTGCGATCGTCCCCGCGCCAGCTGATAAGCAGCGCATCTTTCGCCGATTTTTTGCGGGCGCTGGCCAGGGAAGAGACAGCATACGCCAGCAGCGCGCCGTCGAGCAGACTGCGCATCGTCAGGGCCGTGCCCTGGTCAAGCGAAAGGCGTTTGCGCACCGGGACAAAGATATGGTCAATAAGGACATCGGCAGAGTGGCTGCGACCCAAAGCAGCAATCGTCTCGCGCAGCCTGGCAGGACGGACCTGGCGCAGGATCGTCATCAGCTCTTCCTGCAGCGATGCCCAGCCATCGTCCACATCCACCGTTTGCTCTTCCAGCAACGCCTTCACTTTGCCGACCGGCACGCCGCTTTCAATCCAGCGCTTGATCTCTTCAATACGCTGGATATCTTCTTCATCAAACTGTCGGTGCCCGCCCTCACTACGCTGGGGTTTCAGCAGACCATAGCGGCGCTGCCAGGCTCGCAGTGTGACCGGGTTAATTCCGCATCGTTCGGCGACATCGCCAATACTGTAAAAAGCCATTGACTCCCTCATACTAAAACTCGCTACATCCCTGCTTTCATATACGCTAATCGATACATATTGTACGAACAATTTCCAACTGTACAACCCAATAATAGCCGCTGCGTTTGTGCTTACAAATCGGTTTTTTTCTCAGGCCAGGCGATCGCCGGAACGCCGCCCATCACCGGGGCGGCAAACAGATGCCCCTGAAACTGAATAATGCCGGCCGATTCCAGCCACATCCACTCCTCGGGTTGTTCAACGCCGACGGCGGTCACCGAAATATGCAGCGACGCGCAGCAGTTGATAATGGCGTGAATAATGGCCTGCCGGGAGCCGCTTTTATGGACATCCTGAATCAGGGCGCGGTTGATTTTGATAATGTCCGGCTGGAACTGTGCCAGCAGCAACAGCCCGGCGAATCCGGCCCCGAAGTGATCGATGGCCACGCGGATACCCGCCGCCTTGAGCTGGCGTACCGCACCGGTAAACTCCTCCAGACGCGAAATCACTTCACTCTCGGTAAATTCTACGACGATCTGCTCAGGCACCAGTCCGTTAGCGGCAATTTCGCGCAGCAGGAAGTCAACCGCACCCGGAACCTCGACCAGGGTCATCGGCAGCAGATTAACGGAGAGCGACTGCGCCACCGGGGCGAGCTGCGCCGCCATGGCAAAGGCCACCTTTTTACTTCTCAGATCGGCCTCGTAGAGGGCATCCCCTTCCAGCCCGGCAAAATAGCGCTCGGGTGAATCGCCGTCAGACGTGCGCAGCAGCGCTTCCAGAGAGATGATCTCCCGGGCCAGCGGGTCGATAATCGGTTGAAAGGCGAAACGGCAGTCGGCCGTATTATCACTAAACGACATCTCCGGCACGGCGGCGCTGCCGTCAGGGATAAACTCCCAGGCGTTACCCGGCGGGATCTCAAAGTAGTTCTCCTGCTCACGGGCCTCAACAAAGGTGCGGAAGAACTGCAGGGCACGGTCGTCATAGATCAGCTGATAGCGGGATGTCCCCTTATCCAGCACAATCTGCAGCACCTCTTCCCGGTCATGCTCACGCAGATCAAAGAGCTCCATCCCCAGCTTACCGAACCGGCGCGCAGGCGCACGATCGCAAAACAGTTCCACCACATTATAGTGACGGCGATCTTCACGGATATGACGATAGATCTCCGTGACTTCCTCCTCCGGCCCTTCCAGCAGCTGGAAAAAATGCGTGCCGTTAAACAACAGGATCCCCGTCACATCTGCCCGGCTATTTTTGTTATTTGCAGCAGCGACCATTTCGCCCAGAACGCTGGCGGATACGCTGTCGCAAATATGGCTACGATAAATAATCGTGGTGAGCATGCTACTTCCAGAGGAATCAATGAGTGAGGTGCAACAGTAGCAGATAAGGCCCGATACGTCTTGTGCTCGCCGGGACGGCTGCTTCCACCAGGACAACTCTGAATGTTGTACAGGTTTACCCTCAAATCCGGTTTCCTCCCGGGATTTACCACTACAAAACACATATAACTACTTGAATTAAAATGAATAGCATTTTTAATCAAAGCCGCTCTGGCAAAGTGTACAACTTTTAATGTACAGTTTTTAAAAGCTTGTATAACTTTTCATTCATTATCATGAGACTGCATTTACAGGAGTGACATATGCGTCAGAACGGTTATATCCCGGACACAGCTAATGCCATTACCCGCTATTTTAATAAAGCAGCCCTGCCCACGCAGCAGGAGATCCTGGGGAATATCGTGATGGAGATCCTCAGAGAAGGCCGCAATGTAAGCCGCAAAGCAATCTGTACCAAACTGCTGCACCGCGTAGAAGCAGCATCCGATCGGGATGAGGTCGCCCACTACCATACGATGATCGGTTTGCTTTTCGAGCGTTAACGTTTCCAACACCAGGGGCACAGTACTGCAACCCAGGACAGTCGTTATGAACAGAAGTGAAATTGAACAGCTGCAGGATGAAATTATCGGAGAAGCCGTGCTGTCTATTCTGAGGGACAACGGACCGATTAATAATAAGGCTGTTATAGCGAGACTTCAGGCGATGGAAGCCAGAGAGGTCGACTCGCACAAACGTGAGGCTATCGCGCGTGTTATTGAGGAAGTAAGTGACAAACTGGCCACCCCACGTCGTGCAGCGGCACATGAGGTGAGCGAGCCGGACAGGAGCAACGTCTACTCCCTGTTTGGCGAAGAGAGTCAATCCCGAATCAGTAAAAAACACTAGCCCGGCCTTTTGCTTATTAACCCTTAACGGTGTCAGTAAATGACTCAGACAACACAAAAAACAGCAAATTATTACGCCGACCTGCCGAATACGGCACTGGCAGATTATTTCCGCAGCGCCGGTGATTTGCTGGCAGAAGAGCAGGCGATACTGGGCGCAACCATTCGCGCAATTATGGCCTCAGGTCGCCCGCTAACCCATAAAGAGATTATCCTGCGACTGATCGATGAAATCGAAGCCACGAACGATGTGGTCAGAAGTGACATCATCCGCAAAACGCTGGAAATCGTCGTCGATCACACCCTGGACGACATTTAACGGTAGTACCGTTATTTCTGCTGCTGCCTGAATTTCGCCACCTTCGCCCGGTTGCCGCACAGCGCCATACTGCACCAGCGTCGGCGGTGGGATTTGGTCCTGTCGTAAAACCAGAGGATACAGTCTGGGTGTTCACACTGCCTGACCAGCTCGAAGGGAGCCCGGGCGATAAGCCCGGCAGCCAGCTCGGCAACGGGCCCCAGCAGACGGGCTGGCGTCAACCCGGTATAACGGGTTTCAACCTGCAGCTGGCCGCTTTCATCCACGGCCAGCGTTTTAACGCTGCTGGCTGACGCCAGAAAGTCGTTGAGCGGCTGCGGATCGACTAACTCCCCCGCTTTTTTTTGCGCCACCAGCGTCCTGATAATCTCCCGCAATCCTCTGGCCTCTTTTAACAAGGCCCCGGGCGGCAGTTCCGTCGCCTGATCTCCAGCAGAAAACCCAGCCTCGGTCAACCAGAGCCTGACGTCATCGTCGGACTGCCAGAGGTCACGCTGCGGCCCGTCTACCCGGGTAACAGTATTGAGAAAATCGAGAGCGCGGTGGTCTGCCAGAAACAGCCAGCTGCTGGCGGGTTGCGCCGGGGAAACGGGGGACATAGTGGATCCTGAAGGTAGAAAACCAGCCCTGAATGTAACCCATAAATCACAAAGTTAACAGTTACCAGAAAACGAAAAAAAATTTTCCCTGCCCGCAGTCAGAATAACCTCTTGATATTCCAGACCTGATTCCGGTATCTCCTCTCCCTGCAACGATGTAACCTTTAAAATAACCATTGTCAGGTTACAAAAGATCGTCATACTGAAACCGAGTAACCCTTAAAACCAACTTAGACAGTTACAGGAGTTGTTATGACGATCAACACCCACTACCCGGTGCGCTATCAGTTTATTGAAGCCGACGGCGTTCGCGTTTTTTACCGCGAAGCAGGCGATCCAACGCACCCCACTCTGCTTCTGGTGCACGGTTTTGCCGCCTCTTCCCATCAGTTCCGCGAACTGATTCCCCTGCTGGCCGATAAATTTCACCTTATCGCCCCCGATCTGCCCGGCTTCGGCTTTACGGAGATCCCCGAACAGCGCCACTACCGGTACAGCTTCGATGCGCTGGCAGACACGCTGACCGGCTTTGTCGACGCGCTGAGCCTCGATCGCTACGCCCTGTATATCTTTGATTACGGCGCGCCTGTCGGTCTGCGCCTGGCGCTGCACTACCCGGAACGGGTGACAGGGCTGATTTCGCAGAACGGCAACGCCTACATTGAAGGCCTGGGAGATGCCTGGGCGCCGCTGCGCACATACTGGGATAATCCCTCTGCCCAAAACCGCCAGCGGGTGAACGACAGCGTGCTGAATCTGGAGGGGATCCGCTGGCAATATCTGCACGGCGTGAAAACGCCTGAGTGGGTCGCGCCCGAAACCTGGACTCTGGATGCACTCCTGCTTGAACGCCCTGGCAATAAAGAGATCCAGCTGGATTTATTCCTCGACTACGCCAACAACCTGACCCGCTATCCCGATTTCCAGGCCTTTTTCCGCCGGACGCAGCTCCCGACGCTGGTTATTTGGGGCGAGCACGATCCCTTCTTTACCCCGGCCGGTGCGCAGTCGTGGAAACGGGATAATCCAGACGCGGTGGTCGAATTGCTCGATACGGGCCACTTTGCCCTCGAAAC
>DATEKR010000336.1:0-3341 GCA_035277345.1 Enterobacteriaceae bacterium
TGTGCGTGACTTCTACCTGGAATTTAATACCTCACCGGCTATCCGGATGCTGGTAAAAGCCATGGCCAATAAATTCGGCGAGGAGAAAGGCAACAGCCGCTATCTCTATCGCCTGTTTCCGAAAGGCCCGGCTAAACAGGCAACCAAAATTGCCGGCCTGCCGAAACCGGTAAAATGTATCTAGTAGCGGATCGCGAAGTCGGTCAGTTGTTTATCCAGGTGATGAGGCTCGGTTAATACCCGCTCAACGACGGCGCTGCGCGGCCCACCGGCCCGCAGCCACGCCAGAAGCTGTTCAACCTGCCCGGCATCGCCACAGACCAGGACTTCGACGCTACCATCATCCAGATTTCGTGCGTAGCCGGTCAGCCCCAGCCGCTTCGCCTCGTGCTGCGTGCTGTAGCGAAAACCCACGCCCTGTACCCGGCCATGTACCCATGCCATCGTGCAAAGACTGGTCATCATTTCCTCCCGTTGCGCGTTGATGCGTTGCATTTCCCGGCTGAAGTCGGGAAAATGGCGCCCATTTTCTTCATTATCATAGAATAGCCAATTATGAGTGTACGTTTAGTGTTAGCCAAAGGGCGCGAAAAATCATTACTGCGCCGTCATCCGTGGGTCTTTTCCGGTGCCGTTGGGCGTATGGAAGGCAAAGCCAGCACCGGTGAAACCATCGACATCATTGACCATCAGGGTAAATGGCTGGCGCGCGGGGCGTACTCTCCGGCTTCGCAAATCCGCGCTCGCGTCTGGACCTTTAATAAAGACGAAGCTATCGATATCGACTTCTTCGTGCGTCGCCTGCAGCAGGCGCAAACCTGGCGCGACTGGCTGGCTCAGCGTGACGGGCTGGACAGCTATCGTCTGATCGCCGGTGAGTCCGATGGCCTGCCGGGTGTCACGATTGACCGCTTTGGCTCTTATCTGGTCCTGCAGCTGCTGAGCGCCGGTGCGGAGTATCAGCGCCCTGCCCTGGTGGCAGCGCTGCAGCAGTGCTATCCGGAGTGCGCCATTTACGACCGCAGCGATGTTGCGGTGCGTAAGAAGGAGGGCCTGGAGCTGGCCCAGGGTCCTGTCAGCGGCGACCTGCCTCCTGACCTGCTGCCAATCGAAGAACACGGTATGAAACTGCTGGTCGATATCAAAGGCGGCCATAAGACCGGTTACTATCTCGATCAGCGCGACAGCCGTCTGGCGACACGCCGCTATGTGAAAGACCAGCGTGTGCTGAACTGTTTCTCCTACACCGGTGGCTTTGCCGTTTCGGCCCTGATGGGCGATTGCCGTCAGGTGATCAGCGTTGATACATCCCAGGAAGCGCTGGACGTGGCAAAACAGAACGTCGAGCTTAACCAGCTGGATCTCAGCAAGGCCGAGTTCGTTCGCGACGATGTCTTTAAGCTGCTGCGCAAATATCGCGACGCGGGCGAAACCTTTGACGTGATCGTGATGGATCCGCCGAAATTCGTTGAGAATAAAAGCCAGCTGATGGGCGCCTGCCGTGGTTACAAGGATATCAATATGCTGGCGATCCAGCTGCTGAATCCGGGTGGCGTGCTGCTGACCTTCTCCTGTTCCGGCCTGATGACCACGGATTTATTCCAAAAAATCATCGCCGATGCCGCAATAGATGCCGGGCGTGATGTACAATTTATAGAGCAGTTCCGCCAGGCTGCCGACCATCCGGTGATCGCCCCCTATCCGGAAGGTCTCTACCTGAAAGGATTTGCCTGTCGCGTGATGTGACTTGATAAGGGGCGAATAGCCCCCATATCTTAGGGATAGCAATTTTCGGGAGATAACTATGATTGCCAGCAAATTCGGTATTGGCCAGCAGGTCCGCCATTCCCTGTTAGGGTATCTGGGCGTGATAGTAGATATCGACCCGGAATACGCCCTTGATGAACCGCTGGAAGACGATCTGGCGGTCAACGCAGAGCTACGCTATGCGCCCTGGTATCACGTAGTGATGGAAGATGATGACGGCGACGCCGTGCACACCTATCTGGCAGAAGCCCAGTTGAGCAGCGAAATCGCGGCGGAACATCCGGAGCAGCCGTCAATGGATGAGCTGGCGCGTACCATTCGCCGCCGGTTACAGAGCCCGCATCTGCGTCACTAAAAACCGCCTGCCGGTTTTTTACTTCGCCAGGCCCAGCCGTGGAATTTCAATCGCCGGACAGCGATCCATCACCACATTCAGTCCGGCGTCCTGCGCCAGTACCGCCGCCTGCTCGTTAATAACGCCTAACTGTAACCACAGCGTTTTTGCGCCGATGGCAATCGCCTCCTGCGCTACACCCCAGGCGGCTTCCGCATTCCTGAAAACATCGACCATATCGACCTTTTCCGGCACATCCGCCAGGGTGGCATAGCCCTTCTGCCCCAGTAGGGTTGTACCGGCGACCTTCGGCGATACCGGGATAACGTGATATCCCTGATCGAGCAGATATTTCATGACCCGATAGCTCGGGCGCTCCGGCTTATCGCTGGCCCCCACCAGCGCAATGGTCCGGGTAGACTTCAGAATGGTTGCAATGTCATGTTCTTTCATTGGTATCCTCCTCGCCGTTTTATCCAGTGTATGCCAGGTTCCCTTCCGCCACCAATTCCCCCGTGGGGATTGCCGTCCTGCGTCGCAATTTAAACAGCATCTATAAACAGCGGCTTGCAGCAGAAAACGCTTCCTGTAATCTGTAGCAAAATGACACTGGAACCTGACTATGGAACTGACTACCCGCACGATTGCGGCGCGTAAACATATCGCGCTGGTTGCGCACGATCACTGTAAAAAGATGCTGATGAACTGGGTGGAGCGCCACCAGAATCTGCTGGAACAGCACGAGCTGTACGCAACCGGCACGACCGGTAACCTGATTCAGAAAGCGACGGGCCTTACGGTGAATGCCATGCTGAGTGGCCCGATGGGCGGCGACCAGCAGGTTGGCGCACTGATTTCTGAAGGGAAGATCGATGTGCTGATCTTCTTCTGGGACCCGCTTAACGCGGTGCCTCACGACCCGGATGTTAAGGCTCTGCTGCGTCTCGCGACGGTGTGGAATATTCCGGTAGCAACCAATCTTTCTACCGCTGACTTTATTATTCAGTCACCGGGGTTTAGCGACAGCGTCGACATTCTGATCCCTGACTATCAGCGCTATCTCCAGGATCGTCTGAAATAATGCGCAGGCGGGTTACCCCGCCTGTTTTCCTCAGGGTTTGCGCGCCACCGGCACATCCAGCTGGCGCAGCACCTCAACAAATGGCGACGGCTGCGTCTTGCTGAACAGCAGCCAGACGCGATGACGCGCACGGGTCAACGCCACATAGAGCAGACGACG
>DATEKR010000337.1:0-16433 GCA_035277345.1 Enterobacteriaceae bacterium
CGCAGCTTTGTCTCCCAGCTGCGGGCGCAGTTTGACCCCAAAATCAAACGTCAGGAAGTCATTATCTGGTCCTGCCTGCTGGTTGCGCTGGTCGCCATGCTGCTGCTGCCTCTCAATGAGCACAGCACCCTGTTCAGTACCAACTACACGCTCTCGCTGGTGCTTCCGGTTGCCCTGTGGGGGTCGATGCGCTTTGGTCATCGCTTTATGTCACTCCTGTGGGCGCCGGTCCTGATTGTGACGATCAATTTCCACTCCAGCTATCTCCCCTGGTCTCCGGTTTACAGTCGGCAAATGGCGATCACCTCATCCAGCTATCTGGTGTTCTCATTTACCGTGATTTATATGGCCATGCTATGCACGCGCCAGCGCCAGGCCAACGAGCGTTCGCGTCGGCTGGCGCTTCTGGATCCGCTGCTGCATATGCCAAACCTGCGGGCGCTGAACCGTGCGCTGGGCAATGCGCCCTGGTCGATACTGTGCCTGCTGCGTATTCCGGATCTCGATCCCTTAGGGCGTAACTATGGCCTTATGCTGCGGATCCAGTACAAACAGTGGCTGGCGAACTGGCTGACGCCGCTATTGCAGGAGGGAGAGTGCGTCTATCAGCTTTCCGGCTCTGACCTGGCTATCCGGCTGAACACCGAATTTTATGAGTCGCGCATCGACGAGCTGGATGCACGCATTAAGCAGTTTCGTTTTTTGTGGGACGATGTCCCTTTGCAGCCGCCGGTCGGGATGAGCTACTGCCACGTCCGCTCGCCGGTAAGCCATCTCTACCTGCTGCTCGGGGAGCTGAGCACCATCGCCGATATGTCGCTGGTGACGAACCATCCCGAAAGTCTCCGGCAGCGTGGGGCGACCCATCTACAGCAGGTGCTGAAGGGAAAAATCTGCCTGATGAACCGCCTGCAGCAGGCGCTGGATAACGATCGCTTCCAGTTATTAGCCCGCCCGGTCGAAGGCATACGCGGCGACAGTTACTATGAAGTGCTGCTGCAAATGACGGATGAAGACGGCAACAGGATGGGAGCGGATACCTTTATGCCGGTGGCGCACGAGTTTGGCCTGTCGTCTCATATTGATATATGGATGATCGAGCACGCGCTGAAGGAGACGGCACGCCTGCGCGGGACACTGTCAGGTCTGCGGCTGGCGCTACCGCTCTCTTCTGCTTCGGTGAGCCGCGCACGTTTACCGCAGCAGGTCGAAGCGCTGATCGCACAGTACGCGATTGAGCCCTGGCAGTTAATCTTCAGGGTTGAGGATACGCAGCACCTGGAGATGTCCCATGTTAATCAGACCCTGCAACAGCTGCGGGAACTGGGCTGCCGCGTGGCCGTTGATGCCTTTGGTGCCGGCTGCGCCAGCTATGCCCGCCTGAAAGATGTTCACGCCGATATTCTGAAGATCGAAGGGGATTTTATCCGCAATATGGCGGTTAACAGCGTGGATTATCAGATCGTGGTATCCATCGGCATTCTGGCGCGAATGCAGAATATGATGGTGACGGCAGGCGGCGTTGATAGCGATGAAATACGCAGCGCCGTGTCGGCGCTGGGTATCGATTACTGGCAGGGAAGCGTGATTGGTAAACCGGTGCCGCTGGCAACGCTGGGCGCGAAGCAGCGGCTGACTGAACCAGCCTGAGTCGTCAGGCGACGGCGACCGGCGCGTCCTCTTCTTTGATCTTCAGCAGCCAGCCGGTAACGGCTTCCCAGAACTGCTGTTCGCGTTCCAGATCCAGCAGTACCAGCGCATTCTGGCTAAACCAGTCGTGCGGGAAGCTCAGCGTCCAGTGATGATCGTCGGTTTTCAGCGTCAGCGTTGGTGGCGTGGTGGTGGCCTGGCGCTGGTTATTCAGCAGCACGCCAAGGCGCAGGATCTGAATGAGCGGCAGGAACTGCTTTTTCTTGTACAGGGTAAAGCGCGGCAGATCGTCAAGCTTGATGGCTTTACGATGGTAGCGCACCAGCGTGGCCATCATGGCCTGCTGCTCCTGATTGAAGCCGGGCAAATCACTGTTTTGCAGAATATAGGCTGAATGGCGGTGCATCCCGCTGTGGTTAATATTCAGCCCGACCTCGTGCAGCATCGCTGCCCACTTCAGCAGCGCCGCCAGCGGCGGAGTCGCCAGCTTCGGATTCTGCGCCTGCCACTGTTCGTAGATTAGCGTGGTGGTTTCCAGCACCCGACGAGCCTGGTCACGGTCGATATTGTACTGGTTCGCCAGGCTTTGCGCGGTGCGGCTGCGAATATCCTGGTGGCGGAAGCGGCCTTCCATTTCATACAGCACGCCTTCACGCAGCGCGCCGTCAGAGAGCCGCAGCTCACGGATCCCCAGGGCATCGAACACGCCGCAGAGGATAGACAGGCCCGGCACAAAGACAGCTTTACGATCTTCCGACAGGCCCGGCAGGCTGAGTGCGTCAAAGTTCTTGTGCTTCAGCACCTCTTCGACCAGCATTTCCAGACGTTCCGGCGTGATAAAACCGTCTTTCTCGCCCATCTCGACCAGCACTTCGTGGGCCGCCTTGATGGTGCCAGAGGCACCCAGCGCCACGTTCCAGCCCTGAATGCGATACTGCCAGGCCAGGTTTTCCAGCTGCTGCACCGCCGACAGGCGTGCGCGCTGGAAGTTTTCCCGGTTAATGGTGCTGCCCGGGAAGTAGAGCTGGGCAAAGCTGACGCAGCCCATGCGGCGGCTTTCCACCAGACGCGGCTCAAAATCTTCGCCGATCACCAGTTCCGTAGAGCCACCGCCGATATCGATAACCAGCTTGCGGCCACGCTCAGGCTGCGTATGTTCCACGCCCATAAAGATCAGACGCGCTTCTTCGTTGCCGGAGATAATTTCAATCGGGTAGGGGATCACTTTCTCCGCCCGCTTGAGAAATTCTGCGGCATTCGTCGCCTGGCGCAGCGTATGCGTACCGACGATACAGACGCTGGACGGCTCAAACCCCTGCAGACGTTCGGCGAACAGAGAGAGGCAGTTCAGCCCACGCTCTATCGCCTCTTCGCTCAGTCGGCTGTTTTTGTCCAGGCCATCGGCCAGATGCACGCGCTGTTTCAGGCGTCCGATGATCTGCATTGCGCCATCCACGACGCGGGCAATGACCATATGAAAACTGTTCGAACCGAGGTCCACCGCGGCAAATTCCTGTGGCCGCGGGATATTTTCGTTTATCGGCATAGATTAGTCGGGTTGCTCAAGTGATTTGATATAGTCGTAAATCGCCAGTTGGGCGCGTACTTTACGACGATTCCCGCGTGGTACATAGCGGTTACTGAGTTCTTTATCCAGATAGCGTGCTTTTACCGTGTCGTTTAGCTGCATATCGATAATATTCAGCAGCTGCTGCTTCAGACGTGGATCGAGCAGCGGCGCGGCCACTTCAATACGGTAGTCGATATTGCGCGTCATCCAGTCTGCGGAGGAGAGCCAGACGTTTTTCTCGCCGCCGCTTTCAAAAATATAGATGCGATCGTGCTCAAGGTAACGGTCAACGATGCTGATCACGCGAATATTTTCACTGAGTCCTTCCACCTGCGGCAGCAGCGAGCACATGCCGCGCACCAGCAGATTCACCGGAACACCCGCGCCGGACGCCGCGTAGAGGCGATCCACCAGGCCTTTATCGACCAGGTTGTTGAGCTTCAGGGTGATCCCTGAAGGCTGGCCGTTCTGGGCGTTGCTGATCTCTTTATCGATCATTTTATACAGCAGAGGACGCGAGTTCTGCGGCGAAACCAGCAGGTAGTCGAAGCTTACCGGGCGGTACGGGTTTTCAATGAAGTTGAATACCCGACGCACTTCGTTGGTGATGCGCGCATCGGCGGTCAGCAGCGAGTAGTCCGTATAGATGCGGGCGGTTTTCTCGTTAAAGTTACCGGTGCCGATATGCGCGTAGCGCACGACCTCGTCGCCTTCTTTACGCGAGATCAGGAACAGCTTGGCGTGGATTTTCAGGCCCGGCGCGGAGAAGATCACGTGCACGCCGGCTTCCGTCAGTCGCTTCGCCCAGTGAATATTGGCCTCTTCATCGAAGCGCGCCTGCAGCTCAACCACCACCGTCACTTTCTTGGCGTTGTGCGCGGCATGGATCATGGCATCGATAATGCGCGAGTCTTTTGCCACGCGGTAGATGTTGATCTTAATCGCCAGCACGCTCGGGTCGAAGGAAGCCTGACGCAGCAGTTCCAGCACGTGCTCAAAGGTGTGGTACGGATAGTAGAGCAGCACGTCACGTTCGCGAATGGCGTCAAAGCCGTTGCGGAATTTATCGAACCAGATATGACGCAGCTGCGGCAGAGGCTTATTGACCAGATTGGCTTTGCCGACGTTCGGGAAGCCAATAAAGTCTTTGAAGTTGTGGTAGCGACCGCCGGGAATAATGGAGTCGTAGCGGGAGATACTGAGTTTCTCTCGCAGCATTTCGACCATCGCATCCGGCATATCGCGCTGATAAACAAAGCGGACCGGCTCTGCCGTCAGGCGCTGTTTCAGGCTCGACGACATCAGCTCCATCAGGCTGGATTCCATCTCATGGACCAGATCGTATTCGGCGTCGCGCGTCATTTTCATCGAGTAGGCGTTCAGCGCGTCATAGTCGAAGAAACCTTTGAAGATGTCGTCCAGGCAGTAGCGCAGGATGTTATCCAGCAGGATCATCGGCTTGCGACGACGCGGGGCTTCCGGCGGTAAATTGACGAAGCGCGGGACTTTGTCCGACGGGATCTCAAGCAGCGCGTAGCGAATGCTGTCGCCGCGAATAATCTCGACCGCCAGATAGGTGTAGTCGTCTTTAAGGAACTCAACCAGATTGGTTTCACGGTTGATCAGGATCGGCGTGATGTGCTGGCGCAGATGATGCTTAAAGTAATGATGCAGCCAGCTCTGCTGGTTTTCCGAGAGCTGACGCTCGTTGATCAGGAAGATCTGGTTGCGGGCCATTTCCAGCAGCAGTTCGTTATAGAGGCTGTCGAACTCCTGATCGGCCTTCAGAACGCGGGTCTGGATCTTACCGAGGAGGTGACGAGAGTGATCCGTTATTCCCTGCTCCGCGTTGATGATCATGCGGCGCTTTAATTCGGCAAACCGGACCTTGTAAAACTCGTCAAGGTTGTTGGAATAGATGCCCAGAAAACGCATCCGCTCAATCAGCGGGTTCGCTTTATCCGCCGCTTCCTGCAGGACGCGCTCGTTGAACGATAACCAGCTGAGTTCTTTCTCGATATAAAGTTTTTCCTGACCCATTACTACTCACACTCCAGTTCATTCACAGGACGTGGCAAATCCGTCTCGACTGTATTATGGCGAGCTTTGCCATGATATGTCCAACTGTGCCAGAAAAGTATGACACTTAAGCGAGGAATAGCGCATTTATATGTATATATGACAACGATTTGCAGCGTTAAAGCACAGGGGAAAAAAAGCCGCCGCCCGAACGGGTGACGGCGGGAGATTACTCTTCTGCCGCATAACCTTCGGCTGACAGCGGTGTACCGTCAAGCCAGGCGGCACCGTCGCGCATTTGCAGACGGTCTTCGATAAACCAGCTTACCACCAGCGGATAAATCGCGTGCTCCTGGGCCTGAACGCGCGCCTGGATCTCGTCTTCGTCATCGCCTTCAAAGACCGGGATTTTAGCCTGCAGGATCACCGGGCCACCGTCCAGCTCGTCAGTGACGAAGTGGACGGAAGTGCCGTGCTCCTCATCGCCGTTTTCCAGCACCTGACGATGGGTATTCAGGCCGGGATATTTCGGCAGAAGAGACGGGTGGATGTTGATCAGTCGCCCCTGATAGTGGGCGACAAATTCCGGGCTGAGGATGCGCATATAGCCCGCCAGTACCACCAGATCGGGCGCGTAAGCGTCAATCTCGTTCATTAGCTGACGGTCAAAGGCTTCACGGCTGGGGAACTGGCTGGCGGTCAGCGCATGGCCGGCAATACCGGCTTCGCTTGCGCGTTGCAGGCCGAACGCGTCGGCCTTATTACTGAACACTGCACGAATGGCGCCATTGATTTTCTTCTGTTTGCAGGCGTCGATAATTGCCTGCAAATTACTTCCGTTACCGGAAATAAGCACCACAATGTTTTTCATTATTCAATAACCACACGCTGTTCGGAATCGGATGCTTTGATAATACCGATTTTCCACGCCTTTTCACCTTTGGCGTTCAGCAGCGCAATGGCTTTATCCGCCTCAGCCGCTGGCAGGGCCACCAGCATCCCGACGCCGCAGTTAAAGGTGCGGTACATTTCGTGGCGGCTGACGTTGCCGGCATCCTGCATCCAGCTGAAGACGGCTGGCCACTGCCATGAAGATTCGTCGATCACCGCCTGGGTGTTGTCCGGCAGTACGCGCGGGATGTTTTCCCAGAAGCCGCCGCCGGTCAGGTGAGCAATCGCGTGCACCTCGACGTTTTCGATCAGCTCCAGCACGGATTTGACGTAGATGCGGGTCGGCGCCAGCAGGTGGTCCGCCAGCGGTTTACCTTCGAGAACGGTGGTCAGCGGATCGCTGCCGCTGACTTCGAGGATTTTACGCACCAGCGAGTAGCCGTTAGAGTGCGGGCCACTGGACGCCAGCGCCACCAGCACGTCGCCGTCGGTCACTTTCGACCCGTCGATAATTTCTGATTTTTCCACTACGCCGACGCAGAAACCGGCCACGTCGTAATCGTCGCCGTGGTACATGCCCGGCATTTCCGCCGTTTCGCCGCCGACCAGCGCACAGCCGGACTGCAGGCAGCCTTCAGCGATACCGGTGATCACGCTGGCTGCGGTGTCGACGTCCAGTTTTCCGGTGGCGTAGTAGTCGAGGAAGAACAGCGGCTCAGCGCCCTGAACCACCAGGTCATTCACGCACATGGCCACCAGGTCGATGCCGATGGTGTCGTGACGCTTAAGATCCATCGCCAGACGCAGCTTGGTGCCGACGCCGTCGGTGCCGGAGACCAGAACCGGCTCGCGGTATTTCTGCGGGAGCGCGCACAGTGCGCCAAAACCGCCGAGTCCACCCATCACTTCCGGGCGACGGGTTTTTTTCACTACCCCTTTGATACGGTCGACCAGATCGTTACCCGCGTCGATATCAACGCCGGCGTCTTTATAGCTGAGAGAGGTTTTATCGGTCACTGCAAGGTCCCCACGCTTATGCGATAGAAAGAAAAATCGGCGCAATTCTAACAGTCCAGGCAAACGTTTGCGAGTCCCTTATTCGCGATGTTTTGCCCGCCTCGCGATTTTCCTGATTTGTTGCAGGCGATAACGCAAAGTTGACCGCCTTCACGAAAATGGCAGACAAGGACGGGATGTTCTTGCACCCGTCAGCCAAAACGAACATCCTTTTTATGAAACCGGTTTCGGTGAGCGCGAGATTAAGGTTATTTACTTTTAAATCAAATGCTAAGAGGGAGTGACAGATGTCTGGATTTAAAGACGGTTTTTTGTGGGGCGGGGCGGTTGCGGCACACCAGCTGGAAGGCGGCTGGCAGGAAGGCGGTAAGGGCATCAGCGTTGCGGACGTGATGACCGCAGGCGCGCACGGCGTGGCGCGTGAAATTACCGACGGCGTTCTGCCGGGGAAAAACTACCCGAACCACGACGCGATTGATTTCTATCATCGCTATAAAGACGACATCAAACTGTTCGCGGAGATGGGGTTTAAATGCTTCCGTACCTCCATTGCCTGGACGCGTATTTTCCCGAAGGGTGACGAGTCAGAGCCGAACGAAGCCGGACTGGCCTTTTATGACGACCTGTTTGACGAATGCCTGAAATACGGTATCGAGCCGGTCATTACCCTGTCGCACTTTGAGATGCCTTACCATCTGGTCACCGAATACGGCGGCTGGCGCAACCGTAAGCTGATCGACTTTTTTGTGCGCTTCGCCGAAGTGGTCTTCACCCGCTATCAGCATAAGGTGAAGTACTGGATGACCTTTAACGAGATCAACAACCAGGCGAACTACCACGAAGATTTTGCCCCGTTCACCAACTCCGGCCTCAAGTACAAGCCGGAAGAGGATCGCGAGCCGGTTATGTATCAGGCCGCGCACTATGAGCTGGTGGCGAGCGCCCTGGCGGTGGCTGCCGCACGGCGCATCAACCCGGACCTGCAGATTGGCTGCATGATCGCCATGTGTCCGATCTACCCGCTGACCTGCGCCCCGGACGATATGATGATGGCAATGAACGCCATGCATCGTCGCTACTGGTTCACTGACGTGCACGTGCGCGGCAAATATCCGCAGCATCTGCTGAACTATTTCGACCGTCGCGGCTTTAAGCTCGATATTACCGATGCCGACCGGGCGGCGCTGAAGCAGGGCTGCGTCGACTATATCGGCTTTAGCTACTACATGTCCTTTGCCACCAAAGCGACGGCGGACAACCCGCAGCTGGATTACGACGAAAGCAAACATCTGGTCTCCAACCCTTACGTGCAGAAATCCGACTGGGGCTGGCAGATTGACCCGGCGGGCCTGCGCTACTCCCTGAACTGGTTCTACGACCACTATCAGCTACCGCTGTTTATCGTTGAAAACGGTTTTGGCGCCATTGACGTGCCGGAAAGCGACGGCATGGTTAACGACCAGTACCGCATTGATTATCTGGCCGCACATATCCGTGAAATGAAAAAAGCGGTGGTGGAAGACGGGGTGGATCTGATGGGCTACACCCCGTGGGGCTGTATCGATCTGGTTTCCGCCGGGACCGGCGAGATGAAAAAACGCTACGGTTTTATCTACGTCGATAAAGATAACGAAGGGAAGGGTACCCTGGCGCGTAGCCATAAGAAATCATTCTCATGGTATCAGAAGGTCATCAGCAGTAACGGTAAAAACCTTTAATTTTCAGATTATTAATAATAAGACCCTGCCCATCCGGCAGGGTTTTTTTTAGCGTGTCGTATACTCTCTGGCGCGCCCTTTGCGACTTTGGTTGATCCTGGTCAATGATACAGGGTATGGCGCTAACGAAAAAAAACGGTATAATCCGGCGATTTTTTTGGCTGCCCCTCAGAGGAGAAAGAGTATGAAGATAGTGGAAGTTAAACACCCACTGGTCAAACACAAGCTGGGTTTGATGCGTGAGCACGATGTCAGCACCAAGCGCTTTCGCGAACTCGCCTCTGAAGTTGGCAGCTTACTGACCTATGAAGCGACCGCCGATCTGGAAACTGAGAAAGTCACCATTGAAGGCTGGAACGGTCCGGTTCAGGTTGAGCAGATTAAAGGTAAAAAGATTACCGTTGTGCCGATTCTGCGTGCCGGTCTGGGCATGATGGAAGGCGTACTGGAGCACGTACCGAGCGCGCGTATCAGCGTTGTCGGTATCTACCGTAACGAAGAGACGCTGGAGCCGGTACCGTACTTCCAGAAACTGGTTTCTAATATCGACGAGCGCATGGCGCTGGTGGTTGACCCGATGCTGGCAACCGGTGGCTCAATGATCGCGACTATCGACCTGCTGAAAAACGCGGGCTGCCACAGCATTAAAGTGCTGGTTCTGGTCGCGGCACCGGAAGGTATCGCCGCGCTGGAAAAAGCACACCCGGATGTTGAGCTCTATACCGCATCCGTTGACCAGGGTCTGAATGAACAGGGGTACATTATCCCTGGCCTCGGCGACGCCGGGGACAAGATTTTTGGTACGAAGTAACAAATAATAAAAAAGTAGCCGACTTTGATAGTCGGCTTTTTTTTGGTCCGTTCCACCATAATTACATGCAGAGGAAAAACACAATGACGCGCCGTACAATCGGGGTAAGTGAAAGACCACCGCTATTGCAAACGATTCCGCTTAGTTTGCAGCACCTGTTTGCGATGTTTGGCGCAACCGTTCTGGTGCCCATTCTGTTCCATATCAACCCGGCGACCGTGCTGCTGTTTAACGGCGTGGGTACGCTGCTGTATCTCTTTATCTGTAAGGGGAAAATCCCGGCCTATCTGGGGTCGAGCTTTGCCTTTATTTCACCGGTGCTGCTGCTTCTGCCGCTGGGCTACGAGGTCGCGCTGGGCGGCTTTATTATGTGTGGCGCGCTGTTCTGCCTGGTCTCGCTGATTGTGAAAAAAGCCGGGACCGGCTGGCTGGACGTGATGTTCCCGCCGGCGGCGATGGGGGCCATCGTTGCTGTTATCGGTCTTGAACTGGCCGGGGTTGCGGCCAGCATGGCGGGTCTGCTGCCGGCAGACGGTCAATCGGCAGATACCAAAACCATAACTATCTCGCTGGTCACCCTCGGCGTTACCGTTTTTGGTTCGGTGCTGTTCCGCGGCTTTATGGCCATTATCCCGATCCTGATCGGCGTCCTGGCGGGCTATGCACTCTCCTTCGCCATGGGCGTGGTCGATACCACCCCAATTGCGCAGGCACACTGGTTTGCACTGCCGACCTTCTACACCCCGCGCTTTGAATGGTTTGCCATCTTCACGATCCTTCCGGCGGCGCTGGTGGTGATTGCCGAGCACGTGGGTCACCTGGTGGTGACGGCCAATATCGTCAAAAAAGACCTGATCCGCGATCCTGGCCTGCACCGCTCCATGTTTGCTAACGGCCTGTCGACCATGTTCTCCGGTTTCTTCGGCTCAACGCCGAACACCACCTACGGTGAGAACATCGGCGTTATGGCAATTACCCGCGTTTACAGCACCTGGGTTATCGGCGGCGCGGCAATCTTCGCTATCCTGCTCTCCTGCGTCGGCAAGCTGGCGGCGGCGATCCAGATCATCCCGGTTCCGGTGATGGGCGGCGTTTCCCTGCTGCTGTACGGGGTGATCGGTGCTTCCGGTATTCGCGTGCTGATCGAATCGAAAGTGGATTACAGCAAAGCGCAAAACCTGATCCTGACCTCGGTGATCCTGATCATCGGTGTGAGCGGTGCGAAGGTCCATATCGGCGCGGCCGAGCTGAAAGGCATGGCGCTGGCGACCATCGTTGGCGTGGGCCTGAGCCTGATCTTTAAACTGATTAGCATTCTGCGCCCGGAAGAAGAGATCCTCGATGCGCAAGAGAACGAAAAAGCGCAGCACTGATCGTTGACCGAACGTGCATTGACCGGGCGGGCATTCCGCCCGGTACTCTCCTGTGATAAACTCCTCGCGTTATTCTGTAAGAATAGGTTGAGGTCCATCTGAACGCACCGGCACAGCTCTCTTTGCCACTCTATCTTCCCGACGACGAAACCTTTGCCAGTTTCTGGCCGGGTGATAACCCTTCTCTGCTGGCAGCGTTACAAAACGTGCTTCGCCAGGAACACAGCGGATATATCTATTTCTGGTCGCGTGAAGGCGCTGGCCGCAGCCATTTGCTGCACGCCGCCTGCGCAGAACTCTCCCAGCGTGGTGAAGCCGTGGGCTATGTCCCGCTGGATAAACGCACCTGGTTTGTCCCGGAAGTCCTGGACGGTATGGAGCAGCTTTCGCTGGTCTGTATCGACAATATCGAGTGCGTGGCCGGGGATGAACTGTGGGAGATGGCGATCTTCAATCTCTATAACCGCATTCTGGAGGCCGGTAAAACCCGGCTGCTGATCACCGGGGATCGCCCTCCGCGCCAGCTGAATCTGGGCCTGGCGGATCTGGCATCGCGCCTCGACTGGGGCCAGATCTACCGGCTACAGCCGCTGTCTGACGAAGATAAACTGCAGGCGCTACAGCTGCGCGCCCGTCTGCGCGGCTTTGAGCTGCCGGAAGACGTCGGGCGGTTCCTGCTCAAAAGGCTGGATCGCGAGATGCGTACGCTGTTTATCACGCTGGACGAGCTGGATCATGCTTCGATCGCCGCCCAGCGTAAGCTGACCATCCCCTTCGTTAAAGAGATCCTCCGGCTGTAGACCCGGCAATATCGTTGAGCAAATGCTGAATCAGCAGCGGGATCGGCCGCCCGGAGGCGACACTTTTACCGCCTTCGCGCCAGAGCGCCGTGCCGCTGATATCCAGATGCGCCCACGGGATCGCCGGCGGGCAGAAATGGTGCAGGAGCCAGGCCGCCGAAGCGCTAATCGCCGCATTGTTTCCCGGCGTGTTGCACAGGTCGGCAATGGCGCTCTCGGTCTGTTTTTTAAGCCTGGCGTCCAGCGGCAGCGACCAGACCTCATCCCCGCTTTGTTGCCCCGCTTCGCTCAGCGAAGTACGCAGTGCTTCATGCTGCGTCATCAGACCGCTGAGTTCATAGCCTAAAGCTTTTACCACCGCGCCGGTCAGCGTTGCTATATCAATAACATACTGCGTATTCGCATGCCGCTGGCAGGCCCAGGCGATGGCGTCGCTCAGCACCAGGCGACCCTCGGCGTCGGTATTGTTGATCTCCACCGTCAGGCCGTTGCAGGCGCGCGCGACGCTCCCCGGCTGCATGGCATCGGGGCCGATAGCGTTTTCCGCCAGCGCCAGCACGCCCATCACCCGCACGGGCAGCGCCAGGTCGGCGATGCTCAGCATCAGCCCGAGGACATTTGCCGCGCCGCACATGTCATATTTCATGGTGTACATGCCAGCGCCTTCTTTCAGCCACAGTCCGCCGGTATCAAAGGTGACGCCTTTACCCACGTAGCTTCTTACCGGTCCGTCAGGCGCGCCCGAGTAGTGGATCGCCAGCAGGCGTGGCGGGCGCGTGGAGCCTTTCCCGACCGCATGCAGCAGCCCAAGCCCCTGTTCGACGATGGCCTTTTCATCGAGAACCTCACAACGCAGGGCGGAATAGCGGGCGCATAAACGCTGCGCTTCCTCCACCACATACTGCGGCGTGCACTGCTCAGAGGGCGTATCCGCCAGACGTCTGGCGGCGATCATGCCGCGCGCCATCGCCTGCTGCTGGTGAAAAAGGGCGGACAGCGCGTGATGCCGGGTGTTATCCACCCAGGCAATAATCTGTTTAACGCGCGTCTCTGGCGCTTCAGGTTTCTTCAGGCCGAGATCGCCTAAGGCGTAGCTGAGATTAAAGAGGTAGCGCAGCAGGGGAGCGAGTACGCGATCGTCGCTAACGGTGCTGCAGTCGAGCAGTAGCGTTTCGGCGACGGGCGCGGCGAGAAGAGGGCGGAGAGGGTTAATCACCGAATCGGTAAGCCGATCGCGAAGGGCGGCAGTCGGGATAATGGTGACACGGGCAAAATAAGGCAGGCAGCCCACACGCGTATCGGCCAGCTGACCCTGTTCGGCCAGCACGGCCAGCTCATCGAACACCGGGCTTTGCTGGCGCAGGTTTTCCAGATGCGGGCTGCCGGGAAAAGTCACCAGGTGCGCATCGGGATAGTACTCGTCGGGAGAGGTGGTCAGTAGATAGTCAATCATCGGTTACTCCTCAATCGGGGCGCGAATACGCCCGGCGTAAGCCGCCATCCAGGCATCGTCTACGGGATAGTAGTGGGTTTTCTCCTGCTGCCTCTCGGCCCGGAAAACGGTCAGAGGCTGCCGGGCCGTCGCCACCACGAAGGAGAAGGTTTTGATATTGGTGGCGGCACCAAATTCACCCTTGCGGTCCATACAGACCACCGACAGATCGCCGACGCGACCAAAGCGCGACATCAGCTTATCTTCAAGCTCGTAAACCACCGACTCAGCGGCCTGCTGCGGCGTCATCCCCTGTGCCATACGGCGCACGATTTCATAGCTGGTACAGCCTTTCATCAGATCTTCACCCACGCCGGTTGCCGTGGCGGCCCCGATTTCGCTGTCGCAATAAAAGCCGGACCCCATAATCGGAGAATCACCAAGACGTCCCCGTTTTTTCATAAACAGTCCGCTGGTCGAGGTGGCGACACACATGGAGCCTTGCTTATCGACGGCAATAATGCCGACGGTGTCATGACCGTCGTAGGGGCTAAGCCCTTTATCGATGGTCTCCCGGCAGCGTTTTTTATAGTGCTGAATGGCGCGATCGGTGAGCATCGTTTTTTCGGCAAACCCCTGGCTCAGCGCCCACTCCCTGGCGCCCTGACCGACCAGCAGATTGTTGTAACGCTGGCGGCTTAAAGCATGGGCCACTTTTACCGGGTTAGCGATATCCACCAGATTGCCGACGGCACCAAAGGCCAGGGTATCGCCATCCATATAAGCGGCATCCAGCTCAACGTCGCCATTTTCCGTCGGCAGGCCGCCGAAGCCGACCGACTTATACAGCGGAAAGTCTTCGACGGCAGCGACCGCTTCCACCACGGCGGTTGATGCTCTGCCACCCGAGGCAAGCGCTGCCGCTGAGTCGCTTACGCCTTCCAGCGCCATGCGCCATGTCGCGATGATTCCCCACATTGTTTACTCCTGTTTAGCCTGTGAAGCCGTTTCGATTTCAGCCGCCCGGTACTGCTTGTCGACGATGCGCATAAACGGCAGGTACAGCATCGCGCCGATAAGCAGATTGAGGATCTGTATCAGGCTGCCGCTCAGATGGCCGGTAACAATAAATCCGCTGATCACGGGAGGCAGCGTCCAGGGAATAAATACGCCGGTGGTGACAGCCACCGCGCCGATTTTCATGGCGGCGTACTGGATAGTCACCAGCACCAGCGGCACAAGGTTGAACGGGATCAGCATCACCGGGTTCATGATCACCGGCAGGCCGAACAGGACAGGTTCATTGATATTAAAGAGGGATGCCCCCGCGCCGAGTCGCGCTACCTCGCGCATGTTTTTGCTGCGGGCGAAAATCAGCATGGCAATGACCAGCGAGAGCGTAGCCCCGGATCCGCCCATCCAGATCATATCGAAGAACTGCTCGGTAATAATGTGCGGGGGCGTGACGCCCGCCTGGATTGCGGCAATGTTATCCGTCTGGTTCTCCATCCACAGCGGACGAATAATGCCGTTAATCATCGAACCGGAGTTAATGCCCACCGACCACAAAATCGTGATGCTGAATACCGTCATCAGCGCGCCGAAATACGAGGTACCGTAATGGCGGACCGGGGTTGCCACCACGTCATAGATAAACTGATGAAGGGTTTGCCAGTGTGAATGCTCGAACGCGATACGAATACCGAGCACCAGAATCATTACAATCAGGGCAGGGATCAGCGCAGCGAAGGACTCCTGTACCGCAGGCGGCACCTCCTCCGGCATTTTGATCACCAGCTTTTTACGTTTTAACCAGCAGAAGAGTTCGGTCCAGAGCAGCGAACCGATCATCGCCACAAACAGGCCTTTACTGCCGATCCACTCCACCGGCACCACGGTGATGCCGCCGTTGTCCGCGACGCGGATAAAAGGCGTCAGAATTAAAAAGCTAACCAGCGCGAGGATCCCGCAGGAGAGGCGGTCTTCGTCATAGTGCTCTGCCAGCCGGTAGGCGACCAGAAAGCTAATAAACAGCGACATGGTCGAAAATACCGCGTTAAACGGGATCTCGACAATCGCCTGCCAGCTGGCACCAAAGGTCTGCGACATCAGCTGCTGATACGCCTGATTTGGAAAGGATGAAATCACCAGCAGTATTGAGCCAACGATAATAAACGGCATAAAGGAAACGTAGGCACCGCGAATGGCGCACAGGTGGCGCTGTTTTGCCGCCCTGGCCGCCAGTGGCATCAGTTTTGCTTCAAGAAATCCCAGGACATTGTTCATTGTGAGCTCCGCACATGATCGACAGATATCGGATGGGGTATGACGTCGCAATTATTAAAGAAACCTCTGGACGGAAAGGTGAATCTGTTCACAATACAGCCTGATTTGAACATCAATCTCACAGCATTGGTACGAGGTAAGGATGGAAATAAAACTGCATGCCAACGCCACCACCACGCCGAGGATCAGAAAGTATTTGCAGGAGTCGGATAAGAGTGACCGTGAACTCTCTTCAGAGCTGGGGATCTCCATCACCACTGTCCGGCGCTGGCGCAGCCGCGACCGGGTTAACGATCGGGAAACAACGCCAGAAGTAATACACAAAGCTCTGATACCTGAACAGGTATCAATGATCAATACGCTGAGGGAGATGCTCAGTGCGCCGCTGGATGAGCTGCACTTTATTGTCGCTGAGGGACTGGGGATTTCAGTTTCTCGGGCGACCCTGAGTCGCTATTTAAAACCGGCGCTGGCGCAGCGGAAGTCCGCGCCGTTGCAGGGTAAAAAAGCGCTGAAGTCAGGGCTGATGCCCACGACGCTGGCGCTGCATCATCGTGTGCTGTCCTTAGGGATTGACGACGGTGGCGAGCATCACTTGCTCTGGGCGAGGGAGCCGATCAGCGGCTGGTGCTATGGACGGGTCTATTCCGGTATTTCACCGGCGCTAGAGGCGAGCTGGTTGCATGAAGTGATGGAACAGGTACCTGCCGATATTCGGCACGTGGAAACGGGCGTGGAGTCGTGTGCAATACGGGTGGATATACCGCTGGCTGAACTGGTTCCTGCCGTACGCGATACGACGCCCGATAAGCTGATCGCAACCCTGTGCCAGCTATGGAATAACGGAAAAGTGCAGAGAAAACTGG
>DATEKR010000338.1:0-10990 GCA_035277345.1 Enterobacteriaceae bacterium
GAGAGCCGATCTGCGCAAAGCGCTTAGCGTGCCGGAACCGGTGCCAGCGTCTGGTGTTCGCTTTTCTGACGAGAAGGCGCTTTGTGCACCATGGTGTAGGCATAATCCACACCCATACCGTAGGCACCGGAGTGCTCTTTCACGATATCCATCACCGCGTTATAGGTCTCTTTACGCGCCCAGTCACGCTGCCACTCCAGCATCACCTGCTGCCAGGTCACCGGGATCACGCCGGCCTGGATCATGCGCTGCATCGCGTAGTCGTGCGCTTCTTTCGAGGTGCCGCCGGACGCATCCGCCACCATATAGATTTCGTAGTCGCCTTCCAGCATGGCGCAGAGCGCAAAGCTGTTGTTACAGACTTCGGTCCACAGACCGGAGACCACCACTTTCTTCTTGCCGTTAGCGGCCAGCGCGTCGCGCACTTTCTGGTCGTCCCAGGAGTTCATTGACGTACGCTCAAGGATGTCCTGACCCGGGAAGACATCCAGCAGTTCCGGGTAGGTATTACCGGAGAAGCTTTCGGTTTCCACGGTAGTAATAATGGTCGGGATATTGAAGACTTTGGCCGCTTTCGCCAGCGCCACGGTGTTGTTTTTCAGAACCTGGCGGTCAATCGACTGGACGCCGAATGCCATCTGCGGCTGCTGGTCGATAAAAATCATCTGGCAGTTTTGCGGGGTCAGTACTTCAAGCTTAGATGTCGTCATGTGTTCACCCATTGAGCGTTAATAAAACGATGTTTCCGTGTCGTAATGAAACGGCATAAACCTGACAGTCACCCCGGCCTCTTACAGATATCCCGGTACGACCATCACTTTCAGGGCGGAGTCTAGGGGGCTTTTTTGCCCGCAACCATTATCTCTGTGTATACCTATACGATCGGATAAGTATCCCTTCGTATAACTAGACGCTGTCAGAAAGCACTGACCATAATCCGCCTGATTTAGCACCGCCGGGGGCACTTCTGCCCGCGGTGGAAAATTCAGTTGAGGAGGTTGTATGGTGTCGCCCGGTAAAGCAGATCTGATCCTAACGAACGGTAAATTCCATACCGTCGACCGTGAAAATCCCATGGCTCAGGCCGTTGCCATCCGCGACGGTAAGATCCTCGAAGCGGGTTCGGTTGCTGAGGTTATGCAGTATCACGCCGAAGAGACAAAGGTCATTGACCTGCAGGGCCACACCGCGATCCCCGGCCTGAATGACTCCCACCTGCACTTGATCCGTGGCGGTCTGAACTACAACCTTGAGCTGCGCTGGGAAGGCGTGCCGTCGCTGGCCGACGCGTTGCGTATGCTGAAAGAGCAGGCCCTGCGTACCCCATCGCCCCAGTGGGTGCGCGTGGTCGGCGGCTGGACCGAGTTTCAGTTTGCCGAACGCCGGATGCCAACGCTGGATGAAATCAACGAGGCCGCGCCGGATACCCCGGTCTTTATTCTGCATCTTTACGATCGCGCCCTGCTTAACCGTGCGGCCCTGAAAGCGGTAGGCTACACCCGCGATACGCCTAACCCGCCGGGCGGTGAAATTCAGCGCGACAATAACGGCAACCCGACCGGAATGCTGATTGCGCGCCCGAACGCGATGATCCTGTACGCGACGCTGGCGAAAGGGCCAACGCTGCCGCTGGAGCTGCAGGTCAACTCCACCCGCCAGTTTATGCGCGAGCTCAACCGCCTGGGCCTGACCAGCGCCATCGACGCCGGTGGCGGCTTCCAGAACTACCCGGAAGATTACGCAGTGATCGCCGAGCTGCACGAGAAAAAGCAGATGACGGTACGTATCGCCTACAACCTGTTTACTCAGCGTCCCGGCCACGAGCTGGAAGACTTCGAAAAATGGACTGATATGCTGTCACCGGGCCAGGGCAGCGACTACTTCCGCCATAACGGCGCGGGCGAAATGCTGGTCTTCTCCGCCGCCGATTTTGAAGATTTCCTCGAACCGCGTCCGGACCTTGCGCCGGGCATGGAGGATGAGCTGGAGCGCGTGGTGCGCCATCTGGTCGAGCACCGCTGGCCGTTCCGCCTGCACGCCACCTACGACGAATCGATCGGCCGTATGCTGGATGTCTTTGAGAGGGTCAACCGCGAGATCCCGTTTAACGGGCTGCACTGGTTCTTTGACCACGCTGAAACCGTGACCCAGAAGAATATCGACCGCATTAAAGCCCTCGGCGGTGGCATCGCCGTGCAGCACCGTATGGCCTTCCAGGGCGAGTACTTTGCCGAACGCTACGGAATCGAAGCAACCCGCCATACGCCGCCGGTCGCCCGGATGCTGGAAACCGGCGTGCCGGTAGGTCTGGGTACCGACGCCACCCGCGTTGCCAGCTATAACCCCTGGACCGCGCTCTACTGGCTGGTATCCGGTCGCACGGTGGGCGGAATGCAGATGTATGACGTGAATGCCCGTCTGGACCGCGATACGGCGCTCATGCTCTGGACTCAGGGCAGCGCATGGTTCTCCAGCGAGCAGGGCAAAAAAGGACAGATCAAAGCCGGTCAGCTGGCGGATCTCGTGGTGCTGTCGAAAGATTACTTCAGCGTGCCGGAAGAGGAGATCAAAGGGATCGAATCGGTGCTGACGGTGGTGGACGGTAATGTGGTTTATGCGGCCGGACGCTTTGGTTCAGAAGCCCCGCCGTCGATTCCGGTACTGCCGGACTGGTCCCCGGTGGTCACGGTTCCGGGGCACTATCGCAGCGCCCCGCCGCAGGCCAGTGCCCGCGTTGGTATGATGCCGCAGGTCCATCACTGCAGCGGGCCGTGCGGCGTGCACAGCCACCAGCATGATATTGCCCGTCGCTCTGCGGTTCCCGTGTCCGATGACAACGCCTTCTGGGGCGCGCTCGGCTGTAGCTGCTTTGCGTTCTGATACCATGAAAAACTCATCATCACGCTCTCTGCTGCCCCGGGTTGACCTGGGGCTGTTTTTCCTGCGCCTGACCGGCAGCCTGCTGCTGCTCTGGGTCCACGGGCTGCCGAAAATCTTTCACTTCAGCGAAGAACTGACGCGTATCGAAGATCCCTTCGGGCTTGGCACGCACTTCAGCCTGGTGATGGCGATCTTCGCCGAGGTGGTCTGCCCTGTCCTGATTATTGCCGGGTTTGCCACACGTCTCGCCTGCCTGCCGATTATCGGCGTGCTGCTGGTGGCGATGCTGTTTGTGCACCCGGGCTGGTCGATTGCCGAAGGTCAGTTTGGCTGGCTGCTGCTGATTATCTTTACCACCCTCGCACTGACCGGCGCGGGACGCTGGCGGGTCGGCGGACGGGAGGCGCGCTATGGCGCAGGTTAACGATATTCATCACGCCGGGAGTGAAGCACCGGCGGCGACGCCCGCCACAGGGGGATCATCCTGGCAGCCCCTGCGCCAGCCCGTTTTCCGCATGCTGTGGATCGCCACCGTGGTGTCGAACATCGGCTCATGGATGAACGACGTCGGTATTAACTGGGCGATGCTCAGCCTTAGCGCCGACCCGCTGTCGGTGGCGCTGGTGCAGGCTGCCAGCAGTCTGCCGATGTTTCTGTTTGCCCTGCCTTCCGGGGTGATGGCTGATATTGTCGACCGGCGTAAGTTCCTGCTCTTTTCCCAGCTGTGGGTGTTTATTGCCGCGACGGGCCTGACGGTGCTGGCCTTTATCGGCTATACCACGCCCACGGTGCTGCTGATTTCAGCCTTCCTGCTTAGCGCGGGCGCGGCGATGAGTTCCCCGCCCTTCCAGGCCATCGTGCCGGATCTGGTGGAGAAAAAAGAGCTGAGCGCCGCCATCGCCCTTAACTCGTTGGGGATCAATATCAGTCGCGCCATCGGCCCGGCGCTCGGTGGGCTGATCCTCTCCTTTGCCGGAACCTGGATGGTCTTTCTGCTGAACGCAATTTCGGTGCTGGGCGTGGCCTGGGTGCTGTGGCGCTGGAAAGCGGAGCCGAGCGTACAACGACTGCCGCCGGAGAACTTTTTCTCCGCCGTGCGCGCGGGTGTGCGCTATGTCCACGCCGCGCCGGTGCTGCGCAACGTGCTGGTGCGTACCGTCGCCTTCTTTGTTTTTGGCAGCGCGGGCTGGGCGCTGCTGCCGCTGGTTGCCCGGCGCGAACTGGGTCTGGGGCCAGGCGGCTACGGCATTATGCTGGCGGCGATCGGCGTGGGCGCTATCGTCGGGGCCATTATGCTGCCGCGTCTGCGCGCACGCTTTAACCCGGACCGGCTGATGGTGCTGGCCAGCATGATGTTCGCCATCACCATGCTGGCGCTGGCCTGGATCCGCGATTTCTGGCTGCTTAACGCCTTTGAGTTTTTCACCGGCTTCGCGTGGATTGCGGTGCTGTCGACGCTGAACCTCGGCGCACAGCGCAGTGCCGCAAAGTGGGTCAAAGCCCGGGCGCTGGCGGTCTACCTGACGGTTTTCTTCGGCTCAATGACCGTCGGCAGCGCCATCTGGGGACAGCTGGCCTCCCGCTTCGGCATCCCTTTTTCGCTGACCGTTGCAACCGCAGGCATGGTGCTGGCCTGCGCTACCGTCTGGCGCTGGCGGCTGGATAAAGATCCGGATTTGAACCTTGATATCAGTGCCGAAGAGAGCGCCATTCCGGTGCCGGAAATCGCCCTGCATCGTGGTCCGGTGATGGTCAACTATCACTACTGGATCAACATCGATGAGGCGCACGCCTTTACCGTCTGTATGCAGGATATGCGTCGGGTACGCCGTCGCGGCGGCGCAATGAACTGGGCGGTCTATGAAGATATTCTTCAGCCGGGTCTGTTTGTGGAAACCTTTGTTGTCGGCTCCTGGGTGGACTACCTCCGCCAGCAGGACCGCTACACTATTAATGACCGAAAAATACAACACCGGGTGCTTGCCTTCCATCAGGGAAGCACACCGCCAGAGGTTCGCTTCCTGGTCGCACCGGTAAGCACACAACATCGCTAAATACCGTTAAGCACAACTTAAGAGGGCAGAGTATGAGCACAATCACTACGCAGGATGGCACGCAGATTTACTACAAAGACTGGGGTGAAGGTAAACCGGTTCTCTTCAGCCACGGCTGGCCGCTGGATGCGGATATGTGGGATAGCCAGATGAACTTTCTGGCCGAGAATGGCTACCGGGCCATCGCCTTTGACCGCCGCGGCTTTGGCCGTTCGGATCAGCCGTGGAACGGCTATGACTACGACACCTTCGCCTCGGATATTCACGACCTGATTACCCAGCTGGATCTGCAGGACGTGACGCTGGTCGGCTTCTCAATGGGGGGCGGCGACGTCGTGCGCTATATCCGTCGTCACGGTAACCTGAACGTTGCGGGTCTGGTGCTGCTTGGCGCAGTTACGCCGATTTTCGGCAAGACCGACGATAACCCGCAGGGCGTTGATATGTCGGTGTTTGAAGGGATCCGCGACGGGCTGCGTAAAGACCGCGCCCAGTTTATCAGCGACTTCTCAACGCCTTTCTATGGCCTGAACGCCGGTCAGACCGTCTCCGAAGGCGTCCTGACCCAGACGCTGAATATCGCCCTGCTGGCCTCGCTGAAAGGTACGCTCGACTGCGTGACGGCGTTCTCCGAAACGGATTTCCGCACCGATATGGCGCGTATCGAGGTGCCAACGCTGGTGATCCACGGCAGCAATGACCAGGTGGTACCGTTTGAGGTCACCGGGAAAGTCGCCGCAGAGATGATTCGCGACGCCGGTCTGAAGGTCTACGACAACGCCCCACACGGCTTTGCCGTTACCCATCAGGACCAGCTTAACGAGGACCTGCTGGCGTTCGTGAAGACCTTAGGTTAAGACGCATACCGGCCAGCGAGCTGGCCGGTTATTCTTACCATGCCGGGAAGATTATTTTGCTGCTGCCGGAGCCAGCTGCGGCTGCAGGAAACGGTTAGCCGTGGTGATAATACTTTCGGCATCCTTCGGTTTATCGTGTTCGACGATATACCACTGAGTTCCGGCCGCTTTGGCCGCAGGCAGGATCTCATTCCAGGCCAGCAACCCCTCGCCCGCCGGGGCGAAGTTCATTTCATCATCACGCACGCCGATCGACGAATTATCCTTGGCGTGGATAGCAAAAATACGCCCTTTATATTTGCTGAGGATCGCCGCCGGATCCTGACCGCCACGGGAAGCCCAGGCCGCGTCCAGCTCCAGCTTGAGGTTTTCCGGCTGGCTCGATTCCATCAGGATATCCAGCGCGGTTTTGCCCTCGTACTTTTTCATCTCGAAATTATGGTTGTGGAAGGCCAGCGTCATCCCCTGGGCGTTAAGCTGTTTGCCGAGCGCATCCAGTTTATGCCCCAGCTGCTGCCACTCTGCGGCGCTGTCCGGGCGAACTTCCAGCTTCAGCCACGGCATCACCAGGGTTTTGTTCCCGATGGCCTTGTTAAAGGCAATAATGCTCGCCGGATCCTTTTGCAGATCCTCCAGCTGGACGTGATCCGCAATGGCCTTCAGGCGATACTTATTCAGCAGACGCTTCATTTCCCCGGCGCTGACGCCCTGATCGCCAACCAGCTCTACCGCATGGAAACCAGCCCGCTGGGCGATAGCAAACTGCTGCTCCAGGGTGCCGCTGTCGCGCAGGGTGTACATCTGCAGGGCAATAGGTGCCTGATTGTCCGCTTTATTTGCCGCATTGCTGCAGCCGCTGACCAGCAGTGAAAGCGATAAGACCACGGCACCGAATACGTTGTGAGTCATGCAACTTCTCCATCCTGTTGTTTGATTGTAATCGATTACTTTGTTGTTATTTTAAAAAAGTAATCGATTACAAATCTGACAGGCACGCCCGCGATGCTCAAGTCCTGCATTCTTAAAGTGATTGATATTGGTGTGATTTGTGGAGCGGATCACGATCTGTGAATAGCCCGCCGTGAGGCGGGCTTCACTAATGGTTTATGCCTGCGCAGTAATCCGCTGCCCAATCTCCCGCGCCGCCTGAATACTGGCTTCCGGCGAGCCGAGATCCGGCAGCATCAGGGTGGCGTTGGTCAGCACCGGCGCGCCGCAGTAGTCAAAGATCCCTTTGGCTATCTGCGTGTTATAAGCATCGAAATAACCATGTTTCTGGTACGTTTTCTGCGTCGCCTCCCCCAGGCCGACGAGATGAACCGGCAAATGGCCGAGTTTTTTCACCACCCTACCCTCACCGCTATCTTCATAGGCCCAGCCGTTGGAAAATACCCGATCGATCCAGCCTTTCAGCAGTCCAGGCATACTCCACCAGTAGATCGGGAATACCAGCACCAGTGCATCGGCCCTCTCAAGACGTGCCTGTTCGGCCGCTACGTCGCCCGGAAAGGGGGCGATAAGCTTAAAGGCCGCCATATCCGCAGCGTTAAAGGTCGGGTCAAATCCTTCCCGGGTAAGATCGGCGATCTCCAGCGTGTTCTGCGGGCCTGCGCCTGCGATTTCTTCCGCTATCGCGTTTGCCACACTGTGGGTTAATGAGTTCTCAAGCGGATGTGAAACAACGATCAGGGTATGCATTCTGAACCTCCTCAGTTGCCATCCGGTGTTAACGGACGTAAAATTATATACCAAAGGTAACTTACCATTAGTAGGTTAGCGTTGGTCTATCATCCTGTCAACGGGGAAAACTGTCATGTCAGAAACGCGCGTGCGCCAGCGGCTTAGCCGGGAAGAGCGCTATACACAGCTGATTGAGGTCGCCAGAAAAATTATTCACGACGAGGGCACCGAAGCGCTGACGCTGGGTTATCTGGCCCAGTGCGCCGGGGTCACAAAGCCGGTGGTTTATGACCATTTTATTAGCCGTTCGGGGCTGTTAGCGGCACTTTATCGTGAGTACGATTTGCGCCAGACGCGCCTGATGGATGAGATGCTCGATAAAACGGACGCGGTGCTGGAGAAGCGGGCGGCGGTGATTGCCGGGGCTTATATCGACTGCGTCCAGCTGCAGGGCCGCGAAATGCCGAATGTGATGGCCGCACTGACCGGCACGCCCGAGCTGGAAAAACTCCGCCACGACTACGCCGTAGAGTTTACGGGTAAATGTCAGGGGCTGTTTGCCCCTTTCCGCCACGGTAACCCCCTCAGCGCTGCCGCACTTTGGGCGATGCTCGGTGCCGCCGAAGGGCTTTCCTGGGCCGTGGTGAAAGGCACCGTCGACGAGGCGCAGGCAAAGCAGGAGCTGCAGCGGGTGATTATTTCCATGGTGCAGGCTCCTTTCATTGATGAGCCAGGCTCATAAGCTCTATCCCTGCCGGTACCATTATCGCTCGGGTTAATTCCGCTACTCTGGGTCTGAAGCCACTACGAGGAATTAACGATGCAAAAACGTACTCTTGGCCGTTCCGGTCTGGAAGTCTCAGCGCTCGGGCTGGGCTGTATGGGACTGAGCTTTGGCTACGGCCCGGCAACCGATACCCGCCAGGCCGTCGAACTGATCCGCGCCGCCGTTGAACGCGGGGTGACCTTTTTTGATACTGCCGAAGTTTACGGCCCGTATCTGAATGAAGAGGTGGTGGGCGAAGCCCTGAAGCCGTTCCGTGACCGGGTGGTGATTGCCACCAAATTTGGCTTTACCTTTGGCGACGATAACAAGCAACAGATTCTTAACAGCCGTCCGGAGCATATTCGTGAAGCGGTAGAAGGCTCCCTGCGTCGGCTGAAAACCGACGTGATCGACCTGCTCTATCAGCACCGCGTCGATCCCGATGTGCCTGTTGAGGATGTCGCGGGCACGGTGAAAGATCTGATTACCGAAGGCAAGGTGAAGCACTTTGGTCTGTCTGAAGCGGGTGTTGATACGATCCGCCGGGCGCATGCGGTGCAGCCGGTGGCGGCCCTGCAAAGCGAATACTCCCTGTGGTGGCGCGAGCCGGAAAAGGCGATTCTGCCGCTGCTTGAGGAGCTGGGGATCGGCTTTGTGCCCTTCAGCCCGCTGGGCAAAGGCTTTCTGACCGGCGCGATCCGCTCCGGGACCACCTTTGGCGCGGATGATTTCCGCAGCAAAGTGCCACGCTTTGCCGCCGAGGCGATCGCCGCTAACGAACAGCTGGTGACCCTGCTGACGCAGCTTGCCGCAGATAAAGGCGCGACGCCGGCACAGGTTGCTCTGGCCTGGCTGCTGGCGCAGAAACCGTGGATCGCCCCGATCCCCGGCACCACGAAACTGCACCGGCTGGAGGAGAACCTGGCCGCGGCGGACCTTATCCTGACGGAGGGCGATCTGCATAAAATCGCCGCCGCGCTGGAAACGGTCAACATTGTCGGCGAGCGCTACCCCGCAGCCCTGCAGGCCCGCGTCGGTCGATAGCGCTGCCCGGTTTACTCTTTGACGACCCGAATCCCGTAATCTGCGGGATTCACAATCTTCTCCAGCTTGCCGAGCTGGGCCAGATCGCCCTTCGACATGATGCTACTGATATTGGTCTCGGGGAAACGCAGGTTTTTGACGATATGAACCTTACGCGGCTTGCCTTTATTTTCAATATCCACCACCCAACCCAGATAGCCCCCGGCGTACTTCGCCAGGCTACCAATCGGGTAGAGGCCGTAGGTCTGGATATACTCAATCATGGTTTCGCGATCGTAAGCCGCCTCGGCATTGTAGATCTTACGATAGGCGTCCAGCGGCATACGTGCCGACCTGCCGTTACGGGCGTGTACCAGCTTATTAATCACTTTAATAATCGATACCAGCCGGGCCAGCGGTGAGAGCTGCGCCGCTAATTTCCCCTGCGGATAACCCCCTCCGTCCAGACGTTCGCTGGCGTTGTCGATAACATCCGCACAGACCGGAGTAAGTTCCCAGCCTAAGGCTTCAAGCTTATTGCGCAGCACCAGGACGTGCCCGCGCAGAATCGTCTTTTGCGCCGGGTTCATATTCACCTTCAGCGATGGCAGCTCCGGACTAATCAGCAGTGGTTTTCCGAGTGTATGTAGCAGCGCACCCAGCACGGCTTCACGCACCTCATAGCTATGCGGGTCGCGCAGCAGCAGCATATCCGCCAGCTTCCCGGCGACCTGCACCGCCTGCCTGACCCAGTCAGGCTCGTCGCGCAGAATGGACAGGGCGTAGAGCAGGGATTTGCGATCTTTACCCACCAGATAGATCAGCGTATCCACGCAGTCGTAGAAAATATCATGGGGAAATGTATTGTGGCTTTTCATATACATCAGGCCGATTTGCAGCCGATGAGCCACTTCCTGTACGCCCTGCTCCATGGGCGTCTGGCGAATGCGTTTTTCCCGAATTTCATTTTCTCGCTGCACGATCCTCTTCTCCTTCGCACCGGCAATAAACAGCGGAGAGGGATAGACCATGCTGCTGGTCATACCGCTGCGAAAGGCCGCTTCCCTTTCCGCCTCGTTGACGAAGTGAAACAGGGCTTCACTGGCGGAGGGCTGCAGATGGATAAACTGGATCCCCAGCGCGGCATGCCCGCTGTTGCCAAAAGGCCGGATATGGCGGATTTTACCCTCGGCATAGAAGCGCTCCCCGTTGGGAAACTCCAGCGTAATACCGGGGATTATCTGCCCGGTTTCGAGGGCAATACTCTCGATCAGGTCGATCTCGACCATGCATCCGCCCACGGAGAGATTTCTGAGCTTGCCGGGAATATTTAAGGCGTGTGGATAGACGTCAATATGCACCCGCGCCTGCATCCCCAGGATAAAGGGAATGCGCACCTCGCCGCGCTTTTCCGTGACAAAAACGGACTCGGGAAGCTGGCACTCAAGGCGGTACAGCATCGCGTCAGTTTTAAGCGCTCTCGCGGTGACATGACTCAGGCTATAGGTTTCCCGCTCGGGGAATTCCGAGCCCTTGATCGCCTCAAGATCAAAACTCACTTCACCGTCAGGTAAATATTGTTCAATATCCGTTCCCGAATATTCGACATTTAAAATCATTCGACTTGTCGCCATATCCAGCTCGGCAACATCGGCATTTAATACATAAGGCATATCCTTCGTATAGACCGATAAGACATAGGGATACTGAAGCAAAGAACGAATAACATT
>DATEKR010000339.1:0-4245 GCA_035277345.1 Enterobacteriaceae bacterium
CGCACCCAGACCTCCGGCGTGCAGATCCGCACCATGGAAAATCAGCAGCCGCCGATCCGCATTATCGCTCCGGGCCGCGTATACCGTAACGATTATGACCAGACCCACACCCCAATGTTCCATCAGATGGAAGGGCTGATCATCGATAAAAATATCAGCTTTACCAACCTGAAAGGGACGCTGCACGATTTCCTGCTCAACTTCTTTGAGGAAGATCTGCAGATCCGCTTCCGTCCGTCCTACTTCCCATTCACCGAACCCTCCGCTGAAGTGGATGTGATGGGTAAAAACGGTAAATGGCTGGAAGTGCTGGGCTGCGGCATGGTGCATCCGAACGTGCTGCGTAACGTGGGTATCGATCCGGAAGTTTACTCCGGCTTTGCCTTCGGAATGGGGATGGAGCGTCTGACCATGCTGCGTTACGGTGTCACCGATTTGCGCTCATTCTTCGAAAACGATCTGCGTTTCCTCAAACAGTTTAAATAAGGGCAGGAATAATAATGAAATTCAGTGAACTGTGGTTACGCGAGTGGGTAAACCCGGCGGTAGACAGCGAAACCCTGTCGGGCCAGATCACCATGGCCGGACTGGAAGTCGACGGCGTTGAGCCGGTTGCCGGCGTCTTCAACGGCGTTGTGGTCGGGGAAGTGGTTGAGTGCGGTCAGCACCCGAACGCCGACAAACTGCGCGTGACCAAAATTAACGTTGGCGGCGAGCGCCTGCTGGATATCGTCTGCGGGGCGGCCAACTGCCGTCAGGGTCTGAAGGTGGCGGTTGCCACCATCGGCGCTGTTCTGCCGGGCGATTTTAAAATTAAAGCGGCGAAGCTGCGCGGCGAACCGTCTGAAGGCATGCTCTGCTCCTTCTCCGAGCTGGGTATTTCCGACGATCACAGCGGTATTATCGAACTGCCGGCGGATGCACCGATCGGTACCGATATCCGTGAATACCTGAAGCTGGATGACAGCACTATCGAAATCAGCGTCACCCCGAACCGCGCCGACTGCTTAGGCATTATCGGTGTGGCTCGTGACGTCGCGGTTCTGAATAAAGCCCCGCTGGTTGAGCCGGAAATTGCCCCGGTTGCCGCGACCATCAACGATACGCTGCCGATCGCAGTTGAAGCCGCTGACGCCTGCCCGCGCTACCTCGGTCGCGTGGTGAAAGGCATTAACGTTAAAGCGTCGACGCCGCTGTGGATGAAAGAGAAACTGCGTCGCTGCGGTATTCGCTCCATCGACGCCGTCGTTGACGTCACCAACTATGTCCTGCTCGAACTGGGTCAGCCGATGCATGCGTTCGACAAAGACCGCATCAATGGCGGGATCGTCGTGCGCATGGCGAAAGAGGGTGAAAACCTGGTCCTGCTCGACGGCAGCGAAGCGAAGTTGAACGCCGACACGCTGGTGATTGCCGATCATAACAAGGCGCTGGCCATGGGCGGCATCTTCGGCGGTGAACACTCCGGCGTGAATGATGAAACGCAGAACGTCCTGCTGGAATGCGCCTTCTTTAGCCCGCTCTCCATCACCGGTCGCGCGCGTCGTCATGGCCTGCATACCGATGCCTCTCACCGCTACGAGCGCGGTGTGGATCCGGCGTTGCAGTATAAAGCTATGGAGCGCGCTACCCGTCTGCTTCTCGATATCTGCGGCGGCGAAGCCGGGCCGGTCATTGATGTGACCAGCGAAGCGAATCTGCCGAAGCAAGCCACCATCACGCTGCGCCGCAGCAAGCTGGACCGTCTGATTGGTCATCATATTGCTGACGACCAGGTGAGCGACATTCTGCGTCGTCTGGGCTGTGACGTGACCGATGGTCAGGACCAGTGGCAGGCGGTTGCGCCGAGCTGGCGTTTCGATATCGCTATCGAAGAAGACCTGGTCGAAGAAGTGGCGCGTGTTTACGGCTACAACAATATTCCTGACGAGCCGGTTCAGGCTGGCCTGATCATGGGCACCCATCGTGAGGCTAACCTGTCTCTGAAGCGCGCTAAAACGCTGCTTAACGACAAAGGCTACCAGGAAGTCATCACCTACAGCTTCGTTGATCCTAAAGTGCAGCAGCTGATCCATCCGGGCGAAGAGTCCCTGATCCTGCCAAGCCCGATCTCCAGCGAAATGTCGGCGATGCGCCTCTCTCTGTGGACCGGCCTGCTGGGCACGGTGGTTTATAACCAGAACCGTCAGCAGAATCGCGTGCGTATTTTCGAAAGCGGCCTGCGTTTTGTGCCGGATACCCAGGCCAATCTTGGCATTCGTCAGGATGTTATGCTGGCAGGCGTCATCTGCGGTAATCGCTATGAAGAGCACTGGACGCTGGCAAAAGAGAGCGTTGATTTCTATGATTTGAAAGGCGATCTGGAATCTCTGCTCGACCTGACAGGCAAGCTCGACGATGTACAGTTCCGTGCTGAAGCCAATCCGGCTCTGCACCCGGGGCAGTCCGCGGCGATTTATCTGAAAGGTGAACGTATTGGTTTTATTGGGGTTGTTCATCCTGAGCTGGAACGTAAACTGGATCTTAACGGCCGTACGCTGGTATTCGAACTGCTGTGGGACAAGCTTGCAGACCGCGTGGTGCCTGCTGCGAGCGAAATTTCACGCTTCCCGGCAAACCGTCGTGATATCGCCGTTGTCGTGGCTGAAAATGTCCCGGCAGCAGATATTTTGGTCGAATGTAAGAAAGTTGGCGCAAATCAGTTAGTTGGCGTAAACTTGTTTGACGTGTACCGCGGTAAGGGTGTGGCGGAGGGTTCTAAGAGCCTTGCTATCAGCCTGATCCTTCAGGATAACAGCCGTACACTCGAAGAAGACGAGATTGCCGCTACCGTCGCCAAATGTGTAGAGGCATTAAAAGAGCGATTCCAGGCATCATTGAGGGATTGAACCTATGGCGCTTACAAAAGCTGAAATGTCCGAATATCTGTTTGATAAGCTTGGGCTTAGCAAACGGGATGCCAAAGAACTGGTAGAGCTGTTTTTCGAAGAGGTCCGTCGCGCTCTGGAAAACGGTGAGCAGGTTAAACTCTCCGGTTTTGGTAATTTTGATTTGCGTGATAAAAATCAACGCCCGGGACGTAACCCGAAAACGGGCGAGGATATTCCCATTACAGCCCGGCGCGTGGTGACCTTCAGACCCGGTCAGAAGTTAAAGAGCCGTGTCGAAAACGCTTCGCCCAAAGCTGAATAATCTGGACTAACTAAAAAGGCCGCTGTTGCGGCCTTTTTTCTTTTCAGGTCCCGATAAGCTCCGTAAAATCAAACACATCGAATTACTGTCAGATGGATCTTATGTCGCCATTCGCTCAACTTCAGCAGCAGCATAGCCGACGCTGGCTTACCGGCCTGCTGTTACTATTGCTGCTCTCTCTGGTTATCAGCCTGTGCGCAGGCGATAGCTGGATCGGCCCGCAGGCGTGGTTCAGTGAACGGGGTGAACTCTTTGTCTGGCAGATCCGCTTGCCGCGCACCCTGGCGGTTCTGCTGGTGGGGGCCGCGCTTGCGCTGGCGGGCACTATTATGCAGGCGCTGTTCGATAACCCGCTGGCGGAGCCTGGCCTGCTTGGTGTGTCAAACGGCGCAGGCGTTGGGCTGATTGGCGCGGTACTTCTGGGGCAGGGCATGCTGCCGCTGTGGGCGCTTGGCCTGTCGGCGATCGCTGGCGCACTGGTCGTGACGCTGATCCTGCTTCATTTTGCTCGTCGGCATATCTCTACCAGCCGCCTGCTGCTGGCCGGCGTTGCTCTGGGGATTATCTGCAGCGCGTTGATGACCTGGGCGGTCTACTTCTCCACGTCCTTCGATCTGCGCCAGCTCATGTACTGGATGATGGGCGGCTTCGGCGGCGTGGACTGGCAGCAAAGCTGGCTGATGCTGGCGATGGTGCCGGTGATGCTGTGGGTGTGCCGTCAGGCGCAGCCGCTAAATATCCTGGCGCTGGGCGAAGTCTCGGCCCATCAGCTTGGCCTGCATCTGTGGCTGTGGCGCAACCTGCTGGTGCTGGCAACCGGCTGGCTGGTCGGGGTCAGCGTGGCGCTGGCCGGTGCGATTGGCTTTATCGGCCTGGTGGTGCCGCATATGCTGCGTTTATGCGGCCTGACCGATCATAAAGTGCTGCTGCCCGCCTGTGCGCTGGCCGGTGGCAGCGTGCTGTTACTGGCCGATATCGCCGCCCGGCTGGTACTGCCTTCGGCAGAATTGCCTATCGGGGTGGTGACCGCTACTCTCGGAGCGCCGGTGTTTA
>DATEKR010000340.1:0-2551 GCA_035277345.1 Enterobacteriaceae bacterium
CTCTTGCCCGAGCTGGCTCAAACGCTCGCGGACAGGCAGATCTCGGCGGCAGTGAGTATCGACGTCCGCAACATGCCTGAATCGCCGGAAGTGTTTGAGCAGGCGATGAGCAACCTGCCGGAGGCTTTCTCGCCTCAGCTGCTGTTCCTTGACGCCGACCGTAACACGCTGATCCGTCGCTACAGCGACACGCGTCGTTTGCACCCGCTCTCCAGTAAAAACCTCTCACTGGAAAGCGCCATCGATCAGGAGAGCGACCTGCTGGAGCCGCTGCGTTCCCGCGCCGACCTGATTGTCGACACCTCCGAAATGTCCGTCCACGAGCTGGCAGAGATGCTGCGTACCCGTCTACTGGGCAAACGCGAGCGTGAACTGACAATGGTGTTCGAATCCTTCGGCTTTAAGCACGGTATTCCGATCGATGCGGATTATGTCTTCGACGTGCGCTTCCTGCCGAACCCCCACTGGGATCCCAAGCTGCGTCCAATGACCGGTCTGGATAAGCCCGTCGCGGCGTTCCTCGACAGACACACAGAAGTTCACAATTTTATCTACCAGACGCGAAGCTACCTTGAGCTATGGTTACCTATGCTGGAGACCAACAACCGTAGCTACCTGACGGTGGCGATTGGCTGTACCGGCGGTAAACATCGCTCGGTTTATATTGCCGAGCAGCTGGCCGATTACTTCCGCTCACGCGGCAAGAACGTTCAGTCCCGTCATCGCACGCTGGAAAAACGTAAAACATGACCGTAAAACAGACCGTTGAGATCACCAATAAGCTGGGTATGCACGCCCGTCCGGCGATGAAGCTGTTTGAACTGATGCAGGGCTTTGACGCAGAGGTGTTGCTGCGCAACGATGAGGGGACCGAGGCAGAAGCCAACAGCGTGATTGCCTTGCTGATGCTGGATTCTGCCAAAGGTCGTCAGATCGAGGTGGAGGCCACCGGTCCGCAGGAAGAGGAAGCGCTGGCCGCGGTGATTGCCCTGTTTAACGCCGGGTTTGACGAAGACTAACCCTCAGCGCAAAGGCGGGTGGCGCGATGCTGCCCCGCCCTACATCAGCTTGTTACGCTCCATAAACCCTTCCCCACCCAGCTGGCGCATCTGCCGCATGATCCACGCCTGACGGCTGCGCACATACCCTGTCGGCGCGTTTGCTTTAAAGCGGATTGGATTCGGCAGGACGGCAGCCAGCAGCGCCGCTTCAGACATACTTAACCGGCTCGCGGGCTTATTGAAGTAACGTTGTGAAGCGGCCTCCACGCCAAACACGCCGTCACCGAATTCTGCGATATTGAGATAGACGGTCAAAATGCGCTTTTTGCTCCAGACCGTTTCAATGCCCAGCGTCAGCCCGGCCTCCAGCCCTTTTCTCACCCAACTACGGCCATCCCACAAAAAGAGATTTTTCGCGGTTTGCTGCGATATTGTCGATGCGCCGCGCACCCGGTTCTCATGGCGTTCGTTATGAGCAAGCGCCTTTTCGATCGCCGCCACGTCAAAACCCCAGTGCTCCGGGAATTTCTGATCTTCTGCCGCCATCACCGCCAGCCCCATCCACGGCGAAATCGACTCCGTGCTCACCCAGTCAGAGTGTGCAACGTAGCCAAAATCCCCGGTGAGCCAGGCACTCAGCTGCCGTTCGACCATGACGGCGGAGAAAGGCACCGGTACGATGCTGAACAGGGCAATCCCGCCGCCCCAGAATACCGCCAGCACCACCACGATGCGCACCAGGATGCGTTTCACCCATGCGCCTGCTCCCCATTTGCGCTTCATTCGCTCAGAACCAGCACCCGATCCACCAGCTTATCAATGCCCGTGGCGGCCTCAGCGATACTCTGCGCCAGCATGTACGCGGGCGTGGTGATAATCTTGTTCTCTTCATCGACCACGATGTCGTCCACCGGGCAAGGAACGTGTTCGCCCCCCATCTCTTCGATAAGGTCGGCCGTATCGATATCGGTCCCGATGGTCAGACGCAGCGGGAAATCAAAGATTTTCGGCAGCATCGCGGGCGCAATACAGATAAAGCCCAGCGGTTTACCCGCCGCATGCATTGCCCTGGCGAGGGAGCGTAAATCGGGATCAACATGGCACTCCGCCCCGTGGGCAGCAAAGGTGCTGAGATTTTTGGCCGCACCAAAGCCTCCCGGCACGATTAACGCGTCGAACTGTGACGCGTCTGCCTGCCCCAGCGGATGAATATCCCCGCGAGCGATGCGCGCCGCTTCAATCAGCACGTTACGGCTTTCCGCCATCGGTTCGCCGGTGAGATGATTGATCACATCCGCCTGGCTTTTATCCGGCGCGAAGCAGACCACCTCCGCGCCCTGGCGGGAGAGCGCAAGGAGGGTTAATACCGCTTCATGGATCTCCGAACCGTCGTAAACACCGCAGCCACTCAGCACGACACCTATTTTTTTCATCTTAAGGATCCTTCTTTGCAACGTACTGAAGCACATTAATAATTTTGATTAAAACGCTATGCTTCACACATTTCACTGATTCATGTAACAAATCATTTAAGATTTGCTATCTTATCT
>DATEKR010000341.1:0-3034 GCA_035277345.1 Enterobacteriaceae bacterium
TTTCTTTACCTGCGCTGTTACCTTCGCGCAGACGACCCAGTATCTGACGAGAGGTGACGGTAGCACCTTCATCTTCCAGCACCGCATCCAGAATACCGTCCGCTGACGCCGGTACTTCCAGTACCACTTTGTCGGTCTCGATTTCTACCAGAACTTCATCGCGGGTCACCGCATCGCCCGGTTTTTTATGCCAGACGGCGACGGTCGCATCGGCGACGGACTCAGGGAGGTCGGGAACAAGAATATCTACGCTACTCATTATTTATCCTTTATTTAATTGACGTTCAGCGCGTCATTAACCAGATCTTGCTGCTGTTTCTGGTGAACGGACAGATACCCTACCGCCGGTGAGGCGGAGGCCGGGCGTCCTGCGTAGCGCAGAGCGGCCCCGAAAGGAATCACTTCACGGAAATGATGCTGGCTGCAGTACCAGGCGCCCTGGTTAAGCGGCTCTTCCTGACACCAGACAAAATCATGTACGTGTGCATATTGTTTTATCGCTTCCTGCACCGACTGATGCGGGAACGGATACAGCTGCTCGATACGGACGATAGCCACATCCTTTTGATCGTTCTTGCGACGCTGTTCCAGCAGATCGTAATAAACCTTACCAGAACACATGACAACGCGCTTCACGCCCTGCGGATCCAGCTCGTCAATTTCACCGATGGCTGGCATAAAGGTGCCGTTGGCCAGTTCATCGAGGCTGGAGACCGCCAGCGGGTGACGCAGCAGGGATTTCGGCGACATCACCACCAGCGGACGACGCATTCCGCGCAGCGCCTGGCGACGCAGCATGTGATAAACCTGCGCTGGCGTTGACGGCACGCAGACCTGCATATTCTGTTCTGCACAGAGCTGCAGATAGCGTTCCAGACGCGCGGAGGAGTGTTCCGGACCCTGGCCTTCGTAGCCGTGCGGCAGCAGCATCACCAGACCGCACATCCGACCCCATTTCTGTTCGCCGGAGCTGATGAACTGGTCGATAACGACCTGCGCACCGTTGGCAAAGTCACCAAACTGCGCTTCCCAGATAGTCAGGGTACGCGGCTCGGCGGTGGCGTAGCCGTATTCAAAGGCCAGCACCGCTTCTTCCGACAGCACGGAGTCCCAGACGCGGAAGGTGCCCTGCCCGTTATGGACATGCTGCAGCGGGGTGTAAGTGGAACCGTTGGCCTGATTGTGGACCACCGCATGACGGTGGAAGAAGGTGCCGCGACCGGAGTCTTCGCCGGAGAGACGAATCGGAATACCTTCATCAACCAGAGTTGCATAGGCCAGCGTTTCCGCCCCGCCCCAGTCAAAGAGTTTATCCCCTGCCGCCATCGCCTGACGGTCAGTGTAGATTTTCGCGACGCGGGACTGCATCTCAACCGCATCCGGTACGGTACTGATGCGTTTCGCCAGTTCCTGAATACGCTTCATCTCAACCTTGTTCGGGTAGCTCTCATCCCACTCGTGGTTGAGGTACGGCGACCAGGTAAAGGAGTGCATATTCATCGGACGCCAGGATTCGACCACGCACTCGCCCGCGTCCAGCGCGTCACGGTACAGGTTAACCATCTCGGTGGCATCTTCCAGCGTCGCGACGCTATCCTGCTCGAGCTTGTCGGCATAGATTTTACGCGGCGTCGGATGTTTTTTGATTTTCTGGTACATCAGCGGCTGAGTTGCGCTCGGCTCGTCGGCTTCGTTATGGCCGTGACGGCGATAGCAGACCAGGTCGATCAGAACATCACGCTTAAAGGTATTGCGGAAGTCCAGCGCGACGCGAGTAACAAAGGCGACCGCTTCCGGATCATCGGCGTTAACGTGGAAAATCGGCGCCTGCACCATTTTACCGATATCGGTACAGTACGGCGTAGAACGTGCATCCAGCGGATTCGAGGTTGTGAAACCGACCTGGTTGTTGATCACGATACGTACGGTGCCGCCCACTTCGTAGCCGCGGGCTTTAGACATGTTCAGAGTTTCCTGAACCACGCCCTGGCCGGTGATGGCCGCATCGCCGTGAATGGTAATCGGCAGGACTTTGCTGCTGCTCGGCTCGTCAAGCCGATCGAGGCGCGCGCGCACGGAGCCGATAACCACAGGGCTGACGATTTCGAGGTGCGACGGGTTAAATGCCAGCGCCAGATGCACCAGACCGCCGTCGGTTTCAACATCGGATGAGAAGCCCATATGGTACTTCACGTCACCGGTGCCAAGATGTTCTTTATGCTTGCCGGCGAACTCGTCAAACAGATCCTGGGGCTTTTTACCCAGCACGTTGATCAGCACGTTCAGACGACCACGGTGGGCCATCCCCAGCACCACTTCACGGGTGCCGCTGCCGCCCGCATGGCGGATCAGCTCGTTGAGCATCAGGATCAGCGCATCGCCGCCTTCCAGCGAGAAGCGTTTGGCACCCGGGAATTTCGCACCCAGATAGCGCTCCAGGCCTTCGGCCGCCGTCAGTTCGCTGAGGAAGCGTTTTTTCTCATCGCCAGAGAAGCTGGCGTTACCCGCCACCGATTCGATACGCTGCTGGATCCAGCGTTTCTCTTCCGTGCTGGTGATATGCATATATTCCGCGCCGATGGAGCCGCAGTAGGTCTGCTTGAGCGCGGCGATAAGATCGCCCAGCGGCATCGTGTCTTTGCCGATAGCAAAGGAACCTACGTTAAAGCTTTCCTGGAGATCGGCTTCGGAGAGATCGTGGTACGCCGGGTCTAAATCCGCCACTTTATCCTGCTGCCACAGTCCGAGCGGGTCGAGGTTCGCCTGCTGGTGACCGCGGAAACGGTAAGCGTTGATAAGCTGCAGGACTTTAACCTGCTTCGCATTGGTGTCAGGGTCGGAAATCGAGGAAGAGTAACGTGAGGCATCCTTCGCCAGACGACGGAAATAATCACGCGTTTTCGAATGGAATTGATCCGGTTTAACTCCGGTACCAGGTAACTGCTGGAACATTGAACGCCAGTTGGCGTCCACAGAGTCAGGATCGGTTAAGAAGTCTTCATAGAGCTGTTCTATCCAGCTCTGGTTGGAGCCA
>DATEKR010000342.1:0-27802 GCA_035277345.1 Enterobacteriaceae bacterium
CAAAGCCGGGAAGAGTTTACGGCGGTGGCGCAGGCCTGTGCCCGCCACGACTTCTGGCTTGAGCCGACGGGCGGCATCGATCTGGACAACTACGGCGAGATCCTGCAGATTGCCCTGGATGCCGGGGTCAGCAAAATCATCCCGCACATCTACAGCTCGATTATTGATAAGGCAAGCGGCGATACGCGCCCGGACGATGTCCGCACACTGCTGGCGATCACCCAGCGGTGCGTGGGCTAACAGCGAGACAAGGAAACTGACGTGCGATTCCCGAACCAACGCCTGGCGCAGCTGTTTGATATGCTGCAAAACGAAACCCTGCCGCAGGACGAGCTGGCCCAGCGGCTGTCGGTTTCGACGCGAACCGTTCGGGCCGATATCACCGCGCTCAATGCTTTGCTGGCGGCGCACGGGGCGCAGTTTATCCTCAGCCGTGGCAACGGCTATCAGCTGAAGGTGGATGACGCCTCGCGCTATCAACACCTCGAGGTGGCTCGCCCGCGCGGGCTGCGTATTCCGCGCAGCAGCCTACAGCGTGTTCACTGCCTGGTGGTGCGCTTTCTCACCTCCGCCTTCTCCCTCAAGCTGGAAGACCTGGCCGACGAGTGGTTTGTCAGCCGCGCGACCCTGCAGGGCGATATGGTCGACGTGCGCGAGTGGCTGGCGCGCTACCATCTGACCCTCGAAACCCGCCCGCGTCACGGTATGAAGCTGTTCGGTAGCGAGGTGGCGATCCGTGCCTGTCTGACGGATCTGCTCTGGGATCTTAGCCCGCAGGACGCCGTCAGCGCGCCGATAATCGATGAGGCGCTGAACGCAGGCGTACCGGAGCAGCTGGCGCGGGTGCTGCACGATATCTTTACCCGCTTTGCTATCCGTCTGACCGATGAAGGCGAGCGCTTTATTCGCCTTTACTGCGCCGTCTCGGTGCGGCGTATCAGCGAAGGCTATCCTCTGGCAGATTTCAGCGCCGATGACGTGGACGAGCGGGTACGTGATGCGGCGCGGGAGGTGGTACAGGTCTTACAGCAGCTGGCCGGAAAACCGCTGTCGTCATCGGAAGAGAGCTGGCTGCAGGTGCATATCGCCGCGCGTCAGGTGCAGGATGCGGCCCCCAGCGCCATTAACGCCGATGATGATGAAGCCCTGGTGCTCTATATCCTGCGCTATATCAACAGCCACTATAACTACAATCTACTCGATGATGCGCAGCTGCATGCGGACCTGCTGACCCATATCAAAACCATGATCACCCGGGTGCGCTACCAGATCATGATCCCCAATCCGCTGCTGGATAATATCAAGCAGCACTACCCGATGGCGTGGGACATGACCCTGGCGGCGGTCTCAAGCTGGGGGAAATACACCCCGTACAGTATCAGCGAAAACGAGATAGGTTTTCTGGTACTGCATATCGGGGTAGGCCTTGAGCGGCACTACAATATTGGCTATCAGCGCCATCCCCGGGTGCTGCTGGTCTGCGATACCGGGAATGCGATGGTGCGGATGATTGAGGCGGTGCTGCAGCGAAAATACCCACAAATCGAGGTCACCGGCATCCTTACCCTGCGCGACTATGAGCAGCGTGACGCGGTTGCGGAAGACTTTGTGATCTCCACGGCGCGCATCATGGAGAAGGATAAGCCGGTGGTGACCATCGCCCCGTTCCCGACCGACTATCAGCTGGAGCAGATTGGTAAACTGGTGCTGGTGGATCGCACCCGCCCCTGGATGCTGAACAAATATTTTGATGCGGCCCATTTCCGGGTGATTGAGGGGCCGGTCGACAGGCAGACTCTGTTCCGGGAGCTGTGCGGTCAGCTTGAGCAGGAAGGCTTTGTTGACGCGGCGTTTCTTGATTCGGTGGTCGAGCGGGAAGCCATTGTCAGCACCATGCTCGGCGACGGTATCGCGCTGCCGCACTCCCTGGGGCTGCTGGCAAAGAAAACCGTGGTTTATACGGTGCTGGCCCCGCAGGGGATCCGCTGGGGAGATGAGACGGCCCAGGTGATCTTTCTGCTGGCGATCAGTAAAAGCGAATACGAGGAGGCAATGGCCATCTACGATATATTCGTCACTTTTCTGCGCGAGCGCGCCATGGCAAGACTCTGTGGGTGTAAGGATTTCGCCGAATTTAAATCGGTGGCAATAGAGTGTCTGGGGCGTTTTTAACTCGCCTTAATTTATCCCTGGTGGTTTTAAATTCTGTATCTGATGAAAGCTCTGGTCCGATCCTTTCCCGATATATAAATAGGGGAGAGAAGGCTTTCTTATCTTGCCTTATAGTAAATTATCTCGCGCGTAGCGTATTTATTTTAATAATCAAGTTTACTTAAATATATTAAAGATCACTGGGGTCGCGTACGGTCCCGATATTTTCAGCGTCAACGACATCTGCTGCCTGCTGCTGCGCGGAGGATAAATCCTGTAACTCCTGCGCCGTCAGCCTTCTCCCGGAAAGGGCATCCACAATCACCTCTTCACCGTTCGGATACGTAGCAATCGAGATCAGTCTGCCGCCAAACAGCGGTAGTCCGGTCATCTCCAGCGTGTAGTCGGTTTTTTTAACTTCCTCCACTTTAAGTTCATGCTGTTTATTTATCTCTTCCAGGTCGGTGGCCGAAAGTGTGATCTTAGTGCTGCTTTCGTCAATACCCTTTTGATTATTATCACTATTAGATTCTGCGGTTTTGGGATTATTCCGCATGGCAGAAGTATTATCGTTGTTAGATAAAAGCGAATCGCTCTGAGTATTCGCGGCGGTAATGTTTTCAATGCCGTTCATCATCATCTCCGTTAATCGCAATTCAGCGCAGCGCGCAAGGGATCGTCACCTCCACAGGGAGGATGGCATTTCTGTCGGGTGAACGAGACTATAGAATTATCGGCAGCGTAAAAAAATTATTTAATAAAAAATAAGCAGCCGTCGCTTGTTCGGTTTTTTTGATGATAGCCAACAAAGCGTTTTGCTTTCTTTCAGGGGCCGTCAGGTTTATCTTTTCATCAGCAGGGCAGCGTTTTGCCCGACGTCAGGACTCAGACAGGAATCCGTAAATCATGAGTTCGTTTCAGAAAATTTTGAACGCACTACTCTCGCGGCCCGCCCCGACTGCGCCAAAAAGCAGCAGCCCGGTGACGCCGATACAGGAACCCGAAACGCTTTCAGGAGTCGTTATGTCAGATAATTACCTTTCGCTTGCTACACAACGCCGTACCATTTATGCCCTGGGCAAAGATCTTCCGCTGGCCGAAGATACGGTTGTCCAGCTGATTCAGGACGCGATTCGCCAGGCGCCGTCGGCGTTTAACTCGCAAAGCTCCCGCGCCCTGATCCTGCTGGGTAACGAGCACAATAAATTCTGGGAGCTGGTACGTGAACAGCTGCGCAAAATTGTTCCGGCAGAGAGCTTCCACGCCACTTCTGACAAAATCGACGGCTTCGCCGCTGCAGCGGGTTCAGTGCTGTTCTTCGAAGACCAGAATGTGGTGACGGGCCTGCAGGAGCAGTTTGCCGCCTATGCGGACAACTTCCCGGTTTGGTCTGAGCACAGCTCGGGTATCGCCCAGTATGCGGTCTGGCTGGCACTGGCAGAGAAAGGGATTGGCGCGAACCTGCAGCACTACAATCCGCTGATCGACAGCGATGTACAGCAGACCTGGAACATCCCGTCTAACTGGAAACTGCGTGCGCATATGAACTTCGGTTCGATTGCGGCACCGGCGGGCGATAAAACCTATATGGAAGATGAAAAGCGTTTTATCGTGGCTAAATAAACCGGAAAGCCCGGCCGCCTGCGCGGTCGGGTGAAGGTTTTATCTCAGATGATGTACGACCTGGTTGCTGCTGCCTCGCCAGATCAGCGCCGGGTCTTTTAAATCCTGCACAAATTTTCCGTCGACCAGCACATTAATCAAATCCACCACCGCCATCTGCCCGGCGTTCAGCTCGTCCAGCTTATAGCCGGTCCACACCCAGATATCCTTGCCGGGACACTCGGCGCGAATACGCTCAACCAGCCGGAGGATCGTCGGCACATTCTGCGGATGCAGCGGATCGCCGCCGGAGAGCGTGATCCCCTGACGCTTAACCCGCGTATCGTTCAGATCGGCAATAATCTTGTCTTCGACCCCGGCGGTGTAAGGCAAACCGGAATTGAGCCGCCAGGTGCTTTTGTTATAGCAGCCGGGGCACTCGTGCACGCATCCGGAAACAAAGAGGGTGCAGCGTGTGCCGGGGCCATTGACGATGTCGACCGGGTAGTACTGATGAAAATTCATCAGCCGATCTGCCCATTCCCCAAATGTTTAACGCGGCGCTTCACTTCTTCCTGCTTACCGGCGTTAAACGGACGGGCATCCGGGCTGCCGAGGTAGCCGCAGACGCGGCGGGTAACCGACACGCGGGCCGCATCGTGATTACCGCATTTCGGGCAGGTGAAGCCTTTGCTGGTGCATTCGAACTCCCCGGTATAACCGCACTCGTAGCACTCGTCGATTGGGGTGTTGGTGCCGTAGTAGGGCACGTGCTGATAGCTGTAGTCCCACACGTCTTCCAGCGCCTTCAGGTTGTGCTGAATGTTCGGGTATTCGCCGTAGCAAATAAAGCCGCCGCTCGCCAACGGCGGGTACGGCGCTTCAAAATCGATCTTGTCGTACGGATTAACCTTTTTCTCGACGTCCAGGTGGAAGCTGTTGGTGTAGTAGCCCTTGTCGGTCACGCCGTCGACCACGCCAAATTCGGCGGTATCCAGGCGGCAGAAGCGGTCGCAGAGGTTTTCGCTCGGGGTGCTGTAGAGGCTGAAGCCGTAGCCGGTCTCTTCTTTCCACTGTTCCACCGCGTCACGCATGCGCTGCACGATGGCCAGGCCTTTGGCGCGCAGGGTTTCGCTGTCGAACATATGCGCGTCGCCACACAGGGCGTTAATGGTTTCGTGGATGCCGATATAGCCAAGGGAGATAGACGCCCGGCCGTTTTTAAAGATCTCGGACACGTCGTCATCGGCTTTCAGCCGCACGCCGCAGGCACCTTCCATATAGAGGATTGGCGCAACGCGGGCTTTGACGCCTTCCAGACGAGCGATACGGGTCATCAGGGCTTTACGCGCCAGCACCAGGCGAGCGTCGAGCAGCTTCCAGAATGCCTCTTCGTTGCCTTTCGCTTCCAGAGCGATGCGCGGCAGGTTCAGGCTAATCACGCCGAGGTTATTACGTCCGTCATGGACCTGCTCACCGTTTTCATCTTCATACACGCCAAGGAAGCTGCGACAGCCCATCGGGGTTTTAAAGGAGCCGGTGACTTTGACGACCTGATCGTAGTTCAGGATATCCGGGTACATGCGCTTGCTGGCGCACTCCAGAGCCAGCTGTTTGATATCGTAGCTCGGGTCGCCGAACTTGTGGTTCAGGCCGTCGCGGATAGCGAATACCAGTTTCGGGAACACGGCGGTCTTGCGGTTTTTACCGAGGCCGGCGATGCGGTTACGCAGGATCGACTGCTGGATCATGCGTGATTCCCAGCTGGTGCCGAGGCCAAAACCAAAGGTGACGAACGGGGTCTGGCCGTTGGCGGTGTGCAGGGTATTGACCTCATATTCCAGCGACTGGAACGCGTCATAGCACTCTTTTTCGGTACGCGAGTGGGCGTAGCCGTCGGGATTCGGGATCTGCCACTCTTCGGCCACTTCGCGGTGCTTATTAAAGCTGGCGGTGACGAAAGGAGCCAGTACTTCGTCGATACGGTTAATGGTGGTGCCGCCGTAGATATGGCTTGCCACCTGGGCGATGATTTGCGCGGTCACAGCCGTGGCGGTAGAGATGGATTTCGGCGGTTCGATCTCGGCGTTGCCCATCTTAAAACCGTGGGTCAGCATGCCTTTCAGATCGATCAGCATACAGTTAAACATCGGGAAGAACGGAGAGTAGTCGAGATCGTGATAGTGGATCTCGCCGCGCTCGTGCGCCTGTACCACGTCACGCGGCAGAATGTACTGACGGGCGTAGTGTTTGGCAACGATACCGGCCAGCAGGTCGCGCTGGGTCGGGATCACTTTACTGTCTTTATTGGCGTTTTCGTTGAGCAGCGCCGGGTTGGTTTGTTCCACCAGACCACGAATTTCCTGGTTCAGGCGGCCGCGCTTTTCGCGCTCAATATCACGGTCGTGGCGGTATTCGATATAGGCGCGGGCCAGCTGCTTGTACTGGCCGGTCATCAGCTGATTTTCAACCGCGGTCTGGATCTCATTGATATCGACCTGGCTGCGGCCATCCATCTGGCGGCACACAATATCTGCGACGGTGGCGCAATAGTCTGCGTCATCGACTCCCGCTGCTTTAGCTGCACGAAGAATGGCTTCTTTAATGCGCTCTGATGTGAAAGGCACTTTACAGCCGTCTCGTTTCATCACATGCGGTGTCATGATCACTCCATAATTTTTGAAAACAGGTTATCCACAGAGGTTCAGAAAAGCGCTGCCGGGGTATTCACCACGCTAAGCAATCACTTCCCTCGATTCCGGCCCGGTTTATCCACAACTCCATTGCGATTAGGGAGTGAGGATTTGTTGTAATAATAGACGATTAATACAAGATGTAGGGCCGGGATGCATTCTAAGGTCTATATGTAGTGATTTGCATCAAACAAGTTTGCGATTTTTTTGATTCAGGACAAGGTAAAAAGGCGAAGGGGGGCCAGACGGGCATTAGAGAGAAATGTAAATGTCCCATCACTATTTTTGCGTAAAAATGCAGCGAAAACATAGGGGCATACGATGAAAGGCAAGCTCGAAGTTGCACGCACCATGCTGCAGAACGGCCTGGATCGCAATACCATCATGAAGCTGACCGGGCTGACGGCAGACGAGCTGGCGAAAATCCGCCACTGATTCTGCTTTCTTGTCTTTACTGCCTTGCCGTCACAATAAATAGATGGGGCAGGAACCTCTGTTCGCTCCTTCCCCATCTCTCATCCCGATCATCTTACTCCTGCAGCCACCACACCGCTTCAAACGGCCGCAGGGTCATATCGCCAGGCGCATCTGAGGTTTCGTCATAGTTACTGAGTACTCGTTGCCAGCTGCTGTCGGTGTTTTCCGGCTGCCAGAGCTGGCATTCGTGGCTCAGGTTGGCGACAACCTGCAGCGTCTGGCCCTGCCAGTGGCGGCGATAGCTCCAGAGGAAAGGGTGGTCCGGGAGGGCATCATGGTAGTCGCCAAAGGTGAGCAGCGGCAGCGTTTTACGCAGCTGAATCAACTGTTGATAGGTGTAGAACACCGAATTCGGGTCCTTTAGTGCGGCCTCGACGTTAATCTCCTGATAGTTTTTCCCGAGATCAATCCAGGGATCGCCGGTGGTAAAACCGCCGTGACGCCCGGCGTTCCACGGGATCGGCGTGCGGCTGTTATCGCGGGATTTACTGGCAAGGATCGCCAGCAGTTCGTCCGTATCGCGACCCAGGGCGCGTTTTTCGCGGAACATATTGAGGCTCTCCACGTCGCGATAGTCGTCGATCTGCGTAAAGTGCGGGTTGGTCATACCGATCTCTTCGCCCTGATAGATATAGGGCGTGCCCTGCATCCCGTGCAGCACCATTGCCAGCATTTTGGCCGCCGGAACGCGCAGGGCGCCGTCGTCGCCGAAGCGTGAGACAATACGTGGCTGATCGTGGTTACACCAGAACAGGGCGTTCCAGGCATGGCCATGCATTCCCTGCTGCCAGTGGCGGAACAGGCTCTTAAGCGCAACAAAGTCCGCTTCTGCAAGCGTCCATTTTTCCCCGCCGGGATAATCCACCTTCAGATGGTGGAAGTTAAAGGTCATCGACAGCTGGTCACCATTGAGGCTGGCGTACTGGCGGCAGCTCTCAAGCGTGGTGGAGGACATTTCGCCCACCGTCATCAGATTACGCGGCTGAAACACATCCCGGCTCATTTCGCGCAGATAGTCGTGGGCCCGCAGTCCATCGGTATAGAAGCTACGGCCGTCGCCCTGAGGATCGTCCGGGAAGGTCAGCTCTTTGGCGATCAGATTCACCACGTCAAGGCGCAGCCCGTCGACGCCACGATCGGCCCAGAATTCACAGACCTTTTTCAGCTCGGCGCGTACCGCCGGGTTGTCCCAGTTCAGATCCGCCTGTTCCGGGGCAAAGAGGTGCAGATAGTACTGCTCGCTCGGCGCGTGCCACTTCCAGGCCGGACCGCCGAATTTAGAGCGCCAGTTATTAGGCAGCTGCTCCGGCACGCCGTCTCGCCAGATGTAGAAGTTACGTCGCGGGCTGTTTTTATCCAGCGCCTCACGGAACCAGGCGTGCCGGGTTGAGGTATGGTTAAACACCATATCCAGTATGATACGTATCCCGCGCTGATGGGCGAGGGCCACCAGTTCGTCAAAATCTTCAAGTGTGCCGTAAGCCGGGTCGACGGCGGTGTAATCGGCCACGTCGTAGCCGTTGTCTACCTGAGGTGACACATAAAAGGGCGTCAGCCAGATGGCATCCACGCCAAGCTGCTGTAGATAGTCGAGGCGGGAAATTACCCCGCGCAGATCGCCGGTGCCGCTGCCTGTCGTGTCCTGAAAACTCTTTGGGTAGATCTGATAGATAACGCCGTTTTGCCACCAGGGGAGAGGGGTATTCATCGTGCTTTCCTGCTTAAAACAGCGGGGCGCAACGACGCCCCGCAAAAGAGATTACACCACCAGCAGTGCGCCCTGACGGCGTTTACGCTGGTAAATGACCGAAGTAAGAATGATGGGGATGACAATCGCTATCACCATCGCGATGGCGAAGACCTGCCAGAAGCCCGTCTGGATAGAGAGAATGCCCGGCAGGCCGCCGACGCCTATCCCGTTAGCCATCACCCCGTACAGACCGCACAGCAGCCCGGCAAGGCCGGAGCCGATCATCGCGCAGAGCATCGGGAAGCGGTATTTCAGGTTGATGCCGTACATCGCCGGTTCGGTGACGCCGAGGAAGGCGGAAATCGCCGCCGGGACCGAAATTTCGCGCTCGTTATGCTTGCGGCTGCAAATAATAATCCCGACCACCGCCGAAGCCTGGGCGATATTCGACAGGGCGATCAGCGGCCATACCGGCGTACCGCCCATGCTCTGGATCATCTGCATATCAACCGCCAGGGTCGTCTGATGCACGCCGGTAATAACCAGCGGAGCATAGAGGAAGCCAAACAGGGCGGCACCAATCGGTGCAAAGCTGCCGGTCATCAGATGGCGCACGGCAAAGGCCACGCCGTCGCCGATAATCCGCCCGAACGGGCCGATCAGGGCGTGGGCGAGGAACACCGCCAGCAGCAGGGAGCAGACCGGCACCACCACCAGATAGAGATAGTCCGGCACCCAGCGTTTCAGGCGTGTTTCGATCATTCCCAGTGCCAGACCGGCCAGCAGAGCCGGGATCACCTGCGCCTGATAGCCCACTTTAGCGATGGTAAAGAGGCCGAAGTTCCACACCTCCGGCACCTGGGTTCCCAGCAGATACGCGTTCATCAGCTGCGGCGACACCAGGGTTACGCCCAGCACGATACCGAGGATCGGCGTGCCGCCCATTTTGCGCACCGCCGACCAGCAGATCCCAACCGGGAGGTAGAAGAAGATCGCCTCGCCGATCAGCCACAGGAAGTCGTAGATGCTTTGCAGCGCCGGGTAGATCTGGGCCAGGGTCTGGCCGTTGATCATCGGCAGGTCGCCGATCACATTGCGGAACCCGAGGATCAGGCCGCCGCTGATCAGCGCCGGCAGCAGCGGGAAGAAGATCTCCGCGAAGTGGGAGATCAGCTGCTCATGCCACTTCATATTCTGGCGGGCGGCCTTTTTGGCCTGCTCTTTATCCGCACGGCTGTGGCCGGTGGTGGCGATCAGGGCCTGATAGTAGTCGCCGACCTCGGTGCCGATCACCACCTGGAACTGCCCGGCATTGGTAAAGCAGCCTTTAACCATCGGCAGTGTTTCGATGGCCTTGGGGTCAGCTTTAGCCGGAGAGTTGAGAACAAAACGCAGACGGGTAATGCAGTGGCTGACGGTGGCGATATTTTCGCGGCCGCCGACCAGGGCTATCAGTCGATCAATATCCTGTTGTTTGACTTTACTCATCGTGGAGCCTCTGCCTGGAAAATAAAGGTAGCGGGAGAATCTGGCGGAAAGGTTACGATTTAAGCGAAATGATGAAAATGGGAACGTTCCCGAAACGGATCGAAGATCACAATAAATCGCCGGATGGGATCAGGATAGGGTGGCGGGGATCACAATCTGCTGCAGTTCGCTGCGGCCGTTGATCTGGGCGATCAGCTGCTGCGAGGCCTGGCGTCCGGCTTCGGCATAGCCGGGATCGACGCTGATAATTTCCGGGTGGAGAAAACGCATCAGAGGCGTGCTGCCGATGCTGGCCAGCTGGATATCGCTGGTGCGCTGCTCCTGCAGATATTTGCTGGCACCCAGCGCCAGCGTATCGGTGGCGCAGAGCAGGGCGGTGGTTTTCGGTGTCAGAACATCGGCGACCCGATCATAGCCCTGTTTCATCGCCAGACCCGGCAGGGAAGCGACCGTATGCAGCTTATGCTGCTGGCAGAAGGTGAGATAAGCCTGATGACGGCGCTGGCCGGTGGTGATATCACTGTGTGGTACGCCAAGATAGCTAATCTGCCGGTGGCCCTGGTCGAACAGTTTTTGCATCAGCAGCGTAATTGCGCCCTCATCGTCATAGCAGACCGACGAGAAGCCGCTGGCGTCGCGGGCCAGCAGGACCAGCGAGTTGCGCCAGGGAGTGAGCATTGCCTCGCTGAGGCCGGTGAAGCCGAACAGCACCACGCCGTCGATATTACGCCGCCGCAGCATGCCCAGATGCTCCTGCACCTTCGGCACCGAGAACTGGCTCTCCATCATGATCGGATCGTAACCCTGGGCATAGAAGGCAGGCAGCATGGTCTGTACGGCAAGGTTTTCCGAGAGGGAGTCCAGGCGTGAGACGATAATGGCGACCACTTTATCGCTCTGGCCGCGCATGGCCCGCGCCGAACGTGACGGCGAAAAGCCGTGCTCAATCATCACGGCTTCAACCCGCTCGCGGGTCTTTTCACTGACCCCGCTTTCGTTATTGAGCACCCGTGAGACCGTGGATTTGCCGACGCCGCTCAGGCGCGCAATATCCTTTATCGTCAGCCGACTTTGCATACTTCCAACCCGCATATGAAGGAAATCACCAGGAGCCTAATGCTACTCAACGAGACGGCAATGCGCAAAGTCTGGTTGAGGTTTGGTTAAGTTTTGTGAGCGTATGATACCGCCGTTCGCTTTCCGTGCCCGTGCACGCCCTTTTAACCCTTACCGGAGGCTTTATGGATCCCGATCCCACCCCTCTTCCCGATTTGAGGAAAATGTACCGGTAAGGCGTGCCTCTGGCTGCCTTACCGAACGTGTAAGGCAGCGACGCGTTTGTGTCCCTGCATAACGATCTGCGCCCGCCATAAACGGGTGCCGAGGGACTTTACTATGTTCAAAAAAATTCTTCGGCTGCTGACGCAGCCCGGCCGCCCTTTGCCTCGCCGTCTGGTCCAGCGCGATCCGCTGCCGGACGACCGCACCCTTCACGCTGCCCCCGTCGCCGACGCGATTGCCCGGCGCAGCCTCGACATTGCCGTTATGCCCGAGGAGCAGCTGTGGGAGGCGTTTTCCAGCCATCCCGAGGGGCTCAATCCCGCCGAGGTGGTACGCGCCCGTGAAACCCACGGTGCGAATCAGATCCCCGGCCAGAAAGCCACGCCCTGGTGGCTGCATCTGTGGGCCTGCTACCGCAATCCGTTTAACCTGCTGCTGACGGTGCTCGGCGTCGTCTCTTACGCCACGGAAGATCTCTTTGCCGCGGGCGTCATCGGCCTGATGGTAGGGATCTCCACCCTGCTGAACTTTGTGCAGGAGGCGCGCTCCACTCGTGCGGCGGACGCCCTGAAGGCGATGGTCAGCAATACGGCCACCGTCCTGCGGGTGATCGACGAGCACGGTGCGAGCTGCTGGCAGGAGATCCCCATCGCGGAGCTGGTGCCCGGCGATATCGTTAAGCTCTCCGCCGGGGATATGATCCCGGCCGATCTGCGTCTTTTCCAGGCGCGGGATCTCTTTGTCGCCCAGGCCTCGCTGACCGGCGAATCTCTGCCGGTAGAGAAGTACGCTACCTGTCGGGATGCGCAGCCACGCAATCCTCTGGAGTGTGAGAGCCTCTGCTTTATGGGCACCAACGTGGTGAGCGGGACGGCTCAGGCGATAGTGGTCGCGACTGGCGGCGGGAGCTGGTTTGGTCAGCTGGCCGGTCGCGTCAGCGAGCAGGCCAGCGAGCCGAATGCCTTCCAGCAGGGCATTGGCCGCGTCAGCATGCTGCTGATCCGCTTTATGCTGGTGATGACGCCGCTGGTGCTGCTGATCAACGGCTTCACCAAAGGCGACTGGTGGGAAGCGGCGCTGTTTGCGCTCTCCGTCGCCGTTGGTCTGACGCCGGAAATGCTGCCGATGATCGCCAGTTCTACTCTGGCGCGTGGCGCGGTGAAGCTGTCGAAGCAAAAAGTGATCGTGAAACATCTGGATGCGATCCAGAACTTCGGCGCGATGGATATTCTCTGCACCGATAAAACCGGCACCCTGACCCAGGATAAAATCGTGCTGGAGCAGCATACGGATATCCTCGGCAGGTCGTCTTCCCGGGTGCTGCATCTGGCCTGGCTTAATAGCCATTACCAGACCGGGCTGAAAAACCTGCTCGATACCGCCGTGCTGGAAGGGATCGATGCGGATAATGCCGGTCAACTGGCGCATGAGTGGCGCAAAGTGGATGAGATCCCCTTTGATTTTGAACGCCGTCGGATGTCGGTGGTGGTGGGCAAAGAGGCGCAGGCCGGGAACCAGCTGATCTGCAAAGGTGCGCTGCAGGAGATCCTCAATGTCTGTACCCTGGTGCGCTACCACGATGAGATTGTGCCCCTCGACGACGTCATGCTGCGGCGCATCGCCAGGGTCACCGATAATTACAATCGCCAGGGCCTGCGGGTGGTGGCCGTTGCCAGCCGCTATCTGCCGTCGCACCAGGCCGAGTTCCGTCGGGCGGATGAGTCGGAGCTGATCCTCGAAGGCTATATCGCCTTCCTCGATCCGCCGAAAGAGACCACGGCGCCTGCGCTGAAGGCGCTGAAAGCGAGCGGGATCCAGGTGAAAATCCTTACCGGCGACAGCGAGCTGGTGGCTGCTAAAGTATGCCAGGAAGTCGGGCTGGATCCGGGTGAGGTGGTGATTGGCTATCAGTTGGACGATCTTGACGATGACCAGTTGGCCACACTTGCCCGCCGCACTACGCTGTTTGCGCGTCTGACGCCGCTGCATAAAGAGCGGGTGGTGAGCCTGCTGCGTCGGGAAGGGCACGTGGTTGGCTTCCTCGGCGACGGGATTAACGATGCGCCTGCGCTGCGGGCGGCGGATATCGGTATCTCCGTCGACGGCGCAGTGGATATTGCCCGCGAGGCGGCCGATATCATTCTGCTGGAAAAGAGCCTGATGGTGCTGGAGCAGGGCGTGATCGAGGGGCGTCGTACCTTCGTCAATATGCTGAAATATATCAAAATGACCGCCAGCTCTAACTTTGGCAACGTCTTCAGCGTGCTGGTGGCCAGCGCCTTTCTGCCGTTCCTGCCGATGCTGCCGCTGCATCTGTTAATTCAGAACCTGCTGTACGATGTGTCTCAGGTGGCGATCCCGTTTGATAACGTCGACGAAGATCAGATCCAGCAGCCTCAGCGCTGGAACCCGAAAGATCTCGGGCGCTTTATGCTCTTCTTCGGCCCGATCAGCTCGATCTTCGACATTATGACTTTCTGCGTGATGTGGTGGGTGTTCCAGGCCAACGTGCCGGAAGCGCAGACCCTGTTCCAGTCCGGCTGGTTCGTGGTGGGGCTGCTGTCGCAGACGCTGATTGTGCATATGATCCGTACCCGTCGGGTACCCTTCCTGCAAAGTCGCGCCGCGTGGCCGCTGATTGTGATGACCCTGCTGGTGATGGCGGCGGGCATTGCGCTGCCGTTCTCGGGGCTGGCCGGTTACCTGCAGCTGCAGGCGCTGCCGCTGAGCTACTTCCCGTGGCTGGTGGCGATCCTGCTGGGGTATATGACCCTGACGCAGCTGGTGAAGAACTGGTATACCCGTCGCTGGGGCTGGCAGTAAAGGGCAGTAAAAAAGAAAAGGCCACGAAAGTGGCCTTTTTTGCGCTTAGCGGCGAACCGCGATGGCTTCGATTTCGATTTTCACGTCTTTCGGCAGACGGGCCACTTCGACGCAGGAGCGCGCCGGGAAGGTCGCCTGATGCTCATTGAAGAAAGCTTCATACGCGGCGTTAACGGTCGCGAAGTCGTTCAGATCCTTCACAAACACGGTCGTTTTTACGATATCGCCGACTTTCAGGCCCGCCGCTTCCACGATGGCCTTCACGTTTTCCAGAGACTGACGCGCCTGAGCCGCCACGTCTTCCGGCACGCTGCCGTCTTTCGGGTTTACCGGGATCTGCCCGGAAGTGATGATCATGCTGCCAAGGTCAACACCCTGAACATAAGGGCCGATGGCTGCCGGTGCATTTTCCGTCGCGAGAGTTCTGGACATGGTTTCTCCTGAAATAGAATAAAAGCGTCCCGGCCATTATAAGTAGCCGGGCAGTAAATACCACGTCAATCAGTTTGCCAGCACCACGCGGTGGGAAAACTCTTTTTCACAGTATTTGCACTTCAGGGCGATATCGTCCGGGCGCTTTTTGACGCTGAAGCTGGAAGCGACCGGTTCGGCGTGGCTGATGCAGTTGCTGTTCGGGCAGGTCAGCACCGCGTCGATACGCTCCGGCAGACTCGGGCGGGATTTGCCCACCACGTCATACTCGTCGATGCGATTGACCGTCGCCTCGGGCGCGTAGAGCGACAGCTGGTTTACCTGCTCTTCGGTCAGGAAGGTATTTTCAATTTTAATCAGGTCTTTACGGCCCATCTCACCGGAGGGCAGATTCAGACCGATGGTGATGCGCTGATCGGTTTCCGTCAGCTTAAACAGCGTCAGCAGTCGAAAGCCGACCTGGGCCGGGATATGGTCAATCACGGTGCCGCGCTTAATGGCTTCAACCTGCAGTTTATTATCCTGTGTCATCTGCTTTCCCCTTACTTAAACCAAATCACGATTCAGAACCAGCGCCAGCAGTGCCTGGCGGGCGAAGATGCCGTTACCGGCCTGCTGGAAGTACCAGGCGTGCGGCGTTTTATCCACGTCGGTGGCGATCTCATCGATGCGCGGCAGCGGGTGCAGCACCTTCATATTGTCGCGCGCACCCTGCAGGTCCGCGGCGCGCAGGACAAACTGCGCCTTGACGTTGGCGTACTCGGACGGGTCGAGACGCTCTTTCTGCACCCGGGTCATATAGAGGATATCCACCTCGCCGACCACCTCATCGATGCTGGCGTGCTGGCTCCAGGTGATACCTTTCTCATCGAGCATATCGAGAATGTACTGCGGCATCGCCAGCGCCGCCGGCGCGATAAAGTAGAAGCGATTGCCGTTAAACTTGGCCAGCGCCTGGGCCAGGGAGTGGACCGTGCGGCCATACTTCAGGTCACCGACCATGGCGATATTGATATTCTCCAGCCGCTGCTGGGTTTCCTGGATGGTAAAGAGATCCAGCAGAGTCTGAGTCGGGTGCTGGTTCGCGCCGTCTCCGGCGTTGAGTACCGGCACGCCGCCGGAAAACTCCGTTGCCAGACGGGCGGCCCCTTCCTGCGGATGGCGCATCACAATCGCGTCCACGTAGGTGCTGATGACTGAAATGGTGTCGGCCAGGGTTTCACCTTTCTTGCCCAGCGAGGTATTGCTGCTGTCGGAGAAGCCCACCACGCTTGCGCCCAGGCGGTGAATCGAGGTTTCAAACGACAGGCGGGTACGGGTCGAGGCTTCGAAGAAACAGCTGGCGATCACTTTATGCTTCAGCAGTTCCGGCTGCGGGTTGGCCTTCAGCTTCGCCGCAGTCGCCAGCACCAGCTCAAGTTCTTCACGACTGAGGTCATTGATTGAAATGATGTGTTTTTGATACAGCGGATTAGCCATTTTTTTCTCCTGCGCCGGGCAAAAAAAAAGCCCCTTCAATAAGGGGCTTCATGAATAGATCGGGCAACGGAAGGAAAAACGGCAGGCCAGCGTCTGCTTGCAGACGCGGTATGACAAAATGTCGTACACACTGAACCATGCTTCCTGCCGGCAAATTGTTCGCGATTATACTCAGCCCCATCATCGGATCAAGTCCCTGACGCACGTTTTACGCCAGGTAAACGATTAGTTCTGCATTTTTATTGCATTTTACTGACTGGTTATTTACGCGGCGTATGAATTCACAGGTTGGTAACAGCTGAAGGATTAACATGCGCTGGCGCAAAGGCTGGGCAAAAAGTAGTGGTATGGCAGCCGGTTTTTTCGTATAAGAAGTTAAAATGAAACATTGTTTTAATTAAGGGGTTTCCGATGATTACTGGCAACATTCACAATCTGCAGTCCTGGCTTCCGACCGAGCTGCGTCAGGCTATTGAACACGTTAAAGCAAACGTGACCGACGCTACCGCGACGGGCAAACACGATATTGACGGCAACCGCCTGTTTTATCTGCTGTCTGAAGACATGACACAGCCTTTTGCCGAGCGTCGCGCCGAATACCACGCCCGCTACCTGGATATCCAGATCGTTCTGAAAGGCCAGGAAGGCATGACTTTCAGCACGCTGCCGGCGGGCACGCCGGATACCGACTGGCTGGCGGATAAAGACATTGCGTTCCTGCCGGAAGGCGAGCAGGAGAAAACCGTGGTGCTGAGCGAAGGGGATTTTGTCGTCTTCTGGCCGGGTGAAGTGCATAAACCGCTGTGCGCGGTCGGTGCGCCGGGCCAGGTGCGGAAGGTGGTAGTGAAACTGCTGGTAGAGTAAGGCGGTTTTGATGCCCTCTCCGGGGAGAGGGCATGACTGCGACTACTGGCTCAGCGTCGCCACCATCACTGCTTTAATGGTATGCATCCGGTTCTCAGCCTGATCAAACACCACGCTTGCCGACGACTCAAACACTTCATCCGTCACTTCCATCCCGCCGTGCAGATCAAACTCTTCCGCCATCTTTTTGCCGAGGGTGGTTTTATCATCATGGAATGCAGGCAGGCAGTGCAGGAATTTAACCTGCGGATTGCCGGTCAGTGTGAGCATCTCGCTGTTGACCTGGTAAGGACGCAGCAGGGCGATACGCTCGGCCCATTTCTCTTTCGCTTCGCCCATCGACAACCAGACATCGGTATAGATAAAGTCCGCGCCTTTGACGCCAGCGGCGATATCTTCCGTAAGCGTAATATCACCGCCATGCTGCTGCGCCAGGGCTTTGCACTCGCTCACCAGGCCCGCGTCCGGCCAGCAGGCCTGCGGCGCGACCAGGCGCAGATCCAGGCCGGTCAGCGCCGCGGCTTCCAGCATGGAGTTGCCCATATTATTGCGGGCGTCCCCGGCGTAGACGAGGGTCATTTCGTTAAAGGCTTTACCCGGCAGATGCTCCTGCATGGTCAGCAGATCGGCCAGCAACTGGGTTGGGTGGAATTCATCGGTCAGCCCGTTCCACACCGGTACGCCTGCATAAGCAGCCAGCGTTTCGACAATCTCCTGGCCGTAGCCGCGATACTGAATCCCGTCATAGAGACGACCCAGCACGCGGGCGGTGTCCTTGATGGACTCTTTATGGCCAATCTGGCTGCCGCTCGGGCCAAGATACGTTACGCGGGCACCCTGATCGAATGCGGCAACTTCGAAAGAGCATCGGGTACGGGTCGAGTCTTTTTCGAAGATGAGCGCGATGTTTTTACCGGTCAGGTGCGGGACTTCGGTGCCCTGTTTTTTATCCGCCTTCAGGCGGGCTGAGAGCTCCAGCAAGGTGGTGATTTCGGCAGGGGTAAAATCGAGTAATTTGAGAAAGTGCTTCTGGTAGAACCCGGACATATTTTTCCTCACAGGGCACAGGCCACTAATTGAATTAAAATTCAATTTATATGTATGAATATGCAATTGCAACCCGTTTAACAATTCTTTGCCGGAAAGGTGGAGGCAATCACGGCGGTGTGTGACAATGAGAGTATTCGGCGAACATGAGAGGAACAGGCCATGGCAAACCAGGAACATCTGGACGAGCAGCGCGAAGAGACGCGTCTGATTATTGAAGAACTGCTGGAAGACGGCAGCGATCCCGACGCGCTCTACACTATCGAGCACCACTTTTCCGCTGACGATTTCGACACGCTGGAAAAACTGGCGGTAGAAGCCTTCAAGCTGGGCTACGAAGTTACCGAGCCGGAAGAGCTGGAAGTCGAAGAGGGTGAGACGGTCATCTGCTGCGACATCCTTAGCGAAAGCGCCCTCAAGGCCGAGCTGATCGACGCTCAGGTAGAACAGCTGATGAACCTCGCCGAGAAGTTCGAGGTGGAGTACGACGGCTGGGGGACCTACTACGAAGATCCTAACGGCGAAGAAGGCGACGACGAAGATGAAGACTATGTCGACGAAGATGACGACGGCATTCGCCACTAAACGTCTGGCCCATTAAGCTATTTTACTTGCCATTCTGGACCCGGGCAGTGCTCAAAATCCTCACGTACTGCGTGTACGCTCCGGTTTTTCCGCGCTGGCCGTGTCCAGACTGGCTGCGACAATAACGCTTAATGAACCAGACCCCTGACCCTAAGGACCCCATGGACTACCCGCAACTCCTCTCCCCGGTACTCAACTTCCTCCACTGTACAACGCCGCAGGCCTGGCTCGACAAAGCCCGCGAACCGGCAAATTTACCGCTGCTGTTGACCGACCACCTGGTGTGCGAGCTAAAAGCGGCGCAAACCGCGCTGCTGCTGGTGCGCAAATACGTCGCCGATAAACAGGGGGCCGATGCGCTGCTGGCCTGGCTCCAGCCCTATGAGAACTTTGCCTTTCGTGACGGTCCTGAGCCGGACTTCGCGGCGCTGAACCGGCAGATAAGTAAGAGCGTGATGCCGGTAACCGACGATCCCTGGGGTCAGGCGCTTATCAGCAGTATGGTGCTGCTGATTAAAGAGGAGCTGCACCACTTCTGGCAGGTGCGGGAAGCCATGGAGGCGCGTGCTATTCCGTATGTGAAAATCACCGCCAGCCGCTATGGCAAGGGGATGCTAAAGGAAGTTCGCACGCATGAACCGCTGACGCTTATCGATAAGCTTATTTGCAGCGCCTATATTGAAGCGCGCTCCTGCGAACGCTTCGCCGCGCTGGCCCCGTATCTGGACGCGGATTTGCAGAAGTTCTATCTGTCGCTGCTGCGATCCGAGGCGCGTCACTATCAGGACTATCTGGCGCTGGCGCAGCAGGTCTCGAATGAGGATATCAGCGACAGAGTGCGCTATTTCGGCGAGGTGGAAGCGGGGCTGATTTTAGCGCCGGACGCCGAATTCCGTTTTCACAGCGGCGTCCCGGCTTAGGGGCGCTCAGAGCTGTTTTAACATCCGCACTTCGCAGTCAACATGCCCGGTACAGCCCAGCGGCCCGTCGATATACTCAAAGCCCAGATGCTCATACAGCGCCACGGCCTGGCGCAGAAAGGCGGTTGTTTCAAGATAGCAGCGGCCAAAGCCCTGCTCGCGGGCGTGATCCAGCGCCTTCAGCGCCAGTTTTTTCGCCAGCCCCTGACCCCGCGCTTCTGACAGAAAGTACATTTTCTGCAGTTCACAAATATCCGGCTCGCTACAGGCCAGCGGCGCAATGCCGCCGCCGCCCACAATCTGGCCGTTAAGCTCCACCACCCAGTAGGCGTGACCGGGCTGGCTGTAGAGTTGATACAGCATATCGAGATTGGGATCGGCGACGGTATAGCCTTTGTCGGCGGTCAGGCCGTACTCGGCGGACACCTGGCGGATCACGCGGGCGATACCGGCGTTATCCTCGGGGGCGATCGGGCGCATTTTCAGTTCCGTCGCGGCGGCAACGTTCATAGGACACTCTGCCAGAATTGCAAAAACCTAACCTCGCTTAATACCACTTAGTGACCAGGATGGCAATCCCAGTAAATTTAGTGTCTATTATTTTGCACCCGAATTCATTACACTTCAATAATGGCTAGCTATGCCATTATGTTTGTGCGGTTATTTCTACACACTTAAGACAAATAATCATTTAAGTGTCATCAACGCAACATATAATTGCGATGAAGCCACTTAAAGGATGTGTTTACTCTTTTTTATTGATAAGGATTGTTATGTCTGGCGTTGATCTATTAAAAACACGAGAGAATTCGCGCTCATTCGTGTTCACCGGTAGCGGGAAAGGTTACTTCCCGGTCTGGATCGTAAACGTGTTATTGACCATTGTGACTTTGGGGTTATTTTTACCCTGGGCGCTGGTTCGCGCACGTCGTTATTTCTATGAAAATACCTCTCTGTCCGGCGAGCGTTTTTCTTTCCATGCAACCGGCGGCTCCATCTTTGTTGGCTGGTTAGGCCTGCTGATTCTGTATATTATTTTCATTGCTGCGGTGGCGAGTAATAGCATCTGGCTGACGCTGCTAATGGTGGCGCTGTTTATTCTGTTCGTGCCGTGGCTGGTGACTCAGGGCCTGCGCTATCAGCTGCATATGACGCAGCTGAACGGCGTTCGCTTTAACTTCCGCGCCAGCCCGCTGCAGGCCTGGTGGGTGATGCTGGGTCTGCCGCTGCTGGTGGCGATTGCCGTGGCCCTGGTATCCGGTATTGCCTTCTCTGCGTCGACCAGCGCAGGCAGCATCGACGGTATTATTACCGGCGTCGTTATCGGCACTCTGATTCTGATCTTCGGTACGGCTATTATTCAGGGCGTTTATGCGGCGAAATGGTACAGCCTGCTGGTAAATAACCTGCAGTACGGCACCCTGCGTTTCTCCGCACAGTTCTCTGTGAAAAAATGCACCGTTATTTACCTGCTGTCGATGCTGCTGTTTATTCCGTTCATCTTCGTGGCATTGTGGATGGTTGTTCCGCCGATGGTGCAGATTGCACAAATGAGCGCGTTCGGTGCGAGCGAAGAAGCAATTATGTCTCTTATTGCTTCTGTATATACTTCACTGATCCTGGCTTATCTGCTCTATTTCGTTGGCATCCTGGTATGCTTTAGCTTTGCTTTCGTGAAGCTGCGTAATTATCTGTACAGCATGATGTCTATGGAAGGTGGAATTCAATTCCGTTCCACTGCCGCCACCGGTCATTTTGTCTGGCTGGTACTGAGTAATATCGCACTGGTTTCCATCACCCTGGGTCTGGCATGGCCGTGGGCGAAAGCACGCGTTACTCGTTACCTGCTGGAAAACACCCATGTAGATGGTGACCTGGACGCGCTGAACCCGCAGGACCACAGCGAGCAACCGGGTAAAGATCCGGCCAGCGTGCTGGCACGTGGTTTGTCTGTGATGCCGTTCGCTCTCTAATACCCGTCATACTTCGTGCTGCAGATGCGTTGGCTTCCTCGCTCACCCCAGTCACTTACTGATGTAAGCTCCTGGGGATTCGCTGTGTCGCCGCCTTCCTGCAACACGAATTATTTAGGGTATTAAGTCTTCATTGAGGCAATAAAAAAGGCCGGGGTGCAAACCCCGGCCTTTTTGTTTTCAGCGATCTGAATTACAGCGCAGCAATAACACCCTGCTGCTCAATCAGCTTAGTCTTCGCTTCGGCAAAGCTTTCCAGACGCTCACGCTCTTTGGCGATCACCGCTTCCGGGGCGCGGGCCACAAAGCCTTCGTTGGCAAGTTTGGTTTCGATTTTGCCAATTTCGACGTCGATCTTCGCCACTTCTTTTGCCAGACGCGCCAGCTCGGCGTCTTTATCCACCAGACCGGCCATCGGGATCAGCAGCTCGGCGCCGTCGATAATCTTGGTCACGGAAACCGGACCTTTATCATCGGCAGGCAGCAGAGTGATGCTCTCCAGACGCGCCAGGGTCTGCAGGAAGCTGCGGTTCTCGTTAACGCGACGCACGGCATCGTCGCTACAGCCGCGCAGCAGCAGCGGCAGCATTTTGCCCGGAGAGATGTTCATCTCGGCGCGGATATTACGCACCGCAACGATAGCCTGTTTCAGCCACTCGGTGTCGGCAAAGGCCACTTCATCGACCTGAGACGCCTCATACTGCGGGAATGGCTGCAGCATAATGGTGTCGGCGGTGATGCCTTTCAGCACTTTCACGCGCTGCCAGATGGTTTCAGTGATAAACGGAATAATCGGGTGCGCCAGACGCAGCAGACCTTCCAGAACCGTCACCAGCGTATTGCGGGTGCCGCGCAGTTCGGCTTCAGTTCCGCCGTTCATTACCGGCTTGGTCAGCTCCAGATACCAGTCGCAGAACTGGTTCCAGGTGAACTCGTACAGGATACCGGCAGCGATATCGAAGCGGTAACTGTCCAGCGCCTCGCGGTAGGCTTTCACCGTCTGGTTGAACTCGGCGAGGATCCAGCGATCCGCCAGCGACAGCGTCAGTTCGCCGCCGTTGAAGCCGCAGTCCTGATCTTCGGTGTTCATCAGCACAAAGCGGCTGGCGTTCCACAGCTTGTTACAGAAGTTGCGGTAGCCTTCCAGGCGCTTCATATCCCAGTTAATGTCGCGACCGGTAGAAGCCAGCGCCGCCAGGGTGAAGCGCAGGGCATCGGTGCCGTGCGGCTCGATGCCGTTCGGGAACTGTTTCTCGGTGCGCTTGCCGATTTTCTCCGCCAGCTGCGGCTGCATCATATTGCCGGTGCGTTTTTCCAGCAGGTCAGGCAGGGAGATACCGTCAACCATATCCAGCGGGTCAATCACGTTGCCCTTGGATTTGGACATCTTCTGGCCTTCGTCGTCGCGGATAAGACCGGTCATATAGACGGTCTTAAACGGAACCTGCGGCTTGCCGTCTTCATCTTTGATGAAGTGCATGGTCATCATGATCATGCGGGCGATCCAGAAGAAGATAATGTCGAAGCCGCTGACCATCACCGAGGTCGGGTGGAACTGACGCAGGGCGTCGGTGTTTTCCGGCCAGCCGAGGGTGGAGAAGGTCCACAGGGCGGAGGAGAACCAGGTATCCAGCACGTCATCGTCCTGGCGCAGGGCGATATCGGCGCTCAGGTTATTTTCCTGACGCACTTCCTCTTCGCTGCGGCCAACGTACACGTTGCCCTGATCGTCATACCAGGCCGGGATACGGTGACCCCACCACAGCTGACGGGAGATACACCAGTCCTGAATATCACGCATCCAGGAGAAGTACATGTTTTCGTACTGCTTCGGCACGAACTGGATATCGCCGTTCTCAACCGCTTCCACGGCCGGCTTCGCCAGCACGTCGGCACGCACGTACCACTGGTCGGTCAGCATCGGCTCAATGACCACGCCGCCGCGATCGCCGTAAGGGACGGTCAGGTCGTGCGGTTTGATCTCTTCCAGCAGGCCCAGTGCATCAATGGCAGCCACGATCGCTTTACGGGCAGCAAAGCGTTCCAGCTTCTGGAACTCAGCCGGGATCTCACCGGAGCAGGCGTCGGTTTCGTTGCCTTTGGTGTCGAACACTTCCGCGACGTCGCGGATATCGCCATCAAAAGTCAGAATATTGATCATCGGAAGCTGGTGACGTTTACCGACTTCATAGTCGTTAAAGTCGTGCGCCGGGGTGATTTTCACGCAGCCGGTGCCTTTTTCCATATCGGCGTGTTCGTCGCCAACGATCGGAATACGGCGGTTCACCAGCGGCAGAACCACAAATTTGCCGATCAGGTCTTTATAGCGCGGATCTTCCGGGTTAACCGCCACGCCGGTATCGCCCAGCAGGGTTTCCGGGCGAGTGGTGGCGACCACCAGGTAATCTTTACCGTCGGCGGTTTTTGCGCCGTCGGCCAGCGGATAGCGGATATGCCACATGGAGCCTTTTGACTCGCGGTTTTCCACTTCCAGATCGGAGATCGCGGTGCGCAGTTTCGGATCCCAGTTCACCAGGCGCTTGCCACGGTAAATCAGATCTTCTTTGTACAGGCGGACAAAGACTTCTTTCACGGCGTTGGACAGGCCTTCATCCATGGTGAAGCGCTCGCGCTCCCAGTCCACGGAGGCGGCGAGACGGCGCATCTGGCGGGTAATGGTGCCGCCGGACTCTTCCTTCCACTGCCAGATTTTGTCGATAAAGGCGTCGCGGCCATAGTCGTGACGGGTTTTACCTTCTTCGGCGGCAATTTTACGCTCAACCACCATCTGGGTGGCGATACCGGCGTGGTCGGTCCCGACCTGCCACAGGGTATTTTTCCCCTGCATACGCTGGTAGCGAATCATGGTATCCATGATGGTCTGCTGGAAGGCGTGGCCCATATGCAAACTGCCGGTGACGTTCGGCGGTGGGATCATGATGCAGAAGCTTTCCTGGCTTTCATCGCCATTCGGTTTGAAATAGCCCTGCTGCTCCCAGTGCTCGTAAAGCGGCTGTTCGATATCTTGTGGGTTGTATGTCTTTTCCATTATTTCCAGGTTGCCGTATTCAGGTTAAAACCAGCCATGCGATAGGCTTTGTAGCGTTCGCGCGCCAGTTGTTTTAGAGAATCTTCATGAGGGACGAAGTCTATCACTTCTGTGAAACCGGTGGCAAAATCTGCAAAGCCGACCCTGAGTGCAATTAACAAATCGCGCGGACTGCTGTTGCGTTTTTGCGGCCAGGCCAGCTCCACCGGGGCGCCGCCACGCGGCCCTTCTCCCGCCAGATTGTGCGGAACAAAGCTTTCTGCCGGACGCGCCCAGAGGGCTTCATCCAGCCGGATCGCCTGCCGTTCATCTTCGCAGGCAATCAGAATGCGTTTTCCCGCTCGCCAACGTTCTGCGGCAATGTCACACACCAGCTGCTCGACGGCGCTGAGGCCATCCTGCTGTGTGTCGTTGTCCAGAAGATAGAACGTTGCATTTTTCATATATGGGGCTTCTTGTGGTCAATTAAAACGACAGGCCGGGGGTTGCCCGGCCTTGCGTTTATTACTCTTCGCCGGTGAACCCGGCGCGATTAAGCAGGAACTGCGACAGCAGCGCCACCGGACGACCGGTTGCGCCTTTGGCTTTACCGGAGCGCCAGGCGGTACCGGCGATATCCAGGTGCGCCCAGTTATACTTACGGGCAAAGCGGGCCAGGAAGCAGCCTGCAGTAATGGCACCGCCAGGACGACCGCCGATATTGGCCATATCCGCGAAGTTCGACTCCAGCTGATCCTGATACTCTTCACCCAGCGGCAGACGCCATGCGCGGTCACCCGCCTGTTCGGACGCGCCGATCAGCTCGTGCGCCAGCGGATTGTGGTTGGAGAGCAGGCCGGTGATGTGATGACCCAGCGCAATCACGCAGGCCCCGGTCAGGGTCGCCACGTCGATCACCGTTTCCGGATCGAAACGCTCAACGTAGGTCAGCACGTCGCACAGCACCAGACGGCCTTCGGCGTCGGTGTTCAGCACTTCCACGGTCTGGCCTGACATGGTGGTCAGGACATCGCCAGGACGATAAGCCCTGCCGCCAGGCATGTTTTCACAGCCCGCCAGCACGCCGATAATGTTCAGCGGCAGCTGCAACTCTGCAACCATACGCATCACGCCGTAGACCGCCGCCGCGCCGCACATATCGTACTTCATCTCGTCCATGCCTTCGGCCGGCTTGATGGAGATACCGCCGGAGTCGAAGGTCAGGCCTTTACCGACCAGCACAATTGGACGGGCGTCTTCCGCCGGATTGCCCTTGTACTCGATGACCGACATCAGGGATTCATTCTGGGAGCCGTTGCCGACGGCGAGGTAGGAGTGCATCCCCAGCTCTTTCATCTGCTGCTCGCCGATCACGCGGGTGACGACGTTTTTGCTGTAAGAATCCGCCAGCTGACGGGCCTGAGAGGCCAGGTATCCGGCGTTACAGATATTCGGCGGCATATTGCCGAGGTCTTTCGCGGCTTTGATCCCGGCGGCAATCGCCAGACCGTGCTGGATAGCGCGCTCGCCGCTGGTCAGTTCGCGGCGGGTCGGCACGTTGAAGACCATTTTACGCAGCGGGCGACGCGGCTCGCTTTTGTTGGTTTTCAGCTGATCGAAGCTGTAGAGCGACTCTTTCGCCGTCTCAACGGCCTGGCGCACTTTCCAGTAGGTGTTGCGGCCTTTAACGTGCAGCTCGGTCAGGAAGCAGACGGCTTCCATCGAACCGGTGTCGTTCAGCGTGTTAATGGTTTTCTGGATCACCTGCTTGTACTGGCGCTCGTCCAGCTCGCGCTCTTTGCCGCAGCCGATCAGTAAAATGCGCTCCGACAGGACATTCGGCACGTGGTGCAGCAGCAGGGTCTGACCCGGCTTGCCTTCCAGTTCGCCACGGCGCAGCAGGGCGCTGATGTATCCGTCACTGATTTTGTCGAGTTGTTCGGCGATCGGAGAGAGTCGGCGGGGTTCAAAGACGCCCACAACGATACAGGCACTCCGCTGTTTCTCCGGGCTACCGCTTTTTACACTGAACTCCATGCACTACGCTCCTGAATCTTAAAGACAACAGCGACGGCTACGGATAGAATTGCAAGCTTTCGTAACTCATGTCCGCTGTTGCGTTGACTTCGTGTTAATCTTAACGTGATGACAATCATCATGTGCCACACGTCAGAACAGTACCTGAAACGCGAATCCGCTGTATGTTTTAATCTTAGCGATGATTTCGACGACTCAAGAGAATAAATGACGTTTAAGCCATGAAACAAGCTAAATTCCTGCAAAAGACGAGTTTTTACGGGCGTATTTAAAGTGATAATCATAAGATATCTGGTGCGGGAGACGCTGAAGAGCCAACTGGCGATCCTCTTTATCCTTCTTCTGATCTTTTTCTGTCAGAAGCTGGTCAAGATCCTCGGCGCGGCGGTTGACGGCGAAATCCCAACGAATCTGGTGCTTTCCCTGCTGGGGTTAGGCGTGCCGGAAATGGCGCAGCTGATCCTGCCGTTAAGCCTTTTCCTCGGCCTGCTGATGACGCTCGGTAAGCTCTATACCGAAAGTGAAATTACGGTGATGCACGCCTGCGGCTTGAGTAAAGCCGTGCTGGTGAAGGCAGCCATGGTGCTGGCACTGTTCACCGGTATTATTGCTGCCGTGAATGTGATGTGGGCGGGGCCCGCCTCCTCCCGGCATCAGGATGAGGTGCTGGCCGAAGCGAAAGCCAACCCGGGACTCGCCGCGTTAGCGCAAGGGCAGTTCCAGCAGGCCAGCGACGGCAACTCTGTGCTGTTTATCGAAAGCGTGAATGGCAACCGGTTTAACGATGTCTTCCTTGCTCAGCTGCGCCCAAAAGGTAACGCTCGCCCCTCCGTGGTGGTGGCGGACTCAGGTCAACTGTCGCAGCGTAAAGATGGCTCTCAGGTCGTGACGCTCAATAAAGGCACACGTTTTGAAGGCACGGCGATGCTGCGCGACTTCCGCATTACCGATTTCCAGAACTATCAGGCGATTGTCGGTCATCAGACCGTTGCGCTCGACCCCACTGATACCGAACAGATGAACATGCGTACTCTGATCGCGACCGACAGCGACCGCGCGCGCGCTGAGCTGCACTGGCGTATCACTCTGGTCTTCACGGTGTTTATGATGGCGCTGATGGTGGTGCCACTGAGCGTGGTGAACCCACGTCAGGGGCGTGTGCTCTCCATGCTGCCCGCCATGCTGCTCTACCTGGTGTTCTTCCTGTTACAAACCTCGATTAAGTCTAACGG
>DATEKR010000343.1:0-13728 GCA_035277345.1 Enterobacteriaceae bacterium
AATCGCCTAAATCCTTCCTCGGGGCCAGCGGCCTCAAGCCACAGCAGGTCGCACTCTTCGAAGATCTGGTTTGCGCCATGATGCTGCATATCCGCCAGCAGGCGGAAAGCCAGCTTAGCGACAGTATCCGTCAGGCGGTCATTGGCCGCCCCATTAACTTCCAGGGACTCGGCGGGGAAGAGGCGAATGCGCAGGCCCAGGGGATTCTGGAGCGGGCGGCGAAACGCGCCGGTTTTGCGGAAGTGGTCTTCCAGTACGAGCCCGTTGCGGCAGGACTGGATTTTGAAGCCACGCTCAGCAAGGAAACCCGCGTACTGGTGGTGGATATCGGCGGCGGGACCACCGACTGCTCCCTGCTGCTGATGGGCCCTGAGTGGCAGGCCAGACGCGACCGTGACAGCAGCCTGCTGGGCCACAGCGGCTGCCGCGTCGGCGGCAACGATCTTGATATTGCGCTCGCCTTTAAAAGTCTGATGCCCCTGCTGGGTCTGGGCGGACAAACTCTCAAAGGCACGGCGCTGCCGATCCTGCCCTGGTGGAATGCGGTGGCGATCAACGACGTTCCGGCTCAGAGTGATTTTTACAGTACCGCGACCGGTCGTCTGCTGGATACGCTTATCCGCGACGCCCGTGAGCCGGACAGCGTCTCGTTGTTACAAAAAGTATGGCGGCAGAGGCTAAGCTACCGGCTGGTGCGCAGTGCCGAAGAGAGCAAAATCGCCCTCTCCGACAATGCCCGGTTTGACGCAGCACTGCCGTTTATCCGCGATACGCTGAGCGCCTCTATCACCCGTGACGGGCTGGAAGAGGCGCTGAACCAGCCCCTGTCGCGCATTATTGAGCAGGTCCAGCTGGCCATTGCCGATAGCGATACTCAGCCGGAGGTTATCTACCTCACCGGCGGCAGCGCCCGTTCGCCGCTGATCAAACAGGCACTCTCGGCGCTGCTGCCGGGGATACCGGTCGCCGGTGGCGATGATTTCGGCTCGGTCACCGCCGGTCTGGCCCGCTGGGCGCAGGTGCTGTTCCGTTAACCGACTGGCGGGCCTTGTCCCGCCAGTTTTTCTTTATACTTCCCGCCCTTACTGTCGCCCCTGAAATGCAGACGAATCCAGACAGTGTTCCATATTTCCTCCATTTTTTTGGCCTGCCGGGTTACTAAACTAGTATCATTTCGTGAAACGTTTCAGGATGAGATAGCAAAGACGATGAAAGGCAGCAAAAAACAGCGCCGGGCGCTTATCGCCATCGCGGTTGTGGTCGCCCTTGGCGCCGCCTGGTTCTGGCACAGCAGCCGCAGCGAACCAGCCTCCACCTCACCTGGCGCATCGGGTAAACCCCGGCAGGAAGCCGGTGGTCGACGCGGGATGCGTAATATGCCGCTGGCGCCGGTTCAGGCGGCCACTGCCACCGAAGAGGCCGTTCCGCGCTATCTGACGGGGCTGGGCACCGTGACCGCCGCGAATACGGTGACGGTACGCAGCCGGGTTGACGGCCAGCTGCTGGCACTGCATTTCCAGGAAGGTCAGCAGGTGAAAGCGGGCGATCTCCTGGCGGAAATCGATCCCAGCCAGTTTAAGGTCGCTCTCGCCCAGGCCCAGGGCCAGCTGGCGAAAGATAAAGCCACGCTCGCCAACGCCCGTCGCGATCTGGCCCGCTATCAGCAACTGGTGAAGAGCAGTCTGGTTTCTCGTCAGGAGCTGGATGCCCAGCAGGCGCTGGTTGAAGAGAGCGCCGGTACGCTGAAAGCGGACGAAGCCAGCGTCGCCAGCGCCCAGCTGCAGCTGGACTGGAGCCGTATCACCGCGCCGATTGACGGCCGCGTCGGCCTGAAGCAGGTCGATATCGGCAATCAGATCTCCAGCGGCGATACCACCGGTATTGTGGTGCTGACCCAGACCCACCCTATCGAGCTGGTCTTTACCCTGCCGGAAAGCGAAATCGCCACCATTTTGCAGGCGCAGAAGGCGGGCAAGGCCCTGAGCGTCGAAGCCTGGGACCGCACCAATAAAACGCTGCTGACTACAGGGTCGCTGCTGAGCCTCGATAACCAGATCGACGCCACTACCGGCACCATCAAACTCAAAGCCCGCTTTGATAACCAGGACGATACCCTCTTCCCGAACCAGTTCGTCAACGCCCGGATGCTGGTCGATACCCTGCAGAATGCGGTGGTGATCCCAACGGCGGCCCTGCAGATGGGCAACGAAGGCAATTTTGTCTGGGTGGTGAACAGCGAGAATAAAGTGAGCAAACATCTGGTCACGCCGGGCATTCAGAACAGCCTGCGGGTAGTGATTAACGCCGGGCTCTCCGCCGGTGACCGGGTGGTGACCGACGGTATCGACCGCCTGACCGAAGGCGCGGCAGTGGAAGTGGTAGAAGCACAGACCGCCCCGGCGGCGGCCACCGCCCCGACCGCCCGCGAGTACGGCAGCAAGGGGCGCTCCTGATGCAGGTTTTACCTCCCAGCGCCACCGGCGGTCCGTCCCGCCTGTTTATACTGCGCCCCGTCGCCACCACGCTGCTGATGGTGGCGATCCTGCTGGCCGGGATCATTGGCTACCGCTTTTTGCCGGTTTCCGCCCTGCCGGAAGTGGACTACCCGACCATCCAGGTCATCACGCTCTATCCCGGCGCCAGCCCGGATGTCGTCACCTCGGCGATCACCGCCCCGCTGGAGCGCCAGTTCGGCCAGATGTCCGGCCTGAAACAGATGTCATCCCAGAGCGCAGGTGGCGCGTCGGTGGTCACGCTCCAGTTCCAGCTCACTCTGCCCCTGGACGTGGCGGAACAGGAAGTGCAGGCCGCCATTAATGCGGCGACCAATCTGCTCCCCGACGACCTGCCTAACCCGCCGGTCTACAGCAAGGTTAACCCGGCCGATCCGCCGATTATGACCCTCGCCGTGACGTCCAGCGCCATGCCGATGACCCAGGTTGAGGATATGGTCGAAACCCGGGTGGCGCAGAAGATCTCCCAGGCCTCGGGCGTCGGGCTGGTTACCCTTTCCGGCGGCCAGCGTCCCGCCGTGCGCGTGAAACTCAACGCGCAGGCTATCGCATCGCTTGGCCTGACCAGCGAAACTATTCGCACGGCCATCACCAGCGCCAACGTTAACTCGGCCAAAGGCAGCCTCGACGGCCCGACCCGGGCGATTACGCTGTCAGCCAACGATCAGATGCAGTCGGCGGAAGAGTACCGGAAACTGATTATCGCGTATCAGAACGGCGCGCCCATTCGTCTTGGCGATGTCGCCACCATTGAGCAGGGCGCGGAAAACAGCTGGCTCGGGGCCTGGGCCAATAACACCCAGGCGATTGTGATGAACGTCCAGCGCCAGCCGGGTGCCAATATTATCGCCACCGCCGACAGCATCCGCACCATGCTGCCTCAGCTGACGGAAAGCCTGCCCAAATCGGTCAACGTCCAGGTGCTCTCCGATCGCACCACCAATATCCGCGCCTCGGTGAACGATACCCAGTTTGAGCTGCTGCTGGCGATTGCGCTGGTGGTGATGATTATCTATCTGTTTTTACGCAACGTTCCGGCGACCATTATTCCCGGCGTGGCGGTGCCGCTGTCCCTTATCGGCACCTTTGCGGTGATGGTGTTTCTTGATTTTTCGATCAATAACCTGACCCTGATGGCCCTGACCATCGCCACCGGCTTTGTGGTGGATGACGCCATTGTGGTTATCGAGAATATCTCCCGCTATATCGAAAAAGGCGAGAAGCCGCTGGCCGCCGCGCTGAAAGGCGCGGGCGAGATAGGCTTTACCATTATCTCCCTCACCTTCTCCCTGATTGCCGTACTGATCCCGCTGCTGTTTATGGGCGATATCGTTGGCCGTCTGTTCCGCGAGTTTGCGGTGACCCTGGCGGCGGCGATCCTGATCTCTGCCGTGGTCTCTCTGACCCTGACCCCGATGATGTGCGCCCGCATGCTAAGCTACGAGTCCCTGCGCAAGCAGAATCGCTTCTCGCTGGCCTGCGAGCGCTTTTTTGAGCGGGTTATCGCCAGCTATGGCCGTGGGCTGACGAAGGTGCTTAATCACCCCTGGCTGACCCTGAGCACCGCTTTTGCCACTCTGGCCCTGTCGGTGCTGCTGTGGGTACTTATTCCGAAAGGCTTTTTCCCCATCCAGGATAACGGCATTATTCAGGGCACGCTGCAGGCTCCGCAGTCCGCCTCTTTTGCCAGCATGGCTGAACGCCAGCGCCAGATTTCCGCCATCATCCTCAAGGATCCGGCGGTAGAAAGCCTGACCGCCTTTGTCGGCGTGGACGGCACCAACCCTGCGCTGAACAGCGCCCGTCTGCAAATTAACCTCAAACCGCTGGATGAGCGGGACGACCGCGTCCAGACGGTGATTTCCCGCCTGCAGCAGGCGGCCAGCGGTATACCGGGCCTCAGCCTCTACCTGCAGCCGACCCAGGATTTAACCATCGATACCCAGGTCAGCCGCACTCAGTACCAGTTCACTCTGCAGGCCACTTCGCTTGACGCCCTGAGTAGCTGGGTGCCGCCGCTGATAAGCCGTCTGGAAACGCTCCCGCAGCTGGCGGACGTCAGCAGCGACTGGCAGGACAAAGGCCTGGTGGCTTACGTCAACGTGGATCGCGACAGCGCCAGCCGCCTCGGGATCACCATGGCCAACGTTGACAACGCCCTCTACAACGCCTTCGGCCAGCGGCTGATTTCCACGATTTATACCCAGGCCAACCAGTATCGGGTGGTGCTTGAGCACGATACCCAGGGTACGCCGGGCCTGGCGGGTCTGGATAGCGTCCGTCTCACCAGCAGCGACGGCGGTATTGTGCCGCTGAGCGCCATTGCGAAGGTCGAACAGCGCTTTGCCCCGCTGTCGATTAACCATCTCGACCAGTTCCCGGTGACGACCATCTCCTTTAACGTCGCCGACGGCTATTCGCTGGAGGATGCGGTCCAGTCGATTCTCGACGCCGAGAAGGATCTCAGCCAGCCCACGGAGATGACCACCCAGCTACAGGGCAGCACCCTCGCCTTCCAGGCCGCGCTGGGCAGTACCGTATGGCTGATTGTCGCCGCCGTGGTGGCGATGTATATCGTGCTGGGCGTGCTTTATGAGAGTTTTATCCACCCGATCACCATTCTGTCGACGCTGCCGACGGCGGGCGTGGGTGCGCTGCTGGCGCTGATGATTGCCGGGAGCGAGCTGGATGTGATCGCCATTATCGGCATTATTTTGCTCATCGGCATCGTCAAGAAAAACGCCATCATGATGATCGACTTTGCTCTGGCCGCCGAACGCGAACAGGGCATGGCACCGCGTGACGCTATTTTCCAGGCCTGCCTGCTGCGTTTCCGACCGATTCTGATGACCACACTCGCCGCTCTGCTCGGCGCGCTGCCGCTGATGCTCAGCACCGGCGTCGGCGCGGAGCTACGGCGTCCGCTGGGGATTGGCATGGTCGGCGGGTTGCTGGTCAGCCAGGTCCTGACCCTGTTTACGACGCCGGTTATCTACCTGCTGTTTGACAGCATGTCGCAGGCGCTTAAACGCCGGTTCCCGCGTCGTGAAGAGGAGGCGTAAGTGAAGTTTTTCGCCCTCTTCATTTACCGCCCGGTCGCCACCATCCTGATTTCAATGGCGATTGTGCTGTGCGGCGTGCTGGGCTTTCGGCTGCTGCCGGTGGCTCCGCTGCCGCAGGTTGATTTCCCGGTCATTATGGTCAGCGCCTCCCTGCCGGGAGCCTCACCGGAAACCATGGCCTCGTCGGTGGCCACGCCGCTGGAACGTTCGCTCGGGCGCATTGCCGGGGTCAGCGAAATGACCTCCAGCAGCTCGCTCGGCAGCACGCGGATTATTTTGCAGTTCAATTTTGATCGCGATATTAACGGCGCGGCACGTGATGTCCAGGCGGCGCTGAATGCCGCCCAGAGCCTGCTTCCCAGCGGAATGCCGGGCCGCCCGACCTACCGCAAGGCCAACCCGTCAGACTCCCCGATTATGATCCTGACGCTGACCTCGGACACATACTCCCAGGGTGAGCTGTACGACTTCGCCTCCACCCGGCTGGCGCAGACCATCGCCCAGATTGACGGCGTCGGCGACGTCGACGTAGGCGGCAGTTCCCTGCCCGCGGTGCGCGTTGGCCTTAACCCGCAGGCGCTGTTTAACCAGGGTGTCTCGCTGGATGACGTGCGCAGCGCCATCAGCAGCGCCAACGTGCGTCAGCCTCAGGGCGCGCTGGAAGACGGCAGCCGCCGCTGGCAGGTGCAGACCAACGACGAGCTAAAAACCGCCGCCGAATATCAGCCGCTGATTATCCACTACAACAACGGGTCGACGGTGCGGCTTAGCGATGTGGCGAAGGTAACGGACTCGGTGCAGGACGTGCGCAACGCCGGGATGACCAACGCTAAACCGGCGATCCTGCTGATGATCCGCAAGCTGCCGGAAGCCAATATTATCCAGACCGTGGACAGTATCCGCGCCCGACTACCGGAGCTGCAGCAGACCATTCCGGCCGCCATTGACCTGCAAATTGCCCAGGACCGCTCGCCAACCATCCGCGCCTCGCTGGAAGAGGTCGAGCAGACCCTGATTATCTCGGTGGCGCTGGTGATTCTGGTGGTATTTCTGTTCCTGCGCTCCGGTCGGGCGACGCTGATCCCGGCGGTCGCGGTCCCGGTGTCGCTGATCGGCACCTTCGCCGCCATGTATCTGTGCGGATTTAGCCTCAATAACCTCTCGCTGATGGCGCTGACCATCGCCACCGGATTTGTGGTCGATGACGCCATTGTGGTGCTGGAGAATATCGCCCGCCATCTGGAAGCGGGAATGAAACCCCTGCAGGCCGCGTTACAGGGCTCCCGGGAAGTGGGCTTTACGGTGCTCTCCATGAGTCTGTCGCTGGTGGCGGTGTTCCTGCCGCTGCTGTTAATGGGCGGCCTGCCGGGACGGCTGCTGCGCGAGTTTGCGGTGACCCTGTCTGTGGCCATCGGGATTTCGCTGGCGGTATCGCTGACCCTGACGCCGATGATGTGCGGCTGGCTGCTGAAAAGCAGTAAACCTCGCGAGCAGGCGCGCCAGCGGGGCTTCGGCCGCTTGCTGATTTCCCTGCAGCGCGGATATGGTCGTTCTCTTCAGTGGGCGCTGAATCACGCCCGGCTGGTGGGCGTAGTGCTGATCGGCACGATTGCGCTCAACGTCTGGCTCTATATCGCCATCCCGAAAACCTTTTTCCCCGAGCAGGATACCGGGGTGCTGATGGGCGGCATTCAGGCGGATCAGAGCATCTCCTTCCAGGCGATGCGCGGCAAGCTGCAGGACTTTATGAAGATCATCCGTGAGGATGAAGCCGTGGATAACGTCACCGGTTTTACCGGCGGCTCACGGGTCAACAGCGGGATGATGTTTATCACGCTGAAATCGCGCGATGAACGCCATGAAACCGCCCAACAGGTGATTGATCGCCTCCGTCAGAAGCTGGCGAAAGAGCCAGGTGCCAGCCTGTTTCTGATGGCGGTGCAGGATATCCGAGTCGGCGGACGCCAGTCCAACGCCAGCTATCAGTACACTCTGCTTTCGGACGACCTCGCCGCCCTGCGCGAGTGGGAGCCGAAGATCCGCAAAGCCCTGGCGGCCCTGCCCCAGCTGGCGGACGTTAACTCGGATCAGCAGGATAACGGCGCGGAAATGAACCTGGTCTACGATCGCGACAGCATGTCGCGGCTGGGCATCAGCGTCCAGCAGGCCAACAGTCTGCTGAATAACGCGTTCGGCCAGCGGCAAATCTCGACCATCTATCAGCCGATGAACCAGTACAAAGTGGTGATGGAGGTAGACCCCACCCTGACCCAGGATATCAGCGCCCTCGACAAGATGTACGTGATTAACGGCGAGGGCAAAGCCATCCCGCTCTCCTGGTTTGCCCGCTGGCAGCCCGCTAACGCGCCGCTGTCGGTGAGCCATCAGGGGCTGTCGGCCGCCTCTACTGTCTCCTTTAACCTGCCCACCGGGGTATCACTTTCCGAAGCCAGCGAGGCGATCAACCGGGCCATGACGCAGCTCGGCGTTCCCTCCTCCGTGCGTGGCGCCTTTGCCGGTACGGCCCAGGTCTTCGAGGAGACCATGAATTCGCAGGCGATACTGATCCTGGCGGCCATCGCTACGGTGTATATCGTGCTGGGGATGCTCTATGAAAGCTATGTGCATCCCCTGACTATCCTGTCAACGCTGCCCTCGGCAGGCGTCGGGGCGTTGCTGGCGCTGCAGCTATTTGGTTCGCCGTTTAGTCTGATCGCCCTGATTGGTATTATGCTGCTGATAGGTATTGTTAAAAAGAACGCGATTATGATGGTCGACTTTGCTATCGACGCCCAGCGCAGCGGCAATTTGTCCCCGGAGAAAGCGATTTTCCAGGCCTGCATGCTGCGTTTCCGGCCGATTTTGATGACCACCCTTGCCGCCCTCTTCGGTGCGCTGCCGCTGGTTATCTCCGGCGGTGACGGCTCCGAACTGCGACAGCCGCTGGGTGTAACCATCGTCGGCGGCCTGGTGGTCAGCCAGTTGCTGACCCTGTACACCACGCCGGTGGTCTATCTGTTCTTTGACCGCCTGCGGATGCGTTTTTCCCGTAAACAGAGCACACCGGTAACTGATTAAATGACCGATCTTCCGTCCGCCGTACGCTGGCAGCTGTGGATAGTGGCTTTTGGCTTCTTTATGCAGTCGCTGGATACCACCATCGTCAATACCGCCCTCCCCTCGATGGCGGCAAGCCTCGGTGAAAACCCGCTGCATATGCATATGGTGGTGGTCTCCTATGTGTTGACGGTCGCGGTGATGCTTCCCGCCAGCGGCTGGCTGGCGGACCGGGTCGGCGTGCGCAATATCTTCTTTACCGCCATTGTGCTCTTTACGCTCGGCTCCCTGTTCTGCGCCAGAGCCAGCAATCTCAATGAGCTGGTAATGGCGAGGGTGTTGCAGGGTATCGGCGGGGCGATGATGGTGCCCGTCGGACGACTGACGGTGATGAAAATCGTCCCCCGCACGCATTATATGGCGGCGATGACCATGGTCACGCTGCCGGGTCAGATAGGCCCGCTGCTGGGCCCGGCGCTGGGCGGCCTGCTGGTCGAATACGCCTCCTGGCACTGGATTTTCCTGATTAATCTGCCGGTCGGTATTATCGGCGGCATCGCCACCCTGATGCTGATGCCCAACTATAAGATGCAGACCCGCCGCTTTGACCTCTGGGGTTTTCTGCTGCTGGCCTTCGGGATGGCGGCCCTCACCATTGCGCTGGACGGCCAGAAAAGTGCTGGTATTTCCCCTCTGCTGGCAGGTGGGTTGGCGGCAGCAGGCTCAATGACACTTCTCGGCTACTTAGGGTATGCGAAGGGCAATCCGGGTGCGCTGTTTGACCTGAATCTGTTCCGTACCCGTACCTTTTCGCTGGGGCTGGGTGGCGGCTTCGTCGCCCGCGTGGGCAGCGGAATGCTGCCGTTTATGACGCCGGTCTTTTTGCAAATTGGCGCAGGTTTTTCCCCCTTCCACGCCGGATTAATGATGATCCCAATGGTGCTCGGCAGCATGGGCATGAAACGCATCGTCGTTCAGGTGGTTAATCGCTTTGGCTATCGTCGGGTACTGGTCGCGTCCACCCTCGGCCTGGCGCTGGTTACCCTGCTGTTTATGTCCGTCACGCTGCTGGGATGGTACTACCTGATCCCACCGGTATTGTTCCTGCAGGGGATGATTAACGCCTCCCGCTTCTCGACCATGAACACATTGACGCTGAAAGACCTGCCTGACGACCTCGCCGGCGGCGGTAACAGCCTGCTGTCGATGGTGATGCAGCTCTCAATGAGTACCGGCGTGACTGTTGCAGGTCTGCTGCTGGGATTCTTCAGCGCACAGCACCTTGCCGCGGGTAGCGCCATCAGTCAGACGGTGTTTATGTACACCTGGCCCTGTATGGCGCTGATTATCGCCCTGCCGGCATTGCTCTTTGCGCGTGTCCCCAATGACACCACGCAGAACGTCGTCATTGCACGTCGCAAAAGGAAAGAACCATGAAACTCTGGCGTCCCGGGATCACCGGCAAGCTGTTCCTCGCCATCTTCGCCACCTGCATCATGTTGCTGGTCACCATGCACTGGGCGGTACGTATCAGCTTTGAACGCGGATTTATCGATTACATTAAGCACGGTAACGAGCAGCGGCTGAAAATGCTCAGCGACGCGCTGGCCGACCAGTATACCCTGCAGGGCAACTGGCGTTTTTTACGTAACAATGACCGCTTTGTTTTCCAGATCCTGCGCTCGTTTGAGCATGAAAATGATGACGACCGCCCGCCCCCGCCGGGGCCACGCCCGGAGCGCGAACGCGGGTCGGGACCGGACCACGGCCCCGGCATGCCGCCGCCCGGCTGGCGCACCCAGTTCTGGGTAGTGGACCAGGATCAGCGCGTGCTGGTCGGCCCCCGTGCGCCGGTCCCGACGGACGGTACCCGCCGGGCCATTACGGTCGAGGGAAAAGAGGTCGGCTGGGTGGTTGCCTCTCCGATAGAGCGCCTGACGCGCAATACGGATATCAACTTTGACCGCCAGCAGAAGCGCACCAGCTGGCTGATTGTCGGTCTGGCAACGATTCTGGCGGCGCTGGCGACCTTCCCGCTGGCCCGTGGATTACTGGCACCGGTCAAGCGTCTGGTCGAAGGTACCCACCAACTGGCGGCAGGCAATTTCGCTACCCGCGTTGACGCCACCGGCCAGGATGAACTGGGCAGACTGGCCCAGGACTTCAATCAGCTGGCCAGCACCCTGGAGAAAAATCGCCAGATGCGGCGCGATTTTATGGCCGATATATCCCATGAGTTGCGCACCCCGCTGGCGGTGCTGCGCGGCGAGCTGGAGGCGATCCAGGATGGCGTGCGCCGTTTTACCCCGGAGTCGGTTAACTCGTTGCAGGCAGAAGTGGCGACATTAACTAAGCTGGTAGACGACCTGCATCAGCTCTCCATGTCCGACGAGGGCGCGCTGGCTTATCAGAAAGAGCCGCTGGACCTGGTGAACCTGCTGGAGGTCGCGGCAGGCGCATTCCGCCAGCGCTTTGCCGATCACGGCCTGAACCTGCGGCTCTCTTCGCTGCCGGAGCAGGCGAATATCTTTGGTGATGCCAACCGCCTGATGCAGCTGTTTAATAACCTGCTGGAAAACAGCCTCCGCTATACGGACAGCGGCGGCGAGTTGCTAATTAGCGGCAGACAGCATGATGGCACCATCCACCTGACCTTCGCCGACAGCGCGCCGGGCGTCACCGATCGGCAGCTTGAGATGCTGTGTGAACGCTTTTATCGCGCCGAAGCCTCGCGCAACCGCGCCAGCGGTGGCTCCGGTCTGGGACTGGCAATCTGCCAGAATATTGTTAACGCACACGGCGGCACCCTGGGTGTTGCCCATTCGCCCGCAGGCGGCGTGAGTATCACCGTCGCCCTGCCGCTGGAACGAGATTTAGCGAGGGAAATATGATTGACCTGTCAGACACCAATGCGCCACGTATTCTTATTGTTGAAGACGAACCCAAGCTGGGACAACTACTGATCGACTATTTGCAGGCCGCCAGCTATGCTCCGACCCTGATTGCCCACGGCGAGCAGGTGCTGGCCTCGGTCAAGCAAAACCCGCCGGACCTGATCCTGCTGGACCTGATGCTGCCGGGCGTTGACGGCCTGACCCTGTGCAAAGAGATCCGTCGTTTCTCCGAGGTGCCTATCGTAATGGTGACGGCAAAAATCGAAGAGATTGATCGCCTGCTGGGTCTGGAGATCGGGGCGGATGACTATATCTGTAAGCCCTACAGTCCGCGTGAGGTGGTGGCGCGAGTGAAAACCATTCTGCGCCGCTGCAAACCCCAACGCGATTTGCTGGCGCTCGACGCTGCCAGCCCGCTGGTGGTGGATGAAGGCCGCTTCCAGGAGAGCTGGCAGAAAAAAGCGCTGGATTTAACCCCGGCGGAGTTTCGCCTGCTGAAAACCCTTTCCAGCGAGCCGGGCAAGGTCTTTTCCCGCGAACAGCTGCTGAATCACCTGTATGATGATTATCGCGTGGTCACCGACCGCACCATCGACAGCCACATTAAAAACCTGCGCCGCAAGCTGGAAGCGCTGGACCAGGAGCAGTCGTTTATCCGCGCCGTCTATGGCGTGGGCTACCGCTGGGAAGCCGACGCCTGTCGGCTGGCATAAGGCAAGACAAGGACAATATTGTGAAGAAAATAGTATTGGGCACGCTGGCGCTGATGGCGCTGCCCTTTGCCGCTCAGGCCGAACTGACCGAAGCGCAAATCGCCGCCGACTGCGCGAAAATTAGCGACTACGCCAAAAAAGGCGAACAGCTCTACCAGGCAAAAAATTATCCCAAAGCGCGGGAAGCCTTCGAAGCGCAGGCAGGCTGGCTGGAGCAGTGCGAATGGCCGAAAGATAATCCCAACAAAACCCTGATTGCCACGGCCTACAACAACGTTGCCCTTACCTGGATACGTCAGGGCGAGTACCGTAAGGCGCTGGCCTGGCTGGAGATCATGCCGGAGGATAAAAAGTCGGTCTATAACCTGTCGCGTATTCAGAACAAGCTGCAGGCGCTGCCGAAACCCACCTCCCCCGCAGGCGAATACTGGCAGTACGCCGGACGCGGGAGCTGGGAAGTCCTCACCCTGAAACCCGAGGGTAAAGAGACTTATCTGGCGGACTGGGCAGGCTACTACTTCGGCATCATGGGGATGTATTACGGGCCAAACCTCGGCGAATTCACAGAAACGGTCAGCATAAAAGGGGGAAAAGGAACCATCCGAATTCATGAAGAAGGTATCTCCGAGTGTAAGATCTCGCTGGATCTTTCACCCGATGCAGAAAGCCTGACGCTCAGCACCGACGATCCCACCAACTGCGGTTTCGGCCATAACGTCAGCGCCGACGGCAAATACCTGCGCGTGAAATAACGCGCAGGTTTACTCCCCCGCCCTCCGGCGCTACAATTCCCGCCCTTAAAGTAAGGGATCACCCCAGCGCCCCACCAGGTGAGGCGCATCTGACCTGTCATCAGAACGAGTACATCATGTTTAAACCGGAACTTCTCTCCCCGGCGGGAACGCTGAAAAATATGCGTTACGCTTTCGCCTATGGCGCCGATGCCGTTTACGCGGGCCAGCCGCGCTACAGCCTGCGCGTGCGCAATAACGAATTTAACCACGAGAATTTACAGCTCGGCATTAACGAGGCCCACCAGCTGGGTAAGAAATTCTACGTGGTGGTGAACATCGCCCCGCATAACGCCAAGCTAAAAACCTTTATCCGCGACCTGACGCCGGTGGTGGAGATGGGTCCGGATGCGCTGATTATGTCCGATCCCGGACTGATTATGCTGGTGCGTGAAGCCTTCCCGCAGATGGATATTCACCTGTCGGTACAGGCGAACGCCGTTAACTGGGCGACGGTGAAATTCTGGAAACAGATGGGCTTAACACGCGTCATTCTGTCCCGCGAACTCTCTCTGGATGAAATTGCTGAAATCCGCCAGCAGGTCCCGGAAATGGAGATTGAGATCTTCGTTCACGGCGCGCTGTGCATGGCTTACTCCGGCCGCTGCCTGCTCTCCGGGTATATCAATAAGCGTGACCCGAACCAGGGCACCTGCACCAACGCCTGCCGCTGGGAGTACAACGTTCAGGAAGGCAAA
>DATEKR010000344.1:0-8510 GCA_035277345.1 Enterobacteriaceae bacterium
TTCCATTGGTATTCAGGGACTGACCGTCACCGAAGTGAAAGGCTTCGGTCGACAGAAGGGCCATGCCGAGCTGTACCGCGGAGCTGAATATAGCGTCAACTTTCTGCCGAAGGTGAAGATCGATGTGGCGATTGCGGACGATCAGCTCGATGAAGTGATCGATGTGATCAGCAAGGCTGCCTATACCGGCAAAATTGGCGACGGCAAAATTTTCGTTGCCGAGCTGCAACGCGTCATTCGTATTCGTACCGGCGAAGCCGACGAAGCGGCACTGTAACTCCTGCACACAGTGATGGGGATGGAAAAGATGAAGATAGCAACAATTAAAACGACTCTGGCTTCACTGGCGTTGCTGCCGGGCCTGGCAATGGCCGCACCTGCCGTGGCCGACAAAGCCGATAACGCCTTTATGATGATCTGCACCGCGCTGGTGCTGTTCATGACCGTCCCGGGGATTGCGCTGTTTTACGGCGGCCTGATCCGCGGCAAAAACGTCCTCTCCATGCTGACGCAGGTCGCGGTCACCTTTGCGCTGGTCTGTATCCTGTGGGTGGTGTACGGCTACTCGCTGGCCTTCGGTGAAGGCAACAACTTCTTCGGTAGCTTTAACTGGGCGATGCTGAAAAATATTGAGCTGACGGCGGTGACCGGTAGCTTCTATCAGTATATCCACGTGGCCTTCCAGGGCTCGTTCGCCGCAATTACCGTAGGTCTTATCGTCGGTGCGCTGGCCGAGCGTATCCGCTTCTCTGCGGTACTGATTTTCGTGGTGGTGTGGATGACCCTCTCCTATGTGCCTATCGCGCATATGGTGTGGGGCGGTGGCCTGCTGGCTTCCCATGGCGCGATGGACTTTGCGGGTGGTACCGTTGTCCACATCAACGCCGCCGTTGCGGGTCTGGTGGGTGCTTACCTGATGGGCAAACGCGTGGGCTTTGGCAAAGAAGCCTTCAAACCGCATAACCTGCCGATGGTCTTTACCGGCACGGCTATCCTCTATATCGGCTGGTTTGGCTTTAACGCTGGCTCTGCGGGTTCTGCAAACGAAATCTCCGCGCTGGCATTCGTTAACACCGTGGTTGCGACCGCTGCTGCTATCCTGGCATGGGTCTTCGGCGAGTGGGTTGTTCGCGGCAAGCCGTCCTTACTGGGCGCGTGCTCCGGTGCCATCGCAGGTCTGGTGGGTATCACCCCGGCCTGTGGCTATGTCGGTGTTGGTGGTGCAATGCTTGTCGGTCTCGCTGCGGGTCTTGCCGGTCTGTGGGGCGTCACCGCACTGAAACGCTGGCTGCGCGTTGATGACCCGTGCGATGTCTTCGGTGTGCACGGCGTGTGCGGTATCGTCGGCTGCGTGCTGACCGCTATCTTCGCGTCAACGTCGCTGGGCGGCGTGGGCTATGCGGAAGGCGTGACCATGGGCCATCAGCTGCTGGTTCAGCTGGAGAGCATCGGCGTTACCGCCGTCTGGTCCGCCGTTGTTGCGTTCGTTGGCTTTAAACTGGCTGATATCACCGTCGGTCTGCGCGTACCGGAAGAGCAGGAACGCGAAGGTCTGGACGTCAACAGCCACGGCGAGAACGCCTACAACGCCTGATTTTTTGAGTCGTCTCCATAAGCAGCAAAGCCTCCCGCGGGAGGCTTTTTTACATTCTGCGTCTTATCAGCTGCGGTTACGCATCACCCCTTCCTGCACCGTTGACGCCACCAGCACGCCATCCTGAGTATAAAACTCGCCGCGCACAAAGCCGCGTGCGCTGGAGGCAGAGGTGCTCTCCACGCTGTAGAGCAGCCACTCGTTCATATTAAACGGGCGATGGAACCACATCGAGTGATCGATAGTGGCGACCTGCATCCCCGGCTCGAGGAAACCGACGCCGTGCGGCTGCAGCGCCACCGGGAGGAAGTTAAAGTCGGAGGCATAGCCCAGCAGATACTGATGAACCCGCAGGTCTTCCGGCATCTCGCCGTTGGCGCGGATCCATACCTGACGGGTCGGTTCAGCCGTATGGCCTTTCATCGGGTTATGGAACTCGACCGGGCGTATCTCCAGCGGCTTATCGCTGAGGAATTTTTCCCGCACCGTCGGCGGCAGCAGATGCGCCAGGGCGCGGGCAATATCGGTTTCGGACTTCAGATTGTCCGGCGCGGGGGCTGCGGGCATCGCTTTCTGATGTTCATACCCCGTTTCTGCCGCCTGGAAAGACGCGGTCATATAAAAAATAGGCTTGCCGTTCTGAACGGCGGCCACGCGTCGGGCGCTGAAGCTGTTACCGTCGCGCAGTACTTCCACGTCATAGACGATGGGCTTCTGGCTATCGCCGGGGCGCAGAAAGTAGCTGTGAAAAGAGTGAACAAAGCGCTCTGCGGGTACGGTTTCTTTCGCCGCGTATAGCGCCTGACCCACCACCTGACCACCAAAGACCTGGCGTAAACCCAGATCCTCACTCTGGCCGCGGAATAACCCCTCTTCGATTTTCTCCAGGTTTAACAACGTCAACAGATTATTTAGTGCCTGGCTCATAGATGCCCTCTAGATAATAAAAACCGCAGCGGCGGGGATACAGGCTGATTATAACGCAGAATCGCAAGTGGTCCGATGGGTGCAATAATCTGAATAACGGGGCATTTACAGGCCATTATAAAAGATCTGTGCCAGACTTATGCTCGTTAATACAGTGTTGACCACTCACTCTGGTGGGCGATGTCTCACTGGTGCATAGATGATAAGGAGAACGCCAATGAAATTCGTGCACATGTTTAGTGGTTTAGCGATGGCGGTTGCGCTGGCGGCCTGCGCCGATAAAAGTGCAGATATCCAGACGCCCGCGCCAAACCCGAATGCCTCTGCGTCGGCGACCCAGCCTGTTATTCAGCAGCCTAACGTTTCCGGTACCGTATGGATCCGCCAGAAAGTTGCTCTGCCGCCGGATGCCGTATTAACCGTCACCATCTCTGACGCGTCGCTTGCCGATGCGCCATCGAAAGTGATTGCCCAGCGTGCAGTGCGTACCGAAGGCAAACAGGCACCGTTCAGCTTTGAACTGCCGTTTGATCCTAAGGATATCCAGCCTGATGCGCGCATCCTGCTGAGTGCGGCCATTACCGTCGATGATAAGCTGGTCTTTATCACCGATTCCGTGAAGCCGGTGATTAATCAGGGCGGCACTAAAGCCGATCTGACCCTGGTTCCGGTTCCGCAGACGGCGGTCCCGGTGCAGCAAAGCGGCGGTGCGGCGACAACGGTGCCGGCGACCTCGCCAACTCAGGTCAGCCCGTCATCGGCAACCCCAGCCCCGACGCAGATCCCTTAAAACGTTGATAACCGCCCGCAAGGGCGGTTTTTTCTAGTACACCCAGCGATAGTGCTGAAGATCGATTTCGCCTTTCCCCGACACCTGCACACCTTCCGCCAGTAACGCCTGGCGCTGACGCTGTAAATCCGGTCCGCTCAGCGAAATCGCGCCGTGGCGATTCACTACCCGATGCCAGGGCAGGGTGCTGCCTTCCGGCAGACGTTTAAGCACGCCGCCTACCTGCCGCGCCGCACGCGGTGAACCCGCCAGTCGCGCCACGTCGCCGTAGGTGGTGACATAGCCTTCAGGAATAGAGGCGACAATTTGCCAGACGCGCTGGGGGAATGAGTCGTGAGATTCCATAATGCTCCTTCCGGGTAGAAGTGGCAGCATAGTCGGCCCGACGGGCGCTGTGAAGGGGGGGGTTGTGCAAGAAACCATCGACCGGACGTCGATGGCTTGCAATTGAGGGATACACCACGGATAATGCGACCGCGCGTTGGTTAACAACGCTCTCAATGGGGGCCCTGTTGGTTCTCCCGCAACGCTACTCTGTTCACCAGGTCAGGTCCGGAAGGAAGCAGCCAGGGCAGATGACGTGTGTGCCGGGATGTAGCTGGCAGGGCCCCCACCCAATTCTGGTTTTACTCCTCTCTTTTTCTTTTATCCCGTTGGTTAAACACCTTCTTAAATTGTGGTTATTATTCTCTGCATAATATATTGTCATTAAACTGAAATATTAATGTCATTATTCTGTCATGTTGTGATGGCAAACTCGAAATGCGATTTTGTGCCCGCTATCTTTATTAAAATATATCGCTGGATCAGGCTGTTAACTTCGTGTATTAATTAACGGGTTAATTCACAAGGGAAGCGCTAAATATGGCCACTGTGGTATTGAATGTTAAAATCGACGAAGCTCTGAAAGAGAAACTTCGTCAGTATGCGGAAGTGAATAACGAGAACCTGGGTACGACAACAGAGAAACTGCTGCTGATTGCATTTGATGCAGTGGACGAGGCGGGAGTATCAGAAGAAGACGTTGACAGTCAGCATACGGAAGAAGAAGTCGTTTCGCCTTTTACTCCTAAAGAGATCAAAGCATTACGCAAGATTCTGAAGAAGAAAAAATGAAACAGATACCCTCAACAGCCTGCAACTACGGCGAAGCCTGTGACCTGCTGCGATCGGGCTATGTAAAACAAGTTCGACTCAAGTGGAATATCGGCAGCGATGAATTTTTTCGTATCGCCTCCGACTGGTGTGATACCGGTGCGAAAATAAAAAAAGACGGGGATGAGTTTGTTATATCCCTGAAGGGTTTTGCGATCCCCCGTCAGGCGTAATCGTTTTTTTCATCGCAGTGTCATCAAAATATCATGCAGTAATGTGATGATGCTCAAAAATAAGAAAGACACTACACCATCTCATGTGCTTCATGGACGATTGTTGCGACGAGCCTTTACGGCTCGTCGATATTTTCTTAGATAATTTTCCGCTCTCTGCCGCTCGACGGCTGATCCATCAACGACTGCCACAGCGGCTGTAGCGTGCTGAATGCTGCACGTAGATCCGTATCCTCCAGGCTAAACGGAATGCGTAGATTGCGCTCGAATGCGCCAGCCAGACCAAACCGCGTGCCGGTTCCCAGATGAATGCCCACCGTTTCCGCCCTGGCGGCGAAGCGGGTTGCCAGCCTGTCAGGCAAATCCACCCAGAACGATAAGCCGCCTTCGGGCGTGACGAAGCGCCATTCCGGGAAAAATTGCTGCATCAAAGAGGCGCACATATCCCGACGCGTGGCCAGCATCTGGCGGCGGGCGGGGAGAAAATCGTCCGCCTGTTCAAGCAGCCAGAGGGTCGCCAGCTGCTCCAGCAGGGGCGTGCCTAAATCCAGGGTATCGCGGGTTTGTATCAGCGTTGCGAGCGTGCGGGTGGAGGCGCGGATCCAGCCCAGCCGCAGCCCGCCCCAGAAACTCTTTCCCGTTGACCCCAGAGTAATGACCGGTGCCTCGCTGTTGAAGGCTGCCAGCGGTGGCGGCGGCGGGGCGTCGTACCAGAGATCGACCATGGTTTCATCTACCACCAGCGTGGTGCGGGTTCGGGCGGCGATATCGGCGATGGCCTGCCGGGTGGCGATATCCATACAGCGCCCGGTCGGGTTATGAAAATCGGGCATCAGATACGCCAGACGAGGGGCCGTCTGGGCGATGGTCGCCGCCAGCCCGTCCGTATCCCAGCCATTTTGCGGAAGCGCTACGCCGACCGGGCGGCAGGACGCGCCCTGAATAGCGGCGATTGCCAGCGGGTAAGTTGGCGTATCCACCACGACACGGTCGCCGGGACCGGTGAGCTGACGCAGAACCAGGGCGAGGCCGCTTACCGCGCCATTGACCACCATGATCTCCTCCGCTTTCGTGGACAGACCCCGCTCGCAATAGCGCCTGGCGATCGCCTCCCGCAGCGCCGGCAGACCCTGCTGATCGTAGCCGGTACTGCCGAGGTGCTGCGGTAATAGCGTCAGGGCATGCTGATAGGCGTGGTGGATCTCCGGCCCGGCACCGAGTGCTGCGGTGGAGAGATCCAGCGCGGTCGTCGCGGTCGTGCGGGTTGGCACGGTACGGCTGTTTTCCGGCAGCACCACCCGGGAGCCGCTTCCCTGGCGGCTGGCGAGGTACCCTTCCTCCCGCAGCTGTGCCAGGGCGCTGGCGATGGTGGTCCGGCTCACCTCAAGCGCCGAGGCCAGTTCCCGCTCGCCGGGCAGGCGGCTATCCAGCGCCAGTCGACCATCAAGAATAAGCAGACGCAGGGCGAGAGCCAGCTGCCGCCAGAGCGGCGTGCGGGAAGGGCTTTCCTGCCAGCGGCCAAGCAGGCGAGCCAGCGACTGGGTTGCGGTACGACGTGACATATTAGCAGTCCACTTTTTAAAAACTGGTCATTAATCATGGTGCCATTTTTGGCGATGATGACGCAATACTCCCGCTTCAGAGGTTTTTAATGCTGCGTCGATTACTGCAACTTTATATCGGTTTAACCCTGTACGGCGTGTCGACCGCCATGTTTGTCCGCGCCGATCTGGGCGCGGATCCGTGGAATGTTTTCCATCTCGGGGTCGCGTCGCTGCTGTCGATGAATATTGGCATGGTGATGATTGCGACCGGCGTACTGGTGTTGCTGCTGTGGATCCCGCTGCGCCAGCGGCCTGGGCTGGGGACCATCAGCAACGTAATTGTGCTGGGCCTGGCGGCAGATGCCACTCTGGCGCTACTGCCGCCGATAGAATCCCTGCTGGCCCGTAGCCTGCTGCTGGTTGCGGCGGTGGTGGTCAACGCCCTGGCGACGGGCCTCTATATCGGGGCTGGATTCGGGGCCGGACCGCGCGACGGTCTGATGACCGGGGTTCATGCCCGTACCGGCTGGCCCGTGCGGAGGATCCGCACCACCATTGAAGTGAGCGTGCTGCTGATCGGCTGGCTGCTGGGCGGGGTCGTCGGCCCGGGGACGGTACTTTATGCCCTGGCGATTGGTCCGCTGATTCAGATCTGCCTGCCGTGGTTCAGTACGCGGCCTGCGGTAAAGCCTCTCGCTGAAAAAGCGCAGGCAACGGGCTAAATTGTGAAGCGCTCACGGTCAGCGGTATAACTTTAAGGTACACTTACCGGGTTTCTTATCGCTGACCGGATCTTATGAAAGCCATTACGCTGTATGACGTAGCCCGCCTGGCGGGCGTTTCCTACCAGACCGTTTCTCGGGTGATCAACGAGGCCGAGCATGTTTCATCCCGTACCCGGGAAAAGGTGCTACAGGCGATGGCCGAACTGAATTACGTGCCCAACCGTGGCGCACAGCAGCTGGCGGGTAAACGCACCCTGTCTCTGGGATTGATGACCGCCGACCTCGCCCTGCATGCTCCCTCGCAAATTGCCTCTTCTGTCAAATCCCGCGCCAGCAAGGCAGGATTTGCCGTGCTGATCTCAATGGTGGAAAACAACAGCGAAGCGGCCTGCCTGCTGGCATTGCAGGAGCTGCTCGCCCAGCGCGTCAGCGGCCTGCTGATCAACGTCCCGCTGGAGGACGCTCAGGCTGAACGCCTGGCCGCGCTGGCGGCACCTCTGCCGGTGCTGTTTCTGGATGTCAGCCCGACGGCGGCGGTGAATAGCCTGGCCTTTGATGCGGAGCAGGGCGCACGGCTTGGCGTTGAGCACCTTCTGGCGCTCGGTCGTCGGCGTATTGCGCTGCTGGGCGGTCCGGAAAGCTCCGTCTCGGCGCGGGCGCGTTTTTCCGGCTGGCTGCATCATCTGGCCCGGGCCGGTCTGACACCCTCTGGCGCGGAGCAGGGCGACTGGAGTGCGGCATCGGGCTTTGAAAAGGCGCACCGTCTGCTGGCCGACAGCGAGTGGCCGGATGCGATTCTGGTGGCGAACGATCAGATGGCACTGGGCGTGCTGCGGGCCTGCGCGGCGAAAGGCATTTCGGTCCCGACGCAGCTCTCGGTCATTGGCTATGACGATACCACCGACAGCGCCTGGTTTACGCCGCCGCTGACCACGGTGCGTCAGGCGTTTAAGGATGCCGGGCAGCAGAGCGTCGAGTGGCTGGAAGCGCGGTTAAAAAGCGACGCGGAGGATCTGAGTCGCAGACAGCTGGCGGTGACCCTGGTGACGCGTGGATCTACCGCCCGCGTTGATGAGGCCGCTGCGGCCAGCGAGACACTGGCCCGACTGCAGGAACTGGCGACTGCCGCCCTGCGCCTGACGGGGCGCGAATAGTTTGTGATCCCTCTCGCTTCTTCTTGTCAGGGGACTTTACCGTCCCCGAATAACGGTGCACTGTAATACTAAATTGTGAGCGCTTCACATAGAGGTAAATATGAACCCGAAATCTGCCCTGACCTTAGATGCCCTGATCGCCCGCCGTGACTGGGAGAACCCCGTCGTTACCGGCTGCAATCGTCTGCCGGCCCATGCGCCGATGCACAGCTGGCGCGATCCTAAACTCGCGCGCGACGAGAGTGACTCTTCCAGCCAGCGTTTGCTGAACGGCGAATGGCGCTTTCAGCTGTACGCTTCGCCTGAAGCGGTTCCTGCGAACTGGCTGACGGAGCAGAGCGATGAGGAGGTGACAATACCGGTGCCGTCTAACTGGCAGATGCACGGCTTCGATACGCCCATCTATACCAACGTGACCTATCCCATCCCGGTTTCACCGCCGACGGTT
>DATEKR010000345.1:0-3040 GCA_035277345.1 Enterobacteriaceae bacterium
GGTACTTGCAGGCACTACGCCGGACAACGTCTGCCAGAGTATTGCGGATCCCGGTGCAGTTGGCACGCCTGCGTCAGGGATCCGTTTTAACAACTAAGACACGCAAACGCGCGCGGGTAAAACCGCGCATATCAGGCATTAACCGATAATGTACAGATAAAGCGAAATCGTTAGCAGCGACAACACCGTCGAAATCAGCACGCAGCGGGACGTGATCAGCGCCTCGCGCCGGTAAAATTCCGCCAGCATAAAGGGACCGGTGCCGGTTGGCAGCGCCGCCAGCAGTACCGCCGTATGAGTCAGCATCGGCGACAGGCCAAACACCCAGGTCGCCAGCAGCCAGGTCAGCAACGGCTGCAGCAACAGTTTAAATACCACCAGCAGCGTAACCGTCTGGTTGCTGCTCTTCACCGGACGACCAGATTGCCCGGCCAGGAACAGCCCCAGGGCAATCAGCGCACAGGGCGATGCAGCACCGCCCAGCAGCTTAAGAAAGACATTGACGGCGTCAGGGAGTTGCAGCCCGCTAACCGGAAACAGCATCGCCACCGCTGGCGAAACCAGCAGGGGGTTACGCACCAGAGAACGCACCACATTGGCGATAATATGCGTTTTACGTATCGACGTTTGCATACCAATTTCAATCAGGACAATGGCGCAACCAAACAATACCGAAACAGTGAGAATAGTGGCGATCAGTGTCGGCGTCAGCGCATCATGGCCAAGAAATACCAGCACCAGCGGAAAACCGATAAAACCCGTGTTGGCATAGCTGGCATTGAGCGCATCAATCGCCGCATCAGACAAATGGCGCGTTCTACGCCGTTGAATCAGCACGGTAAGCAGAAAAACGGCCATCATGCCGAGAGAAAAGGTCAGGATAAACGCAGGCTGAAGCAGCGCCTCCCCTTTCGCGTTAGCAATAATATCGAAAAGTAGCGCAGGCAGTGCGAGCCAGACCACAAAGCGGTTCAGCTCCGATAAGGCATTCTCGCCAAGGATCTTTATTTTTCTCGCCAGCCAGCCGGTAAATATCAGCGCAAAAACCGGCAGAACGACATTCAGAATAGACAACATAAACGGCTCTCAGACAGCAGCATAAAAAAAGCCCGGCAGATGAACTGCCGGGCCAGAAGACGCGAATTAGTTATTCAGGTCTTCCCCATTGCTGGCAATCACTTTTTTGTACCAGTGGAAGCTCTTTTTACGCGAGCGTTTCAGGGTGCCGTTACCCATATCGTCCTGATCGACATGGATAAAGCCGTAACGCTTGGACATCTGCGAGGTACTGGCGCTGACCATATCGATAGGCCCCCACCAGGTGTAGCCAAACAGATCCACGCCGTCGGCAATCGCCTCTTTCATCTGCTCGATATGCAGGCGCAGATAGTCGATACGGTAGTCATCCTGAATTTCACCGTCCGGGACCACTTTATCGACGGCACCCAGACCATTTTCGGCAATAAAGACCGGCTTCTGGTAACGGTCATACAGCTGGTTCAGCGCCAGACGCAGCCCCTGCGGGTCAATCTGCCAGCCCCAGTCGCTCTCCGGCAGATACGGGTTGCGGATACCGCCGGTGATCAGGTTCCCCTGCACACCCTCCAGTTTTTCCGGATGGGCACTGACGGTGCTCGACATGTAGTAGCTGAACGACACGAAATCGACCGGGTACTGACGCAGGATCTCATCGTCACCGACCGCTTTTTCCAGTACCACGCCTTTGTCGGCAAACATTCTGTCGGTCCACGCCGGGTAGGCACCGCGAGCCTGCACGTCGCTAAAGAACAGGGAGACGCGCTGGGCTTCTTCGCAGGCCTGGAGGTCGTCAGGGTGACAGGTATGCGGATAGAGGATCTGGTAGCTAATCATGCAGCCGACCTGAGAGCCCGGAATAATCGCGTGGCAGGCTTTGGTCGCCAGCGCACTGGCGACAAACTGATGGTGCGCACCCTGATATTTGGCCTGCTCCAGATTAGGATGGTTCTCTTCGATAACGCCGACGCTGACGTAAGGATGATGCTTAACGCAGTTGATCTCGTTAAAGGTCATCCAGTACTTCACTTTGTGGCGATAGCGCTCGAACACCGTGGTGGCAAAGCGCACGTAGAAGTCGACAATCTTACGGTTCGGCCAGCCGCCATACTCGGTCACCAGCGTCAGGGGCATTTCATAGTGCGAGAGCGAGACAATCGGCTCGATACCGTGGCTGCGCAGGCAGTCAAAAACGCGGTCGTAGAATGCCAGACCGGCTTCATTCGGCTGGGTTTCATCCCCACGCGGGAAGAGACGCGTCCAGGCAATCGACATGCGGAAGCATTTGAAGCCCATTTCCGCAAACAGGGCGATATCGTCCTGATAGTGATGATAGAAGTCATTTCCGCGACGTTTGGGATAGTACTTTTTGCTCTGCGGATCCTGCGCTTCGGCCACCTGGGCGTGGGTCATTCCCGCCCACTGATCGAGCCAGCGCTCTTTGGGTGCTTCACTGTCAAAAATAAAGACGTCGGATGCGGAAAGCCCTTTGCCATCGGCATCGTGTGCGCCTTCCAGCTGGTTTGCCGCGGTCGCGCCGCCCCACAGAAAGTTTTCTGGAAAATGTTTGTTCACTGACATGATGATTCTCCTTAAACAGCTAACGCTGTGAGTTTTAAAAATGCGTCGCGTGTCTCAACGCTGTCGGCCGCGGTTTCGCGGATCTCGCTGTAGCTATCGCTGTTGGTGACAACAACGATAACGCTGGGGTCGATCCCTTCCTGACGCAGTGCATCAAGATCGAAGGCGATCAGCGGATCGCCGATATTCACCGTCTGCCCGTCCTCCACGTGGCGGGTAAAGTGCCGCCCGTTCAACTTCACCGTATCGATACCGATATGGATCAGCACCTCTGCCCCGCTTTCGCTCTCAAGCGTAATGGCATGATTGGTGGCAAAGACCGAGCCGACGGTACCCTTCACCGGCGAAACCAGCAGCCCGTTTTCCGGAACAATAGCCATACCTTTACCAAAGATTTCATCGGCGAATACCGGGTCGCTAAGCT
>DATEKR010000346.1:0-13066 GCA_035277345.1 Enterobacteriaceae bacterium
GCAGGATCACCGGCAGCTGATCTTCCGGGGTGGGCAGCACGGTGCCATCTTCCAGCGTCACCATTGGGATTGGCGCACCCCAGTAACGCTGACGGGAAACGCCCCAGTCGCGCAGACGGAAGTTCACTTTACGTTCGCCAACGCCCAGAGAGGCCAGTTTATCGGCAATGGCGTTAAAACCGTCTTCGAAGCTCAGGCCGCTAAACTCGCCGGAGTTGAACAGCGTACCTTTTTCGGTCAGCGCGTGTTCGGACAGGTCCGGTTCAGAACCGTCAGCCGCGAGGATAACAGGCTTGATGTCCAGACCGTATTTGGTGGCAAACTCGTAGTCGCGCTGATCGTGACCCGGAACGGCCATCACGGCACCCGTGCCGTACTCCATCAGCACGAAGTTTGCGGCCCACACCGGGATCGCTTCGCCAGTCAGCGGATGCTTAGCGTAGTAACCGGTCGCAACGCCTTTCTTCTCCATCGTCGCCATGTCGGCTTCGGCCACTTTGGTGTTGCGGCATTCGTCGATGAAGGTCGCCAGTTCCGGATTGTTTTCTGCCGCTTTCTGCGCCAGCGGGTGACCTGCGGCCACGGCCAGGTAGGTCGCGCCCATGAAGGTATCCGGACGGGTGGTGTAAACGGTCAGCGGCTGATCGTAGTTGTCCACGTTGAAGGTGATCTCTACCCCTTCAGAACGGCCAATCCAGTTGCGCTGCATGGTTTTAACGGTGTCTGGCCAGTGGTCAAGCTTGTCCAGATCGTTCAGCAGCTCGTCAGCGTAGGCGGTGATTTTGATAAACCACTGCGGGATCTCTTTACGCTCAACTTTGGTATCACAGCGCCAGCAGCAGCCGTCGATAACCTGTTCGTTCGCCAGTACGGTCTGGTCGTTCGGGCACCAGTTAACCGCAGAGGTCTTTTTATAGACCAGGCCTTTTTTAAACAGCTCGGTAAAGAACTTCTGCTCCCAGCGGTAGTATTCCGGGGTGCAGGTCGCCAGCTCGCGGCTCCAGTCATAGCCAAAGCCCAGCATTCTGAGCTGGTTTTTCATATAGGCGATGTTGTCGTAGGTCCAGGGTGCTGGTGCGGTTTTGTTTTTTACCGCCGCGCCTTCCGCCGGGAGACCGAATGCATCCCAGCCGATCGGCTGCAGGACGTTTTTGCCCAGCATACGCTGATAGCGAGAGATCACGTCGCCGATGGTGTAGTTACGCACGTGGCCCATGTGTAGTCGGCCAGAAGGATAGGGGAGCATCGACAGGCAATAGTATTTTTCTTTGCTGTCGTCTTCGGTGACTTCGAAGGTGCGCTTCTCTTCCCAGTGAAGCTGTACTTTGGATTCTATCTCTTCCGGGCGGTATTGCTCTTGCATGGCAGCCAGTGGTCCTGTTTTCAAATACGGCTACCTGCGGTAGCCAATGAGATGCGGTATTGCAGATCCGCATAGCATAGCCCAAACCACCGCGTCAAAACAGCCTTTCACACCTGCTGAGATGAAATCTGACGAGAGTCGTGGATACAAATATTTACCCGGTCTGTGGGCGGGCTGACAAAGCGGGGCAGAAATAACGTCTATCATTAGAGAGAGTTAACGACCCGGGAGACGAAATGATGAACAAGGTTGCTCAATTTTATCGTGAACTGGTGGCGACATTCACCGAACGTCTGCGTAATGGTGAACGGGATATTGATGCGCTGGTGGAGCAGGCGCGTCAGCGTGTCAGCCAGACCGGTGAGTTAACCCGCACCGAAATCGACGAGCTGACCCGGGCCATTCGCCGGGATCTGGAGGAGTTTGCCCGCAGCTACGGCGAAAGCCAGGACGAATTTACCGACAGCGTGTTTTTACGCGTGATTAAGGAGAGCATCTGGCAGGAGCTGGCGGATATCACCGATAAAACCCAGCTTGAGTGGCGGGAGGTGTTCCAGGATCTCAACCATCACGGGGTTTATCACAGCGGGGAAGTGGTCGGTCTGGGTAATCTGGTCTGCGAGAAGTGCCATTATCATCTGGCGGTCTATACGCCGGATGTGCTGCCGCTCTGTCCGAAATGCGGGCACGATCATTTTCATCGTCGGGCGTTTGAGCCCTGAACGTGCAGATGGCGCGCATGACGCGCGCCATCTCTGTTTTAGTGCAGGATCTTGGCGAGGAAGTCTTTGGCACGGTCGGATTTCGGGCTGTCGAAGAAGGCGTCTTTATCCGCATCCTCAACGATTTTCCCCTCATCCATAAAGATCACCCGGTTCGCCACTTTACGGGCAAAGCCCATTTCGTGGGTCACCACCATCATGGTCATGCCTTCGTTTGCCAGCTCGACCATCACGTCCAGTACTTCGTTGATCATTTCCGGATCGAGCGCCGAGGTGGGTTCGTCAAACAGCATCGCCACCGGATCCATACAGAGGGCGCGGGCAATCGCCACGCGCTGCTGCTGGCCGCCGGAGAGCTGGGCCGGATATTTACTGGCATGAGCGGAAAGGCCGACGCGTTCAAGGAGCTTCTGCGCTTTTTCACGGGCGGCCGCTTTATCGCGCTTCAGCACTTTTACCTGCGCCAGGGTCAGGTTTTCAATAATCGACAGGTGCGGGAACAGCTCGAAGTGCTGGAACACCATCCCGACATGGGAGCGCAGCTCCGCCAGGTTGGTCTTTTTGTTGTTCACCTGCGTACCGTTAACCACAATTTCACCCTGCTGGACCGGTTCCAGCCCGTTAACGGTTTTGATAAGCGTTGACTTACCGGAACCGGACGGGCCGCAGACCACCACAACTTCGCCTTTCTTCACTTCCGTTGAGCAGTCGGTCAGCACCTGAAATTGACCATACCATTTAGAAACATTCTTCAGGGTTATCATTAAACTGTCCTTTTCTTCAACCAGCTGACCAACAGCGATGCACTTAAACTAATAACGAAATAGATCGCACCCGCAAACAGGACCATCTCAACCTGGGTTCCGTCGCGCTCACCAATGGTGGAGGCGGTGCGGAAGAAGTCGGCCAGGCTAAGCACATACACCAGCGAGGTATCCTGGAACAGGACGATCCCCTGAGTGAGCAGCAGCGGCACCATGGCGCGAAACGCCTGGGGCAGAATGATCAGCTTCATCGACTGCCAGTGGGTCATGCCCAGCGCCAGCGCGGCGCTGGACTGCCCGCGAGAGATACTCTGGATCCCGGCGCGAATAATTTCAGAGTAGTAGGCGGCTTCAAACATTGAGAAGGCCACCATGGCTGAAATCAGGCGGATATCGTTTTTCGGCGACAGCCCCAGCACATCCTGCAGCAGGCCGGGGACGATGAGATAAAACCACAGCAGGACCATCACCAGCGGGATGGAGCGGAAAACGTTAACGTAGGCGGTGGCAAACCAGGCGAGCGGTTTAAAGCTCGACATGCGCATTACCGCCAGCAGTGTTCCCCAGACGATACCCACAATGACGGCAATAACCGTAATTTTCAACGTCACCAGCAGTCCGGCGAAGAGATAAGGCATCGAAGGGACGATGGAACTCCAGTCAAACTCGTACATTATTTGCCCCCCAGATTGCCAGGCAGGCGAACTTTACGTTCCACCAGAGTCATTACCAGCATAATGAAAGCGTTAATCAACACGTACGCCAGGGTGATAGCGGTAAAGGATTCCCAGGCGTGCGCGGAATAATCCAGCAGTTTGCCTGCCTGTGCCGCCATATCGACCAGACCAATGGTCGAGGCGATGGCGGAGTTTTTCACCAGGTTCATCATCTCCGAGGTCATCGGCGGCACAATCACCCGATAGGCGTTCGGCAACAGCACATAGCGATAGGCCTGCGGCAGCGTTAGCCCCATCGCCAGCGCGGCATTTTTTTGTCCCCGTGGCAGAGACTCGATGGCGGCGCGTACCTGCTCGCAGACGCGGGCGGCGGTAAACAGCCCCAGACAGATCATCGACGAGACGAAGAACTGAATATTGGGGTCAAGTTCCGCCTTAAACCACATGCCGATATCTTCCGGCAGTAGTTCCGGTACCACCAGATACCAGGTGAAGAACTGGACGATTAATGGAACGTTACGGAACAGCTCAACGTAGCAGGTGCCGATCCCGGACAGGAAACGGTTAGGTACGGTGCGCAGAATGCCGAACAGGGAACCGACAAGGAAAGCGATGATCCAGGCGGTTATCGAAAGGGCGACGGTGACCTGGAAACCGCTCCAGAGCCAGCCCAGGTAGGTGGTGTTACCGAACGGGGCCTGTTGCAGGAAGATCCCCCAGTTCCAGTCTATTGACATAAATCTACTCCGGAAAAAAAAGGGTAGCAGACGCTACCCTCGAAGATTGTCTGAAGAGCTCACTTCTTTTCGCGCCGGGTGGGGAACGACCACCCGACGTATAGTCTGTCCGCGCTGCTTCTACAATCGAGAGGGCAGGAGAACCCGCCCCTAATGGTTTTAATTAGTTAAGAGCCTTGTCGTTTGGTGTTTTGAACAGCGCCTGCATCTCATCAGAGAGGGCAAAGTTCATGTTCAGGTTTTTCGGTGGGATCGGGTTTTTAAACCACTTATCGAACCATTTTGCCGCTTCACCGGAGGTTTGCGCCTGAGCAATGGTTTCATCGACCAGCTGTTTAAAGGACTCATCGCCTTTACGCATCATGCAGCCATAGGCTTCCTGCGACTGCGGCTTGCCGACGATCTCCCAGTTGTCCGGTTTCTTGGCTTTTGCACGTTCACCGGCCAGCAGGGCGTCATCCATCATAAAGGCCACTGCGCGACCGCTCTCCAGAGTACGGAAAGAGTCACCGTGGTCTTTGGCGCTGATGATGCGCATATCCATTTTCTGCTCTTCATTCAGCTTATGCAGCAGCACTTCGGAGGTGGTCCCGGAGGTCACGACAACCGCTTTGCCCTTCAGGTCCGCGAAGTCTTTAACGTCACCGCCTTTTTTCGCCAGCAGACGGGTACCCACCACGAAGATAGTATTCGAGAAGGCGGCCTGTTTCTGACGTTCCAGGTTATTGGTGGTGGAGCCACACTCAAAATCGAAGGTGCCATTTTGCAGCAGCGGAATACGGTTCTGAGAGGTGATCGGGATCAGTTTGACCTGCAGATCCGGCTTGTTGAGTTTCTTTCTGACGGCTTCAACGATAGCGTTGGAGTAATCCTGAGAGTAACCCACCACTTTCTGCTGGTTGTCGTAATAAGAGAACGGTACGGAGGATTCGCGGTGCCCAACGACAATAACGCCGTTTTTGGCGATTTTATCGAGGGTGCTGCCTGCTGCCGGTGCATCTTCTGCGTGTACTACGCCGGCAGAGATCCCCATGACCAGCATTGCTGTGGCTAGTTTACGTAATTGCATAACTCCAGCTCCTTTATCGTCAGCGTCAGGAACGCGTTGATACCCATTGTGAGTGTTGTGTTGTTATGGTCTGCAACTTTAGCGTGCAGTGTTGTATCCGTTTGTTAACATCTAGTCTGGCTTAATGTAAAGATTTTGCTGCTATATTGTTTATTTTTGCGAAGTACTCCGCACCATTCAGAGGCAAAAATCTGTCCATGCACCATATTGGTGCCGGGGATGCGCTTCGGTGGTGCGTGCGTGTGAGCATTCGCGCAATTTATCAATTCCAGTTTGAATTAAGCAATTGGCGTGCCAGAGTGAAATTTTTTGAGAAGACCCGCGCCGGACGGCGCGGGTAAAGCGAGGACTTAACGGCGGCGCTGACGCAGGCTCAGCAGCAGGGCGGCAAAGCCCATCAGCAGAGTCAGAGTCCAGACTGACCAGTTTCCGGTCCGGGCATAGGGGGTGATGCCGGTGGTTGGAGTGACCGTGGTGGTCAGCACCTGACGGGTAAACTGCGGGATCATCGCCTGGACTTCGCCCTGCGGACCAATCACGGCGGTAATACCGTTATTGGTGCTGCGCAGCAGCGGGCGCGCCAGCTCCAGAGAGCGCATCCGCGCCATCTGGAAATGCTGCCACGGACCGATGGATTTGCCGAACCAGGCATCGTTGGAGATGGTCAGCAGGAAATCCGTATCCGGGCGGAAGTTATCGCGTACCTGCTCGCCGAGAATAATCTCGTAGCAGATGGCCGCCGTCAGCTTAAAGCCGTGGACCGAAAGCGCAGGCTGCACGTAGCCGCCGCGGCTAAAGGAGGACATCGGCAGGTCGAAGAACGGCGCCAGCGGGCGCAGAAGCGACTCCAGCGGCACAAACTCACCGAACGGCACCAGATGGTTCTTGTAATAGCGATTATGGGACGCATAGCTGTAAGGATTATCCTTGCCGAGCGTGATAATCGTATTGTAGGTGTCGTAGCGATTCTGCTTATTCAGCCGCGCATCGACGATACCGGTGATCAGGGAGCTGTTGCTGGCAATGAGCTCATTGTTCAGCATGGCGAGGAACTGCTGCTGGTTCATTTCGAGGTCGGAAATTGCCGACTCGGGCCAGATAATCAACTGGGATTTACCCATCTCCGGACGAGTGGCATCCAGATAGGTCCGCAGCGTGTTCATCAGCTGGCCTTCATCCCATTTCAGCGACTGGGCGATATCGCCCTGCACCAGTGACACCTGAGTGGTGCGTTCCGGCACCGGCGTAAACCACTGGATATAACGCAGCGGCCAGGGCAGGGCGAATAGCACGAGGGCAGCTGCCAGCGGACGCCAGCTACGGGTGGCCATCGCCAGCACCAGCAGGCCGCTGACAATCATCAGCAGGAAGGTGATCGCCTCCACGCCCAGAATGGGGGCCAGGCCCTTCAGCGGGCCGTCAATCTGGCTATAGCCAAACTGCAGCCACGGGAAGCCGGTCAGGATCCAGCCGCGCAGGAACTCGGTGAGCTGCCACACCACCGGAGCCGCTACGGCCAGACGCACCCAGTGCGTCTTCGGCCACAGCCGCGCCAGCACACAGGCAAACAGTCCGGTGTAGAGCGACAAATACGCGGCCAGCAGCACCACCAGGAAGATATTGATGGCTTCGGGCATACCGCCAAACTGCGCAATACTGACGTACACCCAGTTAATGCCGCTGCCGAACAGCCCCATACCCCAGGCGTAGCCAATCGCCGCGCTCTGCAGCGGCCGACGGTTTAGCGTCAGCGCCTGCAGCCCCATCAGGGAGATAATTGCGGCGGGCCAGAAGTCATAAGGAGAAAAAGCCAGCGTTCCGCTGGCTCCGAGGATCAGCGCCAGCAGCAGTCGTACGTGCTGGCGTTCAAAGACGTGGGCAAATGCCATTTACACTACTCGTCCAGTTTAGGTTGCGGAGAATCGTCCGGAATTCTGACATGAACCTGAATAATACGGCGGCTGTCGGCCATCGCAACTTTGAACTGGTAACCATCAATGTCGATGGATTCGCCACGCGCCGGCAGATGGCCAAACGCCTGCATCACCAGTCCGCCGATGGTATCGACCTCTTCATCGCTGAAGCGAGTACCGAAGCTCTCGTTAAAGTCTTCAATCGGTGCCAGAGCGCGTACCGTCCAGGTGTGACGGCTGAGCTGGCGGAAATCGATATCTTCTTCGTCGTCGTATTCGTCTTCAATCTCGCCGACGATCAGCTCAAGGATATCTTCAATGGTCACCAGGCCGGAAACGCCGCCGAACTCGTCGATAACGATAGCCATATGGTAACGCTGGGAGCGAAACTCTTTCAGCATGCGGTCAACCCGCTTGCTTTCCGGCACGACAACCGCCGGACGTAGCACTTTTTCCATGCTGAAGGCTTCGGCATCGCTGCGCATAAACGGCAGCAGATCCTTAGCCATCAGGATGCCTTCAATATGGTCTTTATCTTCGCTGATCACCGGGAAACGGGAGTGGGCAGACTCGATGATCACATCAAGACACTCGTCGAGGGTCTGGTTGCGTTTCAGGGTGATCATCTGGGAGCGGGGGATCATGATGTCGCGAACGCGCTGGTCCGCAATATCCATGACCCCTTCAAGCATATCGCGGGTGTCCTCGTCGATAAGCTCGTTCTGTCCGGAGTCGCGGATCAGTGCGAGCAGTTCTTCACGGTTTTTGGGCTCGGCGTGAAAAAGCTGGCTCAGTAACAGGGAGAAAAAGCCCTTTTTATTGGTCAGGTTGTCGCTACTGTGGGAATTGTCGTCGCTCATGGCGTCGTATGGGTTCTCATGTGGGTTAATTTGCGCACGTCGCGCGTAAACTCAGCGCCGGACGGCAATTTTTTGCTCTGTTTCGGACCGCGAACGGCCCGAATTCAGAGTCTGTCATAAGCCGGGGCTTATTCCTTCTCGGAAATGTACGGATCCTCATAGCCCAGAGCAAGCATTATCTCTGTCTCAAGGCCTTCCATCTCTTCTGCTTCTTCATCTTCAATATGATCGTAACCCAGCAGATGGAGGCTGCCGTGCACCGTCATATGTGCCCAGTGGGCCTCCAGCGGCTTCCCCTGCTCCTGCGCTTCCTGCTCCACCACCTGACGGCAGATAATTAAATCGCCCAGCAGCGGCAACTCAATGCCCGGCGGTGCTTCAAACGGGAAGGAGAGCACGTTGGTTGGCTTGTCCTTGCCACGGTAAGTCAGGTTAAGCTCATGGCTTTCTGCATTATCCACCAGGCGAATCGTCACTTCTGACTCTTCCTGGAACTGGGGGATCACTGCATCCAGCCAGTGCTGGAACTGCGCTTCGGTCGGCAGACCGTTGTTGTCTTCACAGGCCAGCTGTAGATCGAGGATCACCTGACTCATTTTTGCTCCTGCTCTTGCGCGTCGCGTTTGCGCTCGGCGGCCAGTTCGGCTTTACGTTTTTGATCGGCTTCTTCCCAGGCCTCATAGGCGTTAACGATGCGAGCCACCACCGGATGGCGCACCACGTCTTCGCTGTGGAAGAAGTTAAAGCTGATTTCATCGACCTCTGCCAGCACTTCAATGGCGTGACGCAGGCCGGATTTGGTGCTGCGCGGCAGGTCAACCTGGGTGATGTCACCGGTGATCACCGCTTTCGAGTTAAAGCCAATACGGGTCAGGAACATCTTCATCTGTTCGATGGTGGTGTTCTGGCTCTCATCAAGAATGATAAAGGCGTCGTTGAGGGTACGGCCGCGCATATAGGCCAGCGGAGCCACCTCGATGACGTTACGCTCCATCAGCTTTTCAACTTTTTCAAAGCCGAGCATCTCAAACAGGGCGTCGTACAGCGGGCGCAGATACGGATCCACTTTCTGGCTCAGATCGCCGGGCAGGAAGCCCAGTTTCTCACCGGCTTCAACCGCCGGGCGGGTCAGCAGAATGCGGCGAACATCCTGGCGCTCCAGCGCGTCGACGGCGGCCGCGACGGCCAGATAAGTTTTACCGGTCCCCGCAGGGCCCACGCCGAAGGTAATATCGTGATCGAGAATATTGGCGATGTACTGGGCCTGGTTCGGCGTGCGTGGCTTAATGACGCCGCGTTTGGTCTTAATATTGACCGCCTTGCCGTACTCCGGCACGCTGTCTGCGCTCTGCTCCAGAACACGGGCTTCTTTAATAGCCAGGTGGATCTGCTCCGGGGCGATATCCTGGGTCTGGCCGCGCATCGGGGCCGTATCAACATACAGGGTGCGCAGAATATCGGCGGCAGCGTTAACGCTAATTTCGCGTCCAGTCAGTTTGAAATAATTATCGCGGCGGTTGATGTCGATACCCAGTCGCCGCTCCAGCTGTTTGATATTGTCATCAAACGGGCCACACAGGCTCAGCAGGCGGGAATTGTCTGCCGGCTCAAGGGTTAATTCACGCGTCTCTATGTTCAAACTTATCCTCTTATACATGTCTCGCCGGGCGGCAGGTTTGCCGTCGGGCAATCTCTTCGGGCCTGTCGGGAAATTATTCACGCCACAGGGAAAAGTCGCAAGCATCAGGCGAAATATGTGGGTGGGAGAAAGGAAAAACAAGGCCTGCCCGGACGGACAGGCCGAACGACTATGGCTGATAAACGCCTACGCCCAGCTCGTTTTCTTTGCGGGTTCGGGCAATCACCGATGCCGGTGACTCGACGACGCGCAGGCCCATCTCTTCCTCTGTGCGCACGATTTTACCGCGCAGAGAGTTGGTGTAGACATCGACGATCTCAACATCAACAAACTTACCGATCATCTCTGGTGAGCCTTCAAAATTGACCACGCGATTATTCTCGGTGCGACCTGATAGCTCCATAATGCTCTTGCGCGAGGTACCTTCCACCAGAATACGCTGAGTGGTGCCGAGCATACGGCGGCTCCAGGCCGTCGCCTGCTGGTTGATACGCTCCTGCAGAATATGCAGACGCTGCTTTTTGTCTTCTTCCGGAACGTCATCGACCATATCCGCTGCGGGCGTGCCGGGACGGGCAGAGAAGATAAAACTATAGCTGACGTCGAAATTCACCTCGCCAATCAGCTTCATGGTCTTCTCGAAGTCCTGAGTACTTTCCCCCGGGAAGCCGACGATAAAGTCAGAGCTGATCTGGATATCCGGACGGGCGGCGTACAGCTTGCGGATCGTCGATTTGTATTCCAGCGTGGTATGGGTACGGCCCATCAGATTCAGCACGCGGTCAGAGCCGCTCTGCACCGGCAGATGCAGGAAGCTCACCAGCTCCGGCGTATCGCGGTAAACCTCGATAATATCGTCGGTAAACTCGATAGGGTGGCTGGTGGTAAAGCGAATGCGGTCGATGCCGTCAATCGCCGCCACCAGGCGCAGCAGTTCGGCAAACGAGCCGGTGCTGCCGTCGTAATTCTCTCCGCGCCAGGCGTTGACGTTTTGACCGAGGAGATTCACCTCGCGTACGCCCTGGGCCGCCAGCTGGGCGATTTCAAACAGAATATCATCACTCGGGCGGCTGACTTCTTCACCGCGAGTGTAGGGCACGACGCAGTAGGTACAGTACTTATTGCAGCCTTCCATAATGGAGACAAACGCGCTCGGACCGTCGGCGCGGGGTTCCGGCAGGCGGTCGAATTTTTCAATTTCCGGGAAGCTGATATCCACTACCGGACTGCGGTTGGTGCGCCCGCGGACGCTGTTGATCATCTCCGGCAGGCGGTGCAGGGTCTGCGGTCCAAAAATGATATCAACGTAGTGGGCGCGGCTGCGAATATTGTCGCCTTCCTGTGAGGCCACACAGCCGCCTACGCCGATAATAATGTCCGGATTTTTTTCCTTCAGCAGCTTCCAGCGTCCCAGCAGATGGAACACTTTCTCCTGGGCTTTTTCGCGGATTGAACAGGTATTCAGCAGCAGAACATCTGCCTCTTCTGCTATTTCGGTCAGCTTGTAGCCGTGTGTGGCATCGAGAAGATCGGCCATCTTCGATGAATCATACTCATTCATCTGACAGCCCCATGTTTTTATGTGGAGTTTTTTAGTCATCGACATGCTCATGCTCAGTGTAATGGCAGGAATGCAGGGGGCGTATTGTAATGCTTTGATTCCCGGGTGACCATAACTCATCTCTCAACGAAAACAATCAAGAAATCCGGTAAACTGAAGGGAATTAACGATAAGGATAATTGACCATGGCAAATCAACCTACAGATGTCGCCATTGTTGGCGGCGGAATGGTCGGCGGCGCGCTGGCGCTCGGGCTGGCGCAGCATGGTTTTACGGTCACCGTCATTGAGCAGGTGCCGCCGCCGGCGTTTGATCCGGCGTCTGATCCAGATGTGCGGGTTTCGGCACTCAGTGCGGGATCCGTCTCGCTGCTGCGTGGGCTGGGCGTCTGGGAGGCGGTGCTGGATATGCGCGCACATCCCTGGCGGCGGCTGGAAACCTGGGAGTGGGAAACATCGCACGTAGCCTTTGACGCCGCGGAGCTGAAGCTGCCGCTGCTCGGCTATATGGTGGAAAACAACGTGCTGCAGCTGGCGCTGTGGCAGGCGCTGGAAGCGCATCCGCAGGTGACCCTCAACGTACCGGCTTCGTTAAAGACGCTGGAGCGCCATCCGCAGCACAGCGTGCTGCATCTGGATGACGGCGAGACGCTGCTGGCGAAGCTGGTGGTCGGGGCCGACGGAGGGAACTCCCGGGTCCGGCAGATGGCGGGGATCGGTATTCACGCCTGGGAGTACCAGCAGTCCTGCATGCTGATTAGCGTGCGCTGCGAGGATGCGCCGGGTGACAGCACCTGGCAGCAGTTCACGCCCTCCGGACCACGGGCGTTTCTGCCGCTCTCCGGCAACTGGGCGTCGCTGGTCTGGTACGACACGCCTGCCCGTATTCGTCAGCTGCAGAGTATGAGCATGGCGCAGCTGCAGCAGGAGATTGAGCGCCATTTCCCGGCCCGCATCGGGCGCGTTACGCCGGTGACTGCCGGGGCCTTTCCGCTTACGCGCCGCCATGCGCTGCAGTATATGCAGCCGGGGCTGGCCCTGGTTGGCGATGCGGCCCATACCATTCATCCCCTGGCGGGGCAGGGCGTAAACCTCGGCTATCGTGACGTGGATGCGCTGCTGGATGTGCTGGCCAGCGCCCGCAGCCACGGCGAGGCCTGGGCTGACAAACCGGTGCTTAAACGCTACCAGACGCGGCGGATGGCGGATAACTTTATTATGCAGAGCGGGATGGACCTGTTTTACGCCGGATTCAGCAACGATTTCGGTCCGTTCAGGGTGCTGCGTAATCTGGGGCTAATGGCGGCACAGCGTTCCGGGGTGCTGAAACGTCAGGCGCTGAAGTACGCGCTGGGGTTGTAACAAAACGGCGGGATGACCGCCGTTTTTTTCACCGTATTGAGAGCAGTTCTTCCAGTCCCGCATGGCGTGCGTTTCCGCGCGCAAAATAGCCCTGATACCAGACACTTCCCGTCGGAGAGGTCATCTCCTCGACGGTGAACTGGCCGCTCAGAAGCTGTTTTAGCGCAATAAGGCTGCGGCCAAAGACGTACAGCAGCGCAAGCAAACTGATACCGGCAAGGATGGCGTTCAACAGCGTGGCAGGCTGCGCCTGAAACTGCCGGAACAGTATTACAAGACAGAGCACCTGAATTGCCAGCCTCACGAAAAAGCCGCGCAGGAAAAATTGTCGGGTGCGCTGTGGGCTAAGGAAACAGGGGTTTTTGAGAATCGAACGCTGCTCCCTGACGGGGATGCCCTG
>DATEKR010000347.1:0-4076 GCA_035277345.1 Enterobacteriaceae bacterium
GGGTCATTTCCAGCTCGGCCGCCTCAACTTCGCTTAAGATCCGGCGGCAACGCTCAAGGAATATTTCGCCTTCTGCCGTCAGCGCCAGCGTGCGCGTGCTGCGGTGGAACAGACGCACGCCCAGCCGCGCTTCCAGACGGGCGACGGCCTTTCCTACGGCCGAAGGAGAAATTCCCAGATCGCGAGCCACGGCCGAGAACCCCAGACGACCAGCGACGCGCACAAAAAGGCCAATACTCCCCAGGCTGTCCATCATCACACGCCCCTATTTAAGACATTTTTGTCCGAAGTATTTGTAACTTTATCCTGTTTTTCTTTCTTGATCATTAGCCTAACCTGCAGGACAACCTTCACTCCCTCTGACAGACAAAAAACCATGCCTGCAACTTCAACTCATTCGGCCACGCAGATGCGCGGGCTTCAATTTCTGGCGGCATGCCTTACCGGCTTGCTCATCCCGCTCTGTTTCACCGGCCCGGCTGTCGTATTGCCCGCCATCGGCCAGGCGCTGGGCGGCAGCCCCACCCAACTAAGCTGGATCATGAATGCTTATATCCTCAGCTACGGTGGCGCGATGATGGTAGCAGGCAGCCTGACCGACATTTATGGACGTCGACGTCTCTGGCTAACCGGGCTGGCAGGGTTCTGCGTATTTACCTTTGCCATCCCGTTTGCCCCCTCCGTACTGTGGATCGACATATTGCGGTTACTGCAGGGACTGGGAGGCGCGGCAGCGTTTGCGGCAGCCATGTCCTCTCTGGCACCGCTGTTTACGGGGGCGGCACGCGCCCGGGCGTTTAGCCTGCTGGGCACAACCTTTGGTCTGGGCCTTTCATTCGGCCCCTTAGTATCGGGGTGGATGGTTGAGACCAGCGGCTGGCAGAGCGTGTTCTACGCCACCGGGATTGTCGGGACGCTGGGCCTCGGGCTGGTTGCTGTCAGCACCCGGCACGGACAGGAAACGCTCAGCGGCACGCCAGACTGGCCAGGGGCGATAACCTTCACCCTGGCGCTGGGGCTTTTTACCTGGGGTATGCTGCGCGTCCCCGAAAGCGGGTGGCAGGATATCCTGGTGGTCGCCGCGCTCCTGGCATCAGGCGTGGTGTTTATCGGCTTTATTGTGATCGAGCGACGGGCCGCGCATCCCATGCTGGATTTAAGCTTTTTCCGCGAGCCGGGGTTCGTCGGCGTGCAGGTATTAGCGGCATCACCCGCATTTTTGTTTATCCTGCTTATCGTCATACTGCCGGGGCGCTTTATCGGCATCGACGGCTATGGCGCGATGCAGGCCGGGCAGACGATGGTCTGGCTGGCCGCACCGCTGCTGGTGGTACCCTTTCTTGCGGCGCTGCTGACGCGCTGGTTCAGGCCAGGTAATCTGTCAGCTGTCGGTCTGCTGCTGGTCGCGGCTGGGTTGATATGGCTTGCAGGCGGCTTTGCACAAGGCGGTGGACAGGCACTGCATCTGCCCCTGCTGCTTATCGGGATCGGCATAGGCGTTCCCTGGGGCCTTATGGATGCCATGGCGGTGAGCGTCGTTTCACCGGAGCGGGTCGGCATGGCGACGGGCATCTTTAACACCGTACGCGTCTCTGCCGACGGCGTGGCTATCGCGATGGTCAGCGCCCTGCTTGCCACGCTGATCCAGCAGCGCCTGAGCCCGGCGGCGTTAACGACGCCACAGGGGACGCTCCTGGAAGCCTCCAGCCGGGCCGCACTCGGGGAGATCCACACGGCGTCATCGCTACTGCCCGGCTTTGAGCACCTGTTATCACAGAGCTACGCCGCCTCTTTCATCACGATACTGTACGTCCTGGCCGGGCTGGCTGCGCTCACGGCCTGCGCGGTCTATTCGCTACTGCGAGTTCGCCAGGCGCAGACCCTGCGTTAATGCGTAGCCTCAGACCGACACTCCCGCATGCTTTACAGTACGGTGCTCCCGGTAAGCCGCCGCCAGGGTACGCAGCGCATCGCGGGAGCGTCCGTCGGTCAGGGTGGAGTGGAGCACAATTCGTGACGAGGGCAGCGCCGGTAATCCCAGCGCCTGGCTAACTTCAAGCGTGTCGCAGGGCGCCAGGCGGCAGGAAAACGCCGCGACAGCCAGGCCCGCCGATACGGCGGCAACAACGGCAGCACTGCCGCCGCCGACAAAGACTTCATTCCACTTAATACCCGCTGCGGATAGCGCGCGAATGGCAATATCCCGCACGCCACAGCAGGGTGCCAGGGCCGCCAGCCGCAGCGGTTTCTCCGGCTGCTGATGAAAACCCGGTGCGGCAAACCAGCCGAAGTGCTCCGGGCCCAGGTCTTCTCCACCCCGGCTATCGTCATCCTGACGGACAATAACCGCATCCAGATCGCCCCTGTCGAAAGCATCCAGCAGGCTGCGGGAGTTTTCCAGCCGCACCTCGATAGTTAAGGCGGGATCCTGTTTATTGAGACGGGCCAGTAGAACGGGAATTTCCGGCCCCGCCACGTGCTCGGCAATACCCAGACGAAAACGCCGGCACTCAGCGGAGAGAGAGGCTACCGCCCGATCGTGGGCAAGTAAAAAATCACGTGCGGGATTAATAAACAGCGCCCCCTCGGCAGAGAGGCGAACCTGCCGGGGCGTGCGCTCCAGCAGTTTATAGCCCAGCCGCGCCTCCAGCCGTTTAAGCTTGACGCTGATGGCTCCCTGGGTGGTGCCCAGACCTTCGGCTGCCCGGGTAAAGCTCTGAAAATCGGCAATGGCGACAAAGGCCTGCACCGATTCCACATCCAGCACGGGTCGACTCATGAATCATCCATATTTGTTGTGACTGATATGCTCAACCATAGCATTGCTAAATAACTGCGTCATCCTTAGCATCCGTAAGCCAGTGACGATATTTTACTTTGTTAAAGGATGCCCCATGACGCTTTCCCCTACTCGCCAGGGCAACTTTGCTCTCGCCGCGGTCTGTTTATCTGCCCTGATGATGGGGCTGGAGATCTCCAGCGTACCGCCGGTTCTCTCAACGATTGAGCAGGTGATGGGCGCCAGCTTTCGCCAGCTTCAGTGGGTCATGGCCGCCTATACCATCGCCATGACCACCATCCTGATGGCCGTTGGCACGCTGGCCGACCGCTACGGTCGCAAACGCATCTTTACTCTGGGTATTCTGGCCTTTGGCCTGACCTCGCTGGTCTGCGGGCTGACGCAAAGCCCGTCCGTGTTGATCGCAGCCCGCTTCCTGCAGGGGCTGAGCGCCGCGATGATGCTCATCTGTCAGATAGCGATTCTCTCCAGCCAGTTCCGCACCGGCAAGTTCCGCAGCCGGGCCTTCGCCTGGTGGGGCATTGTCTTTGGCGCGGGTCTGGGCTTCGGTCCGATTGTCGGGACCGCGATCCTGATGCTGGCAAGCTGGGAGTGGGTCTTTATCGTTCACGTTGTGCTGGCGGCGATTGCGTTAACCCTGAGCCAGCTGGGCGTGCAGGAGTCCCGTGACCCGCAGGCGGGCAAGCTGGATATCGGCGGTATTATTACCCTGTCGGTCGCCGTCTGCTGTCTGGTCCTGTTTGTGACTCAGGGGCCGCTCCTGGGCTTCACCAGCCCGGCAGCCCTGAGTATTATCGGCCTGTCGCTGCTCAGCTTTGCGGCCTTTATTGTCGCGGAGCGCTGCCACCCATATCCAATGATCGACTTCCAGGTGTTCCGGGTACGTAATTTCTCGGGCGCACTGCTGGGTTCAATGGGGCAAAACTTCAGCTTCTGGCCCTTTATTATTTATCTGCCGGTCTGGTTCCACGTCGGGCTGGGCTACAGCAGCGTGGAAACGGGTCTGGCGCTGCTGGCCTACACTCTGCCGACGCTGTTTGTGCCTCCCGTAGCAGAACGGCTGGCCCTGCGTTTTCAGCCGGGCGTGGTGATCCCCATGGGTCTGTTGACGATTGGCCTCGGATTTACGCTGATGAAAATCGCCAGCGGGTCGGGGCTACCGGGCTGGTTGATTCTGCCCGGCTGCATCGTGGCTGGTATTGGCCTCGGCCTGACCAACACCACCGTCACCAACGCCATCACGGCTGCCGTCCCGACCGAACGCGCCGGAATGGCC
>DATEKR010000348.1:0-3974 GCA_035277345.1 Enterobacteriaceae bacterium
CCAGGCGCTGGAGATGATAAAAAGCGGCGAAATCCGTGACGGCAAATCGGTCATTCTGCTTCAGTACCTGCAAAACTCAGGCCTGATGGCGTAAATTTTGCGAGGGCCGGACTACCAGATATGGGACAGAGTAATCCGAAAATTCTGATTGAGTAGCCCTCGTGCGCGGCCGAAGATACGCCCCACCGGTTCGTTTGTTTATTTCTGGGGCTACATCTTCATGGCTTACCGCACTCTTCTCCTGCTGCTCGCGATCCTGCCTGCGTCACTGACGTGGGCCGCACCGGCGCAGCAGCGTTTCACCGACTGGCAGGTCACCTGCAATAACCAGAATTTCTGCGTGACGCGCAACGTCGGCGCGCACGATGGCCTGGTGATGACGCTCAGTCGCAGCGCCGGGGCGCGCGCCGACGCCGTCCTGCGCATCGATTACGGAGGCCTCGACCGCTCCGTTACCCACGCGCCACCCCTGGCGCCCGCGCTGCTGCTCGATGAACAACCGCTTGTCCCCGACCCCAAAAGCTGGCGCATTACGCCGCTTCACCTGATGACCGATAACAGCGCCACCATTGATGCATTCCTGAATGAGATAAGAGAAGGGCAGTCGATCACGCTCCGCGACGCCCGACCGGCGATCTCCTTGCAGGGGTTAAAGGCGGCGCTGCTGTTTATTGATACCCAGCAAAAGCGCGTCGGCAGCGAAACGGCGTGGATCCGCAAAGGGAATCAGCCACCGCTAAGCGTCCCACCGGCCCCGGCGCTGAAAGAGGTGGTTCAGCCCGGTCCCGCTCCCGCTCCGCTGACGCGGGAGGAGCGTAACGACCTGCTGGATTATGGCACCTGGCGCATCAACACTAACCAGTGCTCACTGGATCCGCAGCGTCGGGAAGTTTCCGCCGGGGGATTAAGTGATGATAAGGCCCTGTTGATGGTTAGCTGCGAGGCGGGCGCTTACAACACCATCAATCTGGCATGGATAGTGTCGCGACAGAAGCCGTTTGCCGCCAGACCCGTTCAGCTGCACCTGCCTTTCCAGCCGCAGGACGCGCCTCGTGAACTGGAGCTGATTAACGCTACCTTCGACGAACAAACGCGCGAGCTGGTGACCCTGGCGAAAGGGCGCGGTCTCGGCGACTGCGGGGTGCAGACGCGCTGGCGTTTTGACGGCCAGCGCTTCCGTCTGGTCCGCTATGCCGGGCAGTCCGTCTGCGACGGCTGGCAGGGGGCGGACGCCTGGCCCACCCAGTGGATCACCCGTTAAAGCAAACTTTTCGCTTTGGCCACTACGTTCTCAACCGTAAAGCCGAAGTGCGGGAACAGCTGTTCAGCGGGTGCCGACTCGCCAAACCCGGTCATGCCGACAATAGCGCCCTTGAGGCCGACATATTTGTACCAGTAGTCGGCGATACCGGCCTCAATGGCAACGCGGGCGGTGACGTTTGACGGCAGGACCGACTCGCGCCACGCCTCGTCCTGCGCGTCGAACACATCGGTGGAGGGCAGGGAAACCACCCGCACGTTATGCCCTTCCGCCAGCAGTTTTTCCGCCGCCAGCACGGCAATCTCCACCTCAGAGCCGGTGGCAATCAGGATCAGGTCCGGCTTGCCGCCCGCGTCTTTCAGCACATAGCCGCCGCGGGCGATCCCGCTTACCTGCTCCGGCGTCCTCGGCATCTGGGCCAGATTCTGTCGGGAGAGGATCAGCGCCGTTGGACCGGTATGGCGTTCAATCGCCGCGCGCCAGGCCACGGCGGTTTCCACCTGATCGCAGGGTCGCCAGGTACTGAAGTTTGGCGTCAGGCGCAGGCTGGCCAGCTGCTCAACGGCCTGGTGAGTCGGCCCGTCTTCGCCAAGACCAATAGAATCATGTGTATACACCATAATCTGCCGCGCCTTCATCAGGGCCGCCATACGCGCGGCGTTACGCGCATATTCGACGAACATCAGGAAGGTGGCGGTGTAGGGCACGAACCCGCCGTGATGCGCGATGCCGTTAGCGATGGCGGTCATCCCGAATTCACGCACCCCGTAGTGAATATAGTTTCCGTCGGGGTGCTCTTTCAGGCTCTTAGAATCCGACCAGATCGTCAGATTACTCGGGGCGAGATCGGCGGAACCGCCCAGCAGCTCAGGCAGCAGGGGACCTATTGCGTTAAGGGTATTCTGCGAGGCTTTACGGGTGGCGATTTTCGCCGGTTCCGACTGCATTTTTTCAATCCAGGCCTGGGTGCTCTGCTGCCAGTTCTCCGGCATCTCACCCCTCATCCGACGGGTAAACTCCGCCGCTTTCTCAGGGCTGGCCTTCTGCCAGGCGGCAAGTCTGTCGTTCCACGCCTGCTGAGCCTTCGCCCCGCGCTCGTGGGCATCCCAGGCCTGATAAATCTCTTTTGGGATCGTAAAGGGAGGATGCGTCCAGCCGAGCTGCTTGCGGGCCAGGGCCACTTCCTCTTCCCCTAGCGGCGAACCGTGGGCTGACTCTTTCCCCGCTTTGTTCGGGGAGCCGAAGCCAATCTCGGTGCGGCAAATAATCAGGGAGGGTTTGTCCGTGACGCTTTTCGCTTCTTCGATCGCCCGCTTCACCGCCTGCGGATCGTGGCCGTCGATTTCGGCAATGACGTGCCAGTGATAGGCTTCAAAGCGTTTTGCCGTGTCGTCCGTAAACCAGCCGTCGGTTTCACCGTCGATGGAGATACCGTTATGGTCATAAAAGCCGATCAGTTTCCCCAGTCCCAGGGTTCCCGCCAGAGAGCAAACCTCATGGGAGATCCCCTCCATCAGACAGCCGTCACCCATAAACACCCAGGTGTAGTGGTCAACGATATCATGTCCCGGCTCGTTAAACTGGGCGGCAAGGGTGCGCTCGGCAATCGCCAGCCCGACGGCGTTTGCCAGGCCCTGGCCCAGCGGGCCGGTGGTGGTTTCAACGCCCGGCGTATAGCCAATTTCCGGGTGTCCGGGAGTTTTAGAGTGCAGCTGGCGGAAGTTCTTCAGCTCGGACATCGGCAGGTCATAGCCGCTAAGATGCAGCAGGCTGTAAAGCAGCATTGATGCATGGCCGTTGGAGAGAATAAAGCGATCGCGATCGTACCAGGTCGGGTCGGCAGGATTATGCTTAAAGAAATCATTCCACAGCACTTCGGCGATATCGGCCATGCCCATCGGCGCGCCAGGGTGGCCGGAGTTGGCTTTCTGCACCGCATCCATACTCAGGGCGCGAATGGCGTTGGCAAGCTCTTTACGGGACATAAGGTTCCTCCTGATAAAGGCGTTTTAAATAAAACCTAAGTAAAAAGCGTAGCAGACGAGGCCGAAGGGCCTGGTAACAGGGATGTTATAAATTGATAACAAATACCTCTATCGGATAGTAAGAGTTTGGCAGCGTTCAAAGTTTATCCCTTCAGCAGCAGCCATACTAAGCGGCACCCTTCGGGTGACCAACAGGGTAGTAATACGCGTCACCCATTCTCGCTACGTGAAAGGAAAATAAAATGGATGAGCAATTGAAACAGAGTGCCCTCGACTTCCACGAATTTCCGGTTCCGGGAAAAATTCAGGTCTCCCCCACTAAGCCGCTGGCTACCCAGCGTGACCTGGCCCTGGCTTACTCGCCGGGCGTTGCCGCTCCTTGCCTGGAAATTGAAAAAGATCCGCTGGCCGCCTGGAAATATACCGCCCGTGGCAACCTGGTGGCGGTCGTCTCCAACGGGACTGCCGTACTCGGTCTGGGCAATATCGGTGCGCTGGCCGGGAAGCCGGTGATGGAAGGCAAGGGCGTGCTGTTTAAGAAATTTGCCGGTATCGACGTCTTCGATATCGAGGTGGATGAACTGGATCCGGACAAGCTGATTGATATCGTGGCGGCGCTGGAGCCTACCTTCGGCGGTATCAACCTCGAAGATATTAAAGCCCCGGAGTGTTTCTACATCGAACAAAAGCTGCGCGAGCGGATGAAAATTCCGGTCTTCCACGACGAC
>DATEKR010000349.1:0-5244 GCA_035277345.1 Enterobacteriaceae bacterium
TTCCCCGGTTATCAACCCGCCGCCGCGCAGACTCTTGAGGGTCTGAGCGGCGGCGGCTGTTTGATCGTCCGCGATGAACAGCGGCTGGTGCTGCGTGAACAACGGCAGTCGGCGCTGTCGCATGCCCAGTTTCTGCGTCAGTATCGTGCGCTGCGCCGGTTGCCGGATACGCTGGCCGCCACGGCACGTTTCTGCGCGGCGGGCTGGATGGCGGTGGACTATCTTCCGGGCGAGGTAAAAACCACCTTGCCCGATGCTACAGCGCTTGCCTGCGTGCTCTCTCAGCTGCACCACCAGCCGCGTTTTGGCTGGCGAGTTTTGCTGCAGCCTCTGCTGGAACAGTCCTGGCAGACGTGCGATCCAGGTCGGCGTTCGCCTGGCTGGCTGCGGGAGCTAAAACGGCTGAGCGCGCAGGGCGAGCCGCAGCCTTTAAGATTGTCGCCGCTGCATATGGATATCCATCCGGGTAATCTGGTCCACACCGCGGATGGCCTTCGCCTGATTGACTGGGAATACGCTGGCGACGGGGATATTGCCCTTGAGCTGGCAGCCGTGTGGAGTGAAGACCGCAAAGCCCTGGTGATGGCCTATGCCCGGGAGGCCGGGATAGATGCCGCGCTGCTGTGGCGGCAGGTGCTGCGCTGGCGGCCCTGGGTGCTGATGCTGATGGCTGGATGGTATGAATGTCGCTGGCAGCAAACCGGCGATCGACAGTTTATTACGCTGGCGGATGAGATATGGCGCCAGCGGAGAATCAAAGACTAAGAGAGGTGTTTGTGGGTCCGGTGATGTTGGATGTCGAAGGGTATGAACTGGATGCGGAAGAGCGCGAGATTCTGGCGCATCCGCTGGTGGGTGGGCTGATTTTGTTTACCCGCAACTACCACGACCCCGCCCAGCTCCGCGAGCTGGTGCGGCAAATACGCGCTGCGTCGCACCATCGGCTGGTGGTGGCCGTCGATCAGGAAGGCGGTCGGGTGCAGCGTTTTCGCGAAGGCTTTACGCGCCTGCCTGCCGCTCAGTCCTTTGCCGCGCTGCTTGGCATGGAAGAGGGTGGTCGGATGGCGGAAGAGGCGGGATGGCTGATGGCCAGCGAAATGATCGCCATGGATATTGATATCAGCTTCGCCCCGGTGCTGGATATCGGGCATATCAGCGCGGCAATCGGTGAGCGTGCATATCACGAAGATCCACAGAAGGCGCTGAGTATCGCCAGCCGCTTTATCGACGGTATGCGCAGCGCGGGAATGAAAACCACCGGGAAACACTTCCCCGGACACGGGGCGGTCACCGCCGACTCTCATAAAGAGACGCCCCGCGACCCGCGTGCGCAGGCGACGATCCGCGCCCGTGATATGGACGTGTTTAAAAAGCTGATCGATGCCGGAAAGCTGGATGCCATTATGCCAGCGCATGTTATCTACGAGGATGCCGACCCGCGCCCGGCCAGCGGCTCGCCGTACTGGCTGAAAACGGTGCTGCGTAAAGAACTGGGCTTTAACGGGGTGATTTTCTCCGACGATCTGTCGATGGAAGGTGCTGCGATTATGGGCAGCTACGCCGAGCGTGGACAGTCCTCGCTGGACGCCGGTTGCGATATGATCCTGGTCTGCAATAATCGTAAAGGGGCGGTCAGCGTGCTGGATAACCTGTCGCCGATCAAAGCTGAGCGTGTTACGAATTTGTATCATAAAGGTTCGTTTACTCGTCAGGCGTTAATGGACTCCGCGCGCTGGAAGACGGCAAGCGCGCAGCTGGAGGCGCTCCATGAGCGCTGGCAGGCGCACAAAGCGGAACATTAACGCTCCCGCAACAGGCGGTTATGTGCAGTGAGGATCCGATGATTATCTATTTACACGGTTTTGACTCTAACAGCCCTGGTAACCATGAGAAGGTGCTGCAGCTGCAGTTTATCGACCCGGATGTTCGGCTGATAAGCTACAGCACCCGGCACCCGAAGCATGATATGCAGCATCTGCTGAAAGAGGTCGACAAGATGCTGCAGCTTAGCGCCGATGAACGGCCGCTGATCTGCGGCGTCGGGCTGGGCGGCTACTGGGCCGAGCGGATTGGTTTTCTTTGCGATATGCGGCAGGTGGTGTTTAATCCGAACCTCCATCCAAATGAGAATATGGAAGGGAAGATTGACCGCCCGGAAGAGTATGTCGATATCGCCACTAAGTGCGTGAGCAACTTCCGCGAGAAGAATCGCGACCGCTGTATGGTGATCCTATCCCGGCAGGATGAAGCCCTGAACAGCCAGGATACTTCAGCGCTGCTGCATCAGTATTACGAAATCGTCTGGGACGAAGAGCAGACCCATAAATTTAAAAATATCTCGCCGCACCTGCAGCGCATCCGGGCGTTCAAAACCCTCGGCTGAAGCCGTTTCCTCCGGCCCGCAGGCAGATCCGGCGGGCCGTCATTCCCCTCTCTTTTGCTGTTGGCCTGTTGGCTGACTGCTACACTTGTTCATCTTTTCAGCGGCAAAACTTGATGCATATCAATTTTGGTATGACCAATGCACCGTTCGTGTTACTCTCCCTGTGTAGCGATGATTTAACATCGCTAACCTGTTGTTAATTAAAAGCTATTTGAATAACTTTTAATTAACAATTGGTTAATAATTTAGGGGGTCACGTTGACTACACCATTGAAAAAAATTGTGATTGTGGGTGGTGGTGCTGGCGGCCTGGAACTGGCTACTCAACTGGGTAAAAAGCTGGGCCGGGGTAAAAAAGCCAAAATCACGCTGGTAGATCGCAACCACAGTCATCTGTGGAAACCGCTGCTGCACGAAGTGGCGACCGGATCGCTGGATGAAGGTGTTGATGCCCTGAGCTATCTGGCGCATGCCCGTAACCACGGCTTTGAGTTCCAGCTGGGATCGGTCGTGGATATCAACCGCGACGGTAAAACCCTGACCCTGGCCGAGCTGCGCGATGAAAAAGGCGAGCTGCTGGTGCCGGAACGTAAGCTGGCCTACGACACCCTGGTGATGGCGCTGGGCAGTACCTCCAACGACTTCAACACGCCGGGCGTGAAAGAGCACTGTATCTTCCTCGATAACCCGCATCAGGCGCGTCGCTTCCATCAGGAAATGCTCAATCTGTTCCTGAAATACTCCAGTAATCTGGGTGCGAGCGGCAAGGTGAATATTGCCATCGTTGGCGGCGGGGCGACCGGGGTAGAGCTTTCTGCGGAACTGCATAACGCGGTGAAACAGCTGCACAGCTACGGCTATAAAGGTCTGACCAATGAAGCGCTGAACGTGACGCTGGTGGAAGCGGGTGAACGTATTCTGCCTGCGCTGCCGCCGCGTATCTCCGGTGCCGCGCAGAATGAGCTGACCAAACTGGGCGTGCGCGTGCTGACCCAGACGATGGTCACCAGCGCCGATGAAGGCGGTCTGCACACCAAAGACGGCGAATATATCAAGGCGGACCTGATGGTCTGGGCGGCCGGGATCAAAGCGCCGGACTTTATGAAGGATATCGGCGGTCTGGAAACGAACCGTATCAACCAGCTGGTGGTGGAGCCGACGCTGCAGACGACGCTTGATGCAGATATCTTCGCCATCGGCGACTGCGCTTCCTGCGCCCGTCCGGAAGGGGGCTTTGTGCCGCCGCGTGCGCAGGCTGCGCACCAGATGGCTTCCTGCGCGCAGCACAACATTCTCGCGCAGATCAAAGGCAAAATGCTGAAGTCCTACGTCTATAAAGATCACGGGTCGCTGGTGTCCCTGTCGAACTTCTCTACCGTCGGCAGCCTGATGGGTAACCTGATGCGCGGCTCGATGATGGTCGAAGGGCGCATTGCGCGTATCGTCTATATCTCCCTGTACCGTATGCACCAGATTGCGCTGCACGGTTACTTTAAAACCGGGCTGATGATGCTGGTGGGCAGCATTAACCGTGTGATCCGTCCACGCCTGAAACTGCACTAAATATTTCTGCCGGGCAGACCCTCTGCCCGGCACCTTTCCCCGCCTCAGAGTCCTCTGAATCAACGTCTTTTACCGTATTTCTCCCGTATTTTAGGCGCTATTCCGATGTGCAAACCGCTTGACGAGTTGCAGAATTGTTACAATAGCAAACGAAGGAGAAAACCCTGTGAATAAATCAATGTTGGCAGGTATGGGGATTGGCGTTGCCGCTGCACTGGGCGTGGCCGCCGTCGCCAGTTTAAACGTCTTTGAACGCGGTCCGCAGTATGCGCAGGTGGTTTCGGCCACGCCGATCAAAGAGAGCATTAAAACCCCGCGTCAGGAGTGCCGTGATGTCACGGTCACCCACCGTCGACCGGTCCAGGATGAAAACCGCATCGCGGGTTCCGTTCTCGGTGCCGTTGCGGGCGGCGTGATTGGCCACCAGTTCGGCGGCGGGCGTGGTAAGGATCTCGCAACCGTAGCGGGTGCGCTGGGCGGCGGCTATGCCGGTCACCAGGTCCAGGGTGCGATGCAGGACAGGGATACCTATACAACGACTCAGCAGCGTTGCAAAACGGTGTATGACAAGTCAGAAAAAATGCTCGGCTACGATGTCACCTACAAAATCGGCGATCAGCAGGGGAAAATCCGTATGGATAACGATCCTGGTACCCAGATCCCACTGGATGGTAACGGACAGCTGGTTCTGAATAAAAAAGCGTAAAACAAAGCAGTACGTTATTGATTGGCTTCCCATTCGCTCAGGCTGGGAAGCCTTTTTTGTTTACTTAATCCTTCAGCATTTCAGGCCACAGACGCAGCGTTGTGGCGGCAATTTGCATCAGTTTGTCAAAATCGGCCCCTTCGCGGGCGGTCACCGACATCCCTCGCAGAATACAGCTGAGGAACTGCGCCAGCTGTTCAGGATCTTTTCCTGCCGGGATCTCGCCACGCTGCTGGCGCTTTTCCAGAAATGCACGCAGGGTTTGTTCCTGCTGGGCATGTCGGCATTTCAGCATCCGGGCGACCTCTTTTGACGAGGCGGCAAGGGTGGCGGAGGTGTTAATCAGAAAGCAGCCTGCAGGCGTGTCTTTACTGGTATAGCAGCTGGCGACGGCGGTGAAATAGTCCGCCAGGGCTTCGCTGACCGGTTTATCCTCACAAAAAAGCTGTGCCTCATGGCGATCGGCAAAGTGCGCGATATAGCGCTCAAGTACCGCACGGAACAGCCCCTCTTTATTGACGAATTCCGCATACAGCGTGGGCGCTTTGGCGCCGGTTGCCTCGACCAGATCGGAGAGTGATGTGGCTTCATA
>DATEKR010000350.1:0-9265 GCA_035277345.1 Enterobacteriaceae bacterium
TAATCAGATTTTACGAGAATAACGCAGCGGGAGAGAAAAGGCAGCCAGGAGAATTTGCAGGTTGACGCAATGGACAGGAAAACAGGGGCGCCGAAGCGCCCCGAAAAATTACGCTTTATCGCCCAGCAGGACGGATTCCAGCGCGATTTTAATCATATCGTTGAAGGTCGTCTGACGCTCGGCAGCGGTGGTCTGCTCGTGGGTGCGGATATGGTCAGATACGGTACAGATGGTCAGGGCTTTCGCACCGAACTCTGCCGCCACGCCGTAGATACCGGCCGCTTCCATTTCCACGCCCAGGATGCCGTACTTTTCCATGACGTCGAACATCTGCGGGTCCGGCGTATAGAACAGGTCGGCGGAGAAGATGTTACCCACGCGGGCATCAACGCCCAGCGCTTTGGCCGCATCAACCGCGTTACGCACCATGTCAAAGTCGGCAATCGCCGCAAAGTCATGGTCTTTGAAGCGCATACGGTTCACTTTGGAGTCGGTGCAGGCACCCATCCCGATAACCACGTCGCGCAGCTTAACGTCCGCACGCACCGCACCGCAGGAGCCGACGCGGATGATTTTTTTCACGCCGAAATCGGTGATCAGCTCTTTCGCGTAGATGGAGCAGGACGGGATACCCATGCCGTGACCCATTACGGAGATTTTGCGGCCTTTATAGGTACCGGTATAGCCCAGCATGCCGCGCACGTTGTTCACTTCACGGGCATCTTCCAGGAAGGTTTCTGCGATGTGTTTAGCACGCAGCGGGTCGCCCGGCATCAGCACAACGTCAGCGAAATCGCCCATCTCAGCGTTAATATGTGGGGTTGCCATACATTTTCCTTAATTTGAGTTTACGCCAGGCGGCAGGGCCTGCCTGGCGTTTTAACAGACGATCAGAACAGGGCTTTGCCGTATTCCATATCCGAGGTGCCGAAGTATTTCGCCACGGTCTGGCCAATATCCGCGAAGGTGTCGCGATGGCCCAGTGAGCCAGGCTTCACTTTCGGGCCGTATACCAGCACCGGAATGTGCTCACGGGTATGGTCGGTCCCGGTCCAGGTCGGATCGCAGCCGTGGTCGGCGGTGAGGATCAGGATATCATCTTCCCCCACCAGTTCCATCAGCTCCGGCAGACGGCGGTCAAAGAGTTCCAGCCCACCGGCATAGCCTGCAACGTCGCGACGGTGGCCCCAGGCGGAGTCGAAATCAACGAAGTTGGTGAAGACGATCGTTTTATCGCCCGCCACTTTCATCTCTTTGATTGTCGCATCGAACAACGCATCCAGCCCGGTGGCCTTCACTTTTTTGGTGATCCCGCAGTTGGCGTAGATATCGGCGATTTTGCCGACCGATACCACCTGCCCGTCTTTTTCATCTACCAGCTTCTGCAGCACGGTCGCTGCCGGCGGCTCAACAGCCAGATCGTGACGGTTACCGGTACGCTCGAAGCTGCCTGCTTTGTCGCCGATAAACGGACGGGCGATAACGCGGCCAATGTTGTAGCCGCCTTCCGTCAGCTCTTCACGAGCGATTTCGCACAGCTCATACAGCTTGTCGAGGCCGTAGGTCTCTTCATGACAGGCAATCTGGAATACCGAGTCGGCAGAGGTATAGAAAATCGGCTTGCCGGTTTTCATATGCTCTTCGCCCAGCTGATCGAGGATCACGGTCCCTGACGAGTGGCAGTTGCCGAGGTAGCCCGGCAGACCGGCACGCTTCACCAGCTTGTCCAGCAGCTCCTGCGGGAAGCTGTTCTCTTTGTCAGAGAAATAGCCCCAGTCGAACAGCACGGGCACACCGGCAATTTCCCAGTGGCCTGACGGCGTATCTTTACCGGAAGAGAGCTCATGCGCCCAGGCGTACGCGCCAATAACTTCCGCATTGCCGTCCATACCTGCCGCAACGGAGCCCGTCGCGCCTTCGTGGGCTTTCACCAGACCCAGACGAGTCAGGTTAGGTAGGTTCAGCGGGCCTTTACGACCGATGTCCGCCTCGCCTTTGGCACAGGCTGCTGCGATATGGCCGAGGGTGTCTGAGCCGACATCGCCAAAGCGATCCGCGTCCTCAGCTGCACCGATGCCGAAGGAGTCCAGCACCATAATAAATGCACGTTTCATATTTTCTCCGTACGTTATGCGCTGCTAACGCCAGATGGCGTTATGAAAAAGCGATCAGATCAGTATACCGCTATTGGGTGATTCGGCGATAGACCGTCGGTGTGACTTCAGGCGCAGTGTCGTCAATTTTGATTGCCGCTTTCACCGCCTGAGCCGCTTCCTGCCAGCTGGATTCATCTTTGGCATGGATCACCGCCAGCGGACGCTGTCCGTCAATGCTGTCGCCCAGACGGGCCATATCGGTAAAGCCGACGCTGTAGTCGATAGCATCAGAGGCCTGACGACGTCCGCCGCCCATCGAGACCACCGCCATACCCAGCGCGCGGGTATCCATCGCCGAGACAAAGCCTTCGGATTCCGCGTACACCGCTTTGCTCAGGGTGGCGGTCGGCAGATATTTCGCGTAGTTCTCGACAAAGTCGTTCGGGCCTTTTTGTGCCGCGACCATCCGGCCAAAGATCTCCGCCGCTTTGCCATTATCCAGCACAGCCTGGAGCTTCGTCCGCGCTTCGGCATCATCTTTCGCCAGACGGCCGGAGATCAGCATCTCCACGCAGAGCGCCATGGTCACGTCAAACAGGCGCGGGTTACGGTATTCGCCGGTCAGGAACTGCACCGCTTCGCGGACTTCAACCGCGTTACCGGCGCTGGATGCCAGGACCTGGTTCATATCGGTCAGCAGCGCGGTAGTCCGCACGCCTGCACCGTTTGATACGCCCACGATAGCCTCGGCCAGCGCCGCAGAGAGTTCAAAGCTCGGCATAAAGGCGCCGCTGCCCACTTTCACGTCCATGACCAGCGCATCCAGCCCTTCCGCCAGTTTTTTGGCGAGGATCGAGGCAGTGATCAGCGGAATGGAGTCCACGGTCGCGGTAATATCGCGGGTGGCGTAGAAGCGTTTATCTGCCGGTGCCAGGGAGCTGGTCTGGCCGATAATTGCCACGCCAACATCCTGAATAATCTCGCGGAAACGGCTGTCGTCCGGGAAGATATCAAAGCCCGGAATGGCTTCGAGCTTATCCAGAGTACCGCCGGTATGGCCCAGGCCACGCCCGGAAATCATCGGGATATAACCGCCGCAGGCCGCGACCATCGGCCCCAGCATCAGCGATGTCACATCGCCCACGCCGCCGGTGGAGTGTTTATCAACAATCGGGCCGTTAAGATTGAGGCTTTTCCAGTCCAGTACGGTCCCGGAATCACGCATCGCCATGGTCAGCGAGACGCGCTCTGGCATGCTCATATCGTGGAAGAAAATGGTCATAGCCAGGGCGGCAATCTGGCCTTCGGAGATGGTGTTATCGCGGATGCCGTTGATAAAGAAACGAATCTCTTCGTCACTCAACTGATGACCATCACGTTTTTTACGAATAATTTCTTGCGCGAGAAACAAGGTTACCCCCTGCGTAATCGGATTGAATGCGGCGGTTGCCCGCCGCTAAAAAGGAATCAGTAGGCGCTGGCGCTTTTGCCATCGCCGTGGCCCAGCGCTTTCAGCAGGCTCGCCAGCAGGCTGGACGCGCCAAAGCGGTAGTGGCGGGAATCGGCCCAGTCGGCGCCGAACAGCTCGTCGGCAATCGCCAGGAACTGCTGCGCGTCTTCCGCGCTGCGCACGCCGCCGGCCGGTTTGAAGCCCACGGTTTTGGATACGCCCATATCGCGGATGACTTCCAGCATAATGCGCGCACTTTCCGGGGTCGCGTTAACCGGCACTTTACCGGTGGAGGTCTTGATAAAGTCAGCCCCGGCTTTGATAGAGATTTCAGAAGCTTTACGAATCAGCGCTTCTTCTTTCAGCTCGCCGGTTTCGATGATCACTTTCAGCAGTACGTTAGCTGCCGCACAGGCGTCTTTACAGGCTTTCACCAGATCGAAGCCAACCTGCTCGTTACCGGCGATCAGCGCGCGGTAAGGGAACACCACGTCCACTTCATCCGCGCCGTAGGCGATAGCCGCACGGGTTTCGGCCAGGGCAATTTCGATATCGTCGTTACCGTGCGGGAAGTTGGTCACCGTGGCGATGCGGATATCCGGCGTGCCCTGGGCGTTGAGGGTCTTACGCGCAATCGGGATAAAACGCGGGTAGATACAAACAGCGGCGGTGTTACCCACCGGGGTTTTCGCCTGATGGCACAGGGCGATGACTTTTTCATTAGTGTCGTCATCGTTCAGGGTGGTCAGGTCCATCAGCTGCAGCGCGCGCTGGCTGCTTGCGGTTAAATCGGTCATCGTCTTTCTCCAGTAAGCTAAAAGCGGCGTAATGTGACTATTGTAACACTGCGTCGTGGTTACACTTCGACCTTCATCACATTTAATGAAACAGCAACAAACGCTTACTCAATTGCAATGTGATGCAGATCGGATTTTATTGCCCGAAACGGCCGCAACATGCACGAAGCGTGCGCGACAGGGAATGTTAGAATTCTAACATACAGTACAACAAACAAACGACCCATAAATGGGGATGACAATGGAGAAAGTATAGAAGGGAGCTGCGTGAACGGGGAGCCGGACGGCTCCCCGTGAGATGTTACAGGGCGAGGAATAACCCGGCGATGGTCGCGCTCATCAGGTTAGAGAGCGTCCCGGCCGCCACGGCTTTCAGGCCCAGCTGGGCGATATCCTGACGACGATTCGGGGCCATACCGCCCAGGCCGCCGATCAGAATCGCGATGGAAGAGAGGTTAGCAAAACCACAAAGTGCGAACGAGATAATCGCCTTGCTGTTATCGGAGAGCACCTGCAGGCCCGCCGCGGCCACGGCCGCGTCATCCTTGAGATATGCCCCGAAGTTCATATAGGCCACGAACTCGTTGATAATCAGCTTCTGGCCAATAAAGGAACCGGCGACCGTCGCTTCACTCCACGGAATACCAATTACCCACGCCAGCGGCGAGAATACCCAGCCGAGGAGCAGTTCCAGCGACAGCTGCGGGTAATCAAACCAGCCGCCAATCCCGGACAGAATGCCGTTCAGCAGCGCAATCAGGGCGATAAACGCCAGCAACATCGCACCCACGTTCAGCGCCAGCTGCATCCCGGAAGCCGCGCCCGACGCCGCCGCATCCAGCACGTTGGCCGGGCGGTCGATATCATCGGCCATTTCCAGATCCGGGGAATCCTGAGGGGTTTCCGTTTCAGGAATAATAATTTTGGCGAAGAGCAGGCCACCCGGTGCAGCCATAAAGGAGGCGGCAATCAGGTATTCCAGCGGCACGCCCATCTGGGCATAGCCCGCCAGCACGGAACCGGCCACCGAGGCCAGGCCACCACACATTACGGCAAACAGCTCGGAGCGGGTCATGGTGGCAATATAGGGGCGAACCACCAGCGGCGCTTCCGTCTGACCAACAAAGATATTAGCCGTCGCCGACAGGGACTCGGTGCGGGAGGTTTTCAGCAGCTTACGCAGACCGCCGCCGAGCACGCGGATCACCAGTTGCATAATGCCGAGGTAATAAAGCACGGCAATCAGCGAAGAGAAGAAGACGATAACCGGCAGGACGCGCAGGGCAAAAACAAAACCACCGCCGCCGAAGACTTCGAACATCTTGTCCGAAACCAGGCCGCCGAACAGGAAGCCAATGCCTTCATTACCGTAGGCGATAACGTTGGCCACGCCTGCGGAAACGGCCATCAGCAGTTGGCGTCCGGCAGGAACGTAAAGGATCAGTGCGCCGATGCCGAGCTGGATAAGCCATGCGCCAAGCACGGTGCGCAGATTAATGGCTTTTCGGTTACTGGATAAAAGCAAAGCGATCGCAAGCAGGACCACCATGCCCACAAGCCCCATAACAATTTGCATACAGATTCCCTGTGTACTGGAAGGTTGGTAGCGTTATGCATTAAGAAGGGGGCGATTATAACCAGATGTAATTATCGGTAACGAAATAGCTCACAGATTCTGCGCAAAAAAGAGAGATCAAAATATGATAACGAGACATAAATCACAAAAACCAGCCTAATCATATGCCATGGAATAATTCACCGGTGTTATGAAATAACACATGGGCAATCTCTTCAGCAGGTTCCGGCCGCAGTTCACACAGGATCTCAAATACCCGCGCCGCCCGCTCTGGCCGGTTCGGCTGGCCCTGAAAACCGTTCAGCGGCATATCCGGCGCGTCGGTTTCCAGCAGTAGCGCACTCAGCGGCAGCTGCGCCATCACCTCCCGGGTTTTGCTCGCTCGCGGGTAGGTAATGGTCCCGCCAACGCCAATTTTGTATCCGAGGTCGATAAAGCGCTGCGCCTGCTGCAGGCTACCGGCAAAACCGTGAACCACGCCGGCACGCGGCAGACTATGGCGTTTAAGCTGCATCGCCAGCTTATCGTGGGTGCGTCTTGAGTGAAGGATCACCGGCAGATCGTAGCGTTTTGCAAGCCGGAGCTGCGCATCGAGCAACGCCTGCTGACGCTCAAACTGCGGATCGTCCCGGTAAAGATCCAGACCAATTTCACCAATCGCCACCAGCTTTTTGGGCCGGGAGATCAGACAGCGTTCCAGCTGCTCCAGCCCCGCATCCGTATGCTGTTCAATAAACATGGGATGCATACCCAGCGCGGCGTATAACGCATCATAGTCAGCCGCCAGCGCCAGCACCCGGTCAAATCGGGCCGCTTCGGTAGCGACGACAAGGATCTTCTCTACCCCGGCCTGCGCCGCCCGTTCAATGCTGGCCGCCTCATCCCCGCTAAAGGGTGGGAAATCAAAGTGACAGTGAGTATCGATAAAGCGAAAGGTCACGCCAGGTCCTCGTTACTAAAAGTGGGATCGTTGGCCTGAGGCACATCCAGCACCGGTCGGGTAAGCGCATCGTTAGCCACGGCGGCAGGCGGAACCACAAGCGGTGCAGGCGTGGTAATACGTGGGGTATGGCGTATCAGCGGCGGCTGTTCCGCCAGCAGTTTGCCGATCGTCGCCAGGAAGTAGCGCCCGCACAGCCGCCCGGTTTTATAGTCCTCGCGCAGCGCCGGAAGTCGGCTACCCAGCGCCATGCTGTTGAGCGGCTTCGGTGGATAGATCTCGATGATGCGTAGCCGACCCGGCGGCGCATCGATAAATGTCTGGATCGCCAGATAGCTGGCTTCGTGGTGGTGCACCAGATTGACCAGCGACTGCAGGCTGCTCTCGCCAACCCAGCGCTCCATACGTTTAAACCACTGCGGGGTGTAGTACATCTGCGACGGCACGGTGCGGATCACCACAATGGTTTTTGCCCCTCGCCGGGCGGCTTCCTGGACGGGGATGGCATCGCTGATCCCACCGTCAAGATAGCTAATGCCGTCGAGGGTAACACCCTGGCGATAAAAACCGGGGATCGCGCTGGAGGCGCGGATCAGATCCAGCCAGTTATCCGTGGTCGGGGCAAAGTAGCCAGGCGTATAGTCATCCTGGCGGCAGGCGCACATATAGAAGTCGCTGCCGTCGGCAAAACGCTGTCCGGCACGATCCATCGCCAGCGGCATATCGCTGGCGGTCGAATTCACCAGCCAGTCGAGATCGATCAGGTTACCGCCGCGCACAAAGCGCAGTGGATCGAAAAAGTCGCGCCGGGTCGTGTAGCGCATAATGACTTTACGCGCATAGCCGGGCTGCTTGCAGAGATAGGCAGAGAGGTTTTGCGCCCCGGCAGAAGTACCAAAGTAGAGGCTAAACGGATCAAACTTCGCGCGCATAAACTCATCCAGCACACCGGCGGTAAAAATGCCCCGCTGCCCGCCGCCCTCGCACACCAGCGCGAGTCGACCGGGCCGGAAAGGTTTTAACGCCAGCGGAGCGATATTGCCAAGCGTTACCGGAATTCGTTGCCCCACCCTGTACCCTGCCTGTTTTCGTTTTTATCGTCACACCAAAGTAACGTACTTTCTCCCGGTCTTAAACAGCGAAAGCCAGTCCGCAGACTGGCTTTCGTCGTAAAGCGCACGATTTCGCTATGGACGTCGGCGTCCCATAAACAGGCTGACCAGGAACAGGATGATACCGACGATAAAGACAATTTTTGCTGCACCCGCGGCGGTACCGGCCAGGCCACCAAAGCCCAGGGCCGCTGCGATCAGTGCAATCACGAGGAATATAATGCCCCAACGAAACATAAGACTCTCCTTAACCATAGTTAATAATCGAGCGTTAAAACCGCTCAGACGCGTTTCTCTTATGTGCTACTTACGCCCCCGGACAACGCGCCGGGGAACGCATTCTGGGATCCTGCTTATTCAACTTTGAGGTCGTTTTTCACGCTCTTCACGCCATCAATAGCTTTGGCAATGCTCTCGGCGCGGTCGCTTTGCGCCTGATTTTTGACGGTACCGGAAAGCTGAACCAGACCGTCGGTGGTTTCGACTTTCACGTTACGGGAAGGCACGATGTCGTCTGCCAGCAGTTTAGCTTTGATTTCGCTGGTGGTGACCGCATCACCGGCATAGCCTTTCACCGACTGATCTTTACCGTCACGCACGTGCAGCTTATCGCTGACCGAGGAGACGCCTTCCACTTGTTTGGCAACGTTAACCGCTTCCTCCGCCTGGGCCTGGCTTTCAACAAAGCCGCTCAGCGTCACGACCTTCTGTTCAGTCTTAACGGAGATGTCAGTGCTCTTAATGGACTCATGATCGACCAGGGCTGCTTTCACTTTCGCCGTTATCGTACTGTCATCCATAAAGTTACCGACTTTACTCATCGAGCTATCGACTTTCTGGCCTGCGCTTTCAGTGGTGGTATTGGCTGCCAGGGCAGAGCCGCTGGCCAGTACGCTACCCAGCATCACTGCCAGTACGGATTGTGAAATCTTCAGTTTAGTCATCATCGATCTCTTCCTGTTGTTTGCTCACAATTTGAGCCGGGGCGACCACTATGTTCACGTTATCCTGCGTAGTGCAGGATTACCCACTGGCCGCTCCGTGAAGTTATTCATCCCGCGATAACATGGAAACCTGGGCTAACAAACTACAATAGTTATATTGAGTAGTTGATAAACCCACCAAAGTTGTCATCGCTTTGTTAAATATAGAACAGGATTGTAAATTCGCTTGCCGAAGTGATTAAAAAACAGGCAATGAAACGGAAAATGCGAGGAATTAAGAACATTCCGCAGGAGGGGAAAACGAAGGGAAAATAACGGAGCGCGGCGTCAGCCGCGCTCCGCAGAGGATT
>DATEKR010000351.1:0-9373 GCA_035277345.1 Enterobacteriaceae bacterium
GACAGCAAAAACCAGACTTTTCAGCAACTCAAACATGGTCAACTCCAGATATTGTGACCGGGTCATTGTAACCGGATCCGCAGAAAAAACATGCCCTTTTGTGCGGTAAGCTGTTCGTCGCCGCCGCTTTACGCCACAATACGCGCTATGTATTTTGTTTTCCAGGAATCTCATCTATGCAGGCTGAAATCCTTCTGACCCTGAAACTGCAGCAGCGCCTGTTCGCCGACCCGCGCCGTATCGCCTTGCTTAAGCAGGTAGAGCAGACCGGCTCCATCAGCCAGGGCGCAAAGAACGCCGGTATCAGCTATAAAAGCGCCTGGGATGCGATCAATGAAATGAACCAGCTCAGCGAGCAGACGCTGGTGGATCGCGCCACTGGCGGCAAAGGCGGCGGCGGCGCGGTGCTGACCCGCTACGGCCAGCGGCTGATCCAGCTCTACGATTTGCTGGCGCAGATCCAGCAAAAGGCTTTCGACGTGCTGAGCGATGATGACGCCCTGCCGCTCGATAGCCTGTTGGCGGCCATCTCCCGTTTCTCGCTGCAGACCAGCGCCCGTAACCAGTGGTTTGGTACCGTCACCGCCCGCGATCACCAGCAGGTACAGGAGCATATCGATGTCCTGCTGGCCGATGGCGAAACGCGGCTTAAAGTGGCGGTTACTGCCCGCAGCGGCGAGCGACTTGGCCTGCAGGAAGGCACCGAAGTTCTGGTGCTGCTGAAAGCCCCCTGGGTGACTCTGACCCGCGACCCGCTTCAGGCGCAGGCGGCGGATAACCGGCTCCAGGGCCGTATTCGTCATATTGAACACGGCAGTCAGCAGAGTGAAATTCTGCTGACCCTGGCCGACGGTCAGACCCTGTGCGCCACCCTGCCGGTGGAGCAGGCCAGCGGCTTCAGCGAAGGCGATGAGGTTATCGCCTACTTCAACGCCGACAAAATCATCCTCGCCACGCTTCGTTAAGACAGAGGCTGACGCGGTTCGCCGCGTCAGCCAATCAGCCCGGTATTAATACGCTTCCCGACATCCCGCAGTTTCGAATACTTCTCCAGCAGCTGCGGCCCATCGTCCAGGCTCATGGCAAACATCCACATATAGGTCATCACTGAATAGATATGACCGGCCTCCTGCCCGCTGCGGGTCGTCAGCAGGACAATAGCCAGAGCAAACAGCAGCGCGCTGGCCACGCCGATAGCCAGATATCCCCAGGCTTCGCGATCGGAAAGACGAATGCGAAAACGGGCCATCATCCAGTAGTGGCGGGTCAGGGTATACTCCTTCGCGATCCCCACAAAGCCCACTTCTTTTTCCAGCCGGTTGTTGAGCCTGAACCAGAGCCCATCGTTGGTGCGGGTAAAACGTGGCAGACAGACGCAGAAGAGCACAAGAATGACCAGCGTGCCGACCCCGACCAGAGGCTCAATAAACAGCAGCATTAACGCCGCCCCGCTGATAGAGACGAGAGTGGTAATCAGAACGGGCAAATGGGTTTCAAAAAAGTCGACAAACTCCCGCGACAGGGTGACCCTGGCGGCAATCGCCGAATGGCTGAGCTGGCTGCGACGCTGGGATAAAATCACCGGCACCACCAGCCCGGCATAGATACGTGAAAACGTGCGGGTATCCACGCTTCGTCTGGCGGCGCCCACGCCCCACATTCCCAGCACCACCAGGGCGTAAATCAGCGCGGTCGCCACATTACCCTGGGTGATGGCATTAATGGCGAAACCGGCAAACAGGGGATAGGTCACCAGCAGCACGTTTTCGGCCACCACCAGCGAAAAGGTCCAGAAGAGTTTTTTGCCGTGAAGACGGGCAAGCGTGCACAGCGTGCTCCAGGCACCTGGAGAGGGTATGGCGGTCATGACTTTTCTCAGAGAACAGATTAAAATTGAGCGAACGCTCAAATTTTGGCGAAATTTACTTGAGCAACTGCTCAAAGTCAACAGGAAGATCATGACACAAACCCGCCGCCAGGCCATTCTTGATACCGCCATCGCCCTCTTCAGGCAAAAAGGGCTGCCCCAGACCGCTACCCGCGATGTCACCGAGACGCTGGGAATTTCACGTAGCCATATTTATCACTATTTCCCCAACTGGCAGGCACTCTGCCTCGCAGCCCTTGACCATTTTTTAAAAACCGATCTGCAAAGCGCCGAGGAAGAATTGCAGGACATGCCAGCCCGTGAAGCGCTGTCGCTGCTGATAGAGTGGTTTTTACCCCACCGTATCGACCCGGACTGGCTGCTCTATTCTGATATCTGGCAGGCGAGCATGCGCGATGAAGCCTGGAAAAAACTGACGCTTGAGCACACCGCTGGCTGGAACGGTCAGTTCCAGAAAGTGATTCAACAGGGCATCGACGAAGGGATCTTTCAGCCACTGGATGCCGCCCGCACGGCGCGACAGCTCTGCGCCCTGGTCAATGGCTATGCCGACCTTCTCTCCCTGGATCCCGATCCTGTCCTGCGGGCACAGGCGATTGAAGATATTGATCAGATGGTAAGGCTTATCAGCACGCATTGACATTAGGGGCAACACCCGGTATCCCTGTGGTATTTGCTGCAATAAGTGGGATACACAATGTCATCGTTGCAAATTTCGCAAGGCACGTTTCGCCTGAGCGATACAAAAGTACTGAAACTCGACGCGTTACAGCTGGCCGCCGGGGAGAGCTGGGCCTTCGTGGGCACCAACGGCAGCGGAAAATCCGCCCTCGCCCGCGCCCTGGCGGGCGAGCTGACGCAGCTTGAAGGCTCGCGGCAGAGCGATTTTTCCCGCATCACCCGCCTCTCGTTTGAACAGCTACAGAAGCTGGTCAGCGACGAATGGCTGCGAAACAATACGGACCTGCTCAGCCCTGGAGAAGAGGATACCGGCCGCACGACGGCGGAGATTATCCAGGACGCGGTGAAAGACGCATCCCGCTGCGCACAGCTGGCGGCGCAGTTTGGTATCAGCGCCCTGCTCTCGCGGCGCTTTAAATATCTCTCCACTGGCGAAACCCGCAAGACTCTGCTTTGCCAGGCCCTGATGGCCGAGCCGGACCTGCTGATCCTTGATGAACCCTTTGACGGGCTGGACGTCGCCTCGCGCCAGCAGCTGGCTGAACTGCTGGCCGAACTGCACGCGGGCGGATTAACGCTGGTACTGGTGCTTAACCGTTTTGATGAAATCCCCGATTTTGTCCAGTTCGCGGGCGTGCTGGCCGACTGTACACTGACGGAAATCGGCGAGCGGGAAACCCTGCTTCGACAGGCGCTGGTCGCCCAGCTGGCCCACAGTGAAAAGCTCGGCGCGATAACGCTGCCGGAGCCTGACGCGCCTGCCGCCCGCCACGGTCTTGATGCCAGCCAGCCGCTAATCCAGCTTAATGATGGCGTGGTGTCGTACAATGACCAGCCGATTATTCACCATCTGAACTGGACGGTAAAAACGGGCGAGCACTGGCATATTGCCGGCCCCAACGGTGCCGGAAAATCGACCCTTCTGAGCCTGGTGACCGGCGATCATCCCCAGGGTTACAGCAACGATCTCACCCTGTTCGGGCGCCGCCGCGGCAGCGGTGAAACCATCTGGGATATTAAAAAACATATCGGCTACGTCAGCAGCAGCCTGCATCTGGACTACCGGGTCAGCACCACGGTGCGCAATGTGATCCTCTCCGGCTATTTTGATTCCATCGGGATTTACCAGGCGGTATCGGACAAGCAGCGCAAGCTGGTACAGCAGTGGCTGGATATTCTGGGGCTTGATAGCCGTACCGCAGACTCGCCGTTCCACAGCCTTTCCTGGGGACAACAGCGGCTGGCACTGATCGTCCGCGCCCTGGTGAAACACCCGACGCTGCTGATCCTCGACGAGCCTCTGCAGGGCCTGGATCCGCTAAACCGCCAGCTGATCCGCCGCTTTGTTGATGTCCTGATTAGCGAGGGAGAAACCCAGCTGCTGTTTGTCTCCCATCATGCGCAGGACGCACCGGATTGTATTACCCACCGACTGACGTTCGTCCCTGTCGATAATATCTACCGCTACGAGATCAATCCCAAATAATGGGGAATACGCAGGGACGCGTAAATGTGATTTACTGCGCGGGTTAGTGCATAAAAAAATATAAGCAACTGCAGGCCATCCCCTTCTATTTCAGGGCAGATGGCCGATTTTATTCAGGCAAGCGAAAATAGCCCGACGAAGGACGCCGGGTGAATTTACTTTATAGGATGAATATGAAAAAACTATTCGGCTTTACGCGTTACCTCTCTCTGCTTCTGGCTGCTCTTATCACCTTTTCCACCGCCGTTCGCGCCGAAACACCTACTGCCGAGGAGCTCCAGATGGAGCGGGCGATGGATGCCATGCGCAAGGCCAGCGTAACCGGTCCTGAAAAGGTTAAGCTGGGTAATCAGGCCACGATTGATCTGCCGGCTGATTACACATGGGTCCCGCCAAAAGAGGCCGGTCAGTTTATGCGACTGATCGGCAACAGCGTCGATTCGTCATTCCACGGTCTCATTTTCCACGATAATATTTCCGGCTTTGTGTCGATTGAATATATTGACTCCGGTTACATCAAAGATGATGACGCCAAAGACTGGGATGCTGATGAACTGCTCGATAACCTGCAGGAAGGGACCAAAGAAGGCAATAAATCTCGCGCCGAGCAGGGTATTGCCCCGATTGAAGTCTTAGGCTGGGTTGAAAAACCGCATTATCTGCAGCCGACCCACCGCCTGGTCTGGTCTGCCGCGATTCGCGATATCGGCAGCAACGTACCGCAAGCGGAACAGGGTGTGAACTACAACACCTACCAGCTGGGTCGTGAAGGCTATCTCTCTCTGAACCTGGTGACCGACCGCGGCACCGTGGAGAGCGAAAAACCGCTGGCTAACCAGCTCCTGAGCGCCGTGCACTTTAATGACGGCAAAAGCTACGGCGACTTTAATGCCTCCACCGATAAAGTGGCCGAGTACGGTCTGGCCGCGCTGATCGGCGGGATCGCCGCCAAGAAACTGGGCCTGCTGGCGCTGATTGGCGTGACGCTGCTGAAGTTCTGGAAGCTGGGTGTGATCGGCATTGCGGCTGTCGGTATGGGGGCGAAAAAACTGCTGGCTCGCAAAAAGTCTCACCCTGACCTCGACGCATGAAGCTGCTGTTTCTGCTGCTGAAGGGGGCCTCGCTCGGGAAGTTTATGCTGTCCGGGGGCACGATGCTGCTGTCGGTCATCACCTATGCGATGGTCTTTGGCTGGCCCTATGCCGTCGGCTTTGTGGTCCTGCTCTTCTGTCATGAGCTGGGCCACTACCTTGCCGCACGGCAGCGGAACCTCGATGTCGGCCTGCCGATGTTTATCCCTTTTGTCGGGGCGTGGATCGGCCTGAAAGAGCAGATCCCGGATGCGGAAACCGAAGCCTGGGTCGGCATTGCCGGCCCGCTTCTGGGCTCGCTTGCCGCCGCGGGCTGCTACTTTCTGGCCCGGCATTACGGCAGCTCTCTGCTGCTGGCCCTCTCGTATTCGGGCTTTCTGCTGAACCTGTTTAATCTGATCCCCGTTCCGCCCCTCGACGGCGGGCGTGTTACCGCTGCCATTTCGCGTAAGATCTGGTATCCGGGAATTCCGATTTTGCTGGGCTTTTTTTACCTCCATCCGAGTCCGCTTCTGCTGCTGGTCTGCGTGCTGGCAGGTACCCAGCTCTGGGCACGGCGCAATGAAAGCAGCGAATACAGCAGCACGCTGACCGCGGCTAAACGCGGCGAGTACGCCCTGCTCTACTTCGGGCTGGTGGCCTGGCTCTCGCTGATGACGTTCAACCTTCATGAACAGCTGGCCGCCTTCCGCTAGGCAAGCCCGCGTCACGCCTCGCTTTTAAGATTAATCACACCTTTTACTCAGACCCGCTTCCACAGCGGGTTTTCGCTTTTCCCGTACGGTTTTTTGGGCGGAAAAAAATCAGTGTAAACGATTCCACTATTTTATCCCATGTCACACTTTTCGCATCTCTGATATGCTATTTTGAGTTCATAACATAAGCGTAATGGAGCGAATTATGAGGGTGTTAGTTACCGGTGGTAGCGGTTACATAGGAAGTCACACCTGCGTGCAGCTACTGCAGCAGGGTCATGACGTGATTATTCTCGATAATCTGTGCAACAGTAAGCGTAGCGTATTGCCGGTTATCGACCGTCTTGGCGGCAAGCAGGCCACCTTCGTTGAAGGGGATATTCGTAACGAAGCCCTGATGACGGAAATCCTCCACGATCACGCCATTGACGCGGTGATCCACTTTGCCGGGCTGAAGGCCGTCGGCGAGTCGGTCAACAAACCGCTGGAATACTACGACAATAACGTTAACGGCACCCTGCGCCTGATTTCCGCCATGCGCGCCGCCGGGGTCAAAAACTTTATTTTCAGCTCCTCTGCCACCGTCTACGGCGACCAGCCGCAGATCCCTTACGTAGAAAGCTTCCCGACCGGGACGCCGCAAAGCCCGTATGGCAAAAGTAAGCTGATGGTCGAGCAGATCCTGACCGATCTGCAAAATTCCCAGCCGGACTGGAGTATCGCCCTGCTGCGCTATTTCAACCCGGTCGGCGCCCACGCTTCCGGCGATATGGGTGAAGACCCGCAGGGGATCCCCAACAACCTGATGCCCTATATCGCCCAGGTAGCGGTAGGCCGCCGCGATTCGCTGGCGGTATTTGGCAACGACTACCCGACCGACGACGGCACCGGGGTCCGTGATTATATCCACGTGATGGATCTCGCCGACGGCCACGTCGCCGCCATGCAGCAGCTGGCCGGTAAAGCGGGCGTGCATATTTATAACCTCGGTGCCGGCGTCGGCAGCAGCGTGCTGGACGTGATCAACGCCTTCAGTAAAGCCTGCGGCAAGCCGGTCAACTACCACTTCGCGCCTCGTCGCGCGGGCGATCTCCCGGCCTACTGGGCCGATGCCAGCAAAGCTGACAAAGAGCTGAACTGGCGTGTGACCCGCACGCTGGATGAGATGGCGCAGGACACCTGGCACTGGCAGTCACGCCATCCGCAGGGTTATCCGGATTAAACGCAGTCCTTAAGGAACTCTCATGGAGCAATTCAACCCTGTTGATCACCCGCATCGTCGCTACAATCCGCTGACCGATCAGTGGATTCTGGTGTCGCCTCACCGCGCGAAGCGTCCCTGGCAAGGGGCGCAGGAAACGCCTGCGAAGCAAACGCTACCTGTCCACGACCCGGACTGTTTCCTGTGTCCGGGTAACGACCGCGTCACCGGTGATAAAAACCCGGACTATCCCGGCACGTACGTTTTCACTAACGACTTTGCGGCGCTGATGAGCGATACGCCGGACGCGCCGGAAAGTAATGACCCACTGATGCGTTGCCAGAGCGCACGCGGCACCAGCCGCGTGATCTGCTTTTCACCGGATCACAGCAAAACGCTGCCGGTGCTGAGCCTCGACGCCCTGGAACAGGTCGTGCAGACCTGGCAAGAGCAGACCGCCGAGCTGGGCCAGCGTTATCCGTGGGTGCAGGTTTTTGAGAACAAAGGCGAGGCGATGGGTTGCTCCAACCCGCATCCGCACGGCCAGATCTGGGCCAACAGTTTCCTGCCCAACGAAGCCGAGCGTGAAGACCGGCTGCAGAAGGCGTATTTCGCCGAACAGGGTTCACCGATGCTGGTTGACTATGTTCAGCGCGAACTGGCAGACGGCAGCCGCACCGTGGTGGAAACCGCCCACTGGCTGGCGGTGGTTCCCTACTGGGCCGCGTGGCCGTTTGAAACCCTGCTGCTGCCGAAGGCGCACGTTCAGCGCATCACCGATCTGAGTGCCGAACAGCGTAGCGATCTGGCCCTGGCGCTGAAAAAACTCACCAGCCGCTACGACAACCTGTTCCAGTGCTCATTCCCCTACTCAATGGGCTGGCACGGCGCGCCGTTTAACGGCGAAGAGAATACCCACTGGCAGCTTCACGCCCACTTCTACCCGCCGCTGCTGCGCTCGGCTACCGTCCGCAAGTTTATGGTGGGCTATGAAATGCTGGCAGAAACCCAGCGCGACCTGACGGCAGAGCAGGCCGCTGAACGCCTGCGTGCGGTCAGCGATATTCATTTTCGCGAATCCGGAGAATAACAATGAGTCTGAAAGATAAAACCCAATCCCTGTTTGCTGAAAAATTTGGCTACCCTGCCACCCACGCTATCCAGGCCCCGGGCCGCGTCAATCTGATTGGCGAACATACCGACTATAACGACGGTTTTGTGCTGCCCTGCGCTATCGATTATCAGACGGTCATCAGCTGCGCCCCGCGCCCGGATCGCATCATTCGCGTGATCGCCGCCGACTACGACAATCAGGAAGACAGCTTCTCGCTGGATGCGCCGATTGTCGCCCACGACAGCCAGCAGTGGTCAAACTACGTGCGCGGCGTGGTGAAACATCTGCAACAGCGTAGCAATGCGTTTGGCGGTGCGGACCTTGTCATCAGCGGCAACGTGCCGCAGGGCGCGGGATTAAGCTCCTCCGCCTCGCTGGAAGTAGCGGTCGGTACCGTTTTCCAGCAGCTTTATCATTTGCCGCTGGATGGCACTCAGGTCGCCCTGAACGGCCAGGAAGCGGAAAACCAGTTTGTCGGCTGCAACTGCGGCATCATGGATCAGCTGATCTCTGCTCTGGGCAAAAAAGATCACGCCCTGCTGATCGACTGCCGCTCTCTGGGCAGCAAAGCCGTCTCCATGCCTGAAGGCGTGGCGGTGATCATTATCAACAGCAACTTTAAACGCACCCTGGTCGGCAGCGAGTACAACACCCGCCGCGAACAGTGTGAAACCGGTGCCCGTTTCTTCCAGCAAAAAGCCCTGCGCGACGTCGAGCTGAGCCAGTTTAACGCCGTCGCCAGCCAGCTTGATCCCGTGGTGGCCAAACGCGTTCGTCACGTGCTGACCGAAAACGCCCGCACCGTTGAAGCCGCAGACGCCCTGGAAAAAGGCGATCTGCAGCGCATGGGCGTGCTGATGGCCGAGTCTCATGCCTCCATGCGCGACGATTTCGAAATTACCGTGCCGCAGATCGACACTCTGGTCGAGATTGTTAAAGCCACCATCGGCGAGCGCGGCGGCGTACGCATGACCGGCGGCGGCTTCGGCGGCTGTATCGTCGCTCTGGTGCCGGAATCGCTGGTGCCGGAAGTGAAACAGGCCGTAGCCGATCAATATGAAGCCGCGACCGGTATCAAAGAGACCTTCTACGTCTGCAAAGCATCTCAGGGGGCCGGCCAGTGCTAACCGAAAATACCCAACCGGCACCCGACGGGCTGCCGTTCCGGCTGCTGACCCTGCGCAATAGCGCGGGGATGGTGGTCCAGTTGATGGACT
>DATEKR010000352.1:0-3833 GCA_035277345.1 Enterobacteriaceae bacterium
TAGGTTATTTAAAAGCAATGGGTGTAAAGAAAGTGTCACCCGCTGCCACAAAACTTTCATGACCTGACTTGACAAATGTTAAAAGGAGAAAAAATTCTGGGGATAACCGGGAGGGGATGGTGTTTTATCCCGTCGCCGCGGAAATTTCACCCACAATCGCAGGTTCTGCGGTGAAGGACCAGGGATCTTATCACCGGTTACTGTTTTTTCATCCAGTCTTTTTTACTGGCAAAATTGGCGGCGGCGAGTAGAATTAATCGCCTGCCCGCTAATTCCTTCATCAGGAAGTCGTTCATGAGTAAACCGTTTAAACTGCACTCCGCTTTCCGTCCCTCCGGCGATCAGCCAGAGGCGATTCGCCGCCTTGAAGAGGGGCTGGAGGATGGCCTTGCGCATCAGACGCTGCTTGGCGTAACGGGGTCGGGGAAAACGTTCACCGTCGCCAACGTCATTGCCGATTTGCAGCGCCCGACCATGGTGCTGGCGCCGAACAAGACGCTGGCCGCGCAGCTGTACGGTGAAATGAAGGCCTTCTTTCCGGAGAACGCGGTGGAGTATTTTGTCTCCTACTACGATTACTACCAGCCGGAAGCCTATGTGCCCAGCTCCGACACCTTTATTGAAAAGGATGCCTCGGTTAACGAACATATCGAGCAGATGCGTCTCTCGGCGACCAAAGCGCTGCTGGAGCGGCGGGATGTCATCGTCGTGGCGTCAGTGTCGGCGATCTACGGCCTGGGCGATCCGGACCTGTACCTGAAAATGATGCTGCACCTGACGCAGGGAATGATCATCGATCAGCGCGCTATCCTGCGTCGACTGGCGGAGCTGCAGTATACCCGCAACGATCAGGCGTTCCAGCGCGGTACCTTCCGCGTGCGCGGCGAGGTGATTGATGTCTTCCCGGCCGAGTCGGACGATATCGCCCTGCGTATCGAACTCTTTGATGAAGAGGTCGAACGCCTGTCACTCTTCGACCCGCTGACCGGGCATATTGAATCGACCATCCCGCGCTATACCATCTACCCAAAAACGCACTACGTGACGCCACGCGAGCGTATCGTCCAGGCGATGGAAGAGATCAAAGTGGAGCTGGCGGACCGCCGTAAGGTCCTGCTGGCGAATAATAAACTGCTGGAAGAGCAGCGCCTGAGCCAGCGTACCCAGTTCGATCTCGAAATGATGAATGAGCTGGGCTACTGCTCGGGAATTGAAAACTACTCGCGCTATCTCTCCGGACGCGGTCCCGGCGAGGCACCGCCGACTCTGTTTGACTATCTACCCGCCGACGGCCTGCTGGTCATCGACGAATCCCACGTCACCATTCCGCAAATCGGCGGGATGTATCGCGGCGATCGGGCGCGTAAAGAGACGCTGGTGGAGTATGGTTTCCGCCTGCCGTCGGCGCTGGATAACCGCCCAATGAAGTTTGAAGAGTTTGAGGCGCTCGCGCCGCAAAGCATCTACGTCTCCGCAACGCCCGGCAACTACGAGCTGGAGAAATCCGGCGACGAGGTGATTGACCAGGTGGTGCGTCCGACCGGTCTGCTGGATCCCATTATCGAAGTGCGCCCGGTCGCGACCCAGGTCGACGATCTGCTCTCGGAAATCCGCAAGCGGTCGGTGATTGGCGAGCGCGTGCTGGTCACGACCCTGACCAAGCGTATGGCGGAAGATCTCACCGAGTATCTGGAAGAGCACGGCGAGAAAGTACGCTACCTGCACTCGGATATCGATACGGTTGAGCGTATGGAGATCATCCGCGATCTGCGTCTCGGCGAGTTTGACGTGCTGGTCGGCATCAACCTGCTGCGTGAGGGGCTGGATATGCCGGAAGTGTCGCTGGTGGCGATCCTCGACGCCGACAAAGAGGGCTTCCTGCGCTCCGAGCGTTCCCTGATCCAGACCATCGGGCGTGCGGCGCGTAACATCAACGGCAAGGCTATCCTCTACGGGGATAAAATCACCGCCTCGATGGAAAAAGCGATTGGGGAAACCGAGCGCCGTCGCGAGAAGCAGGAGCGCTATAACGAGGAAAACGGCATTACGCCGCAGGGCCTGAAAAAAGACGTGGTGGATATTCTGTCGCTCGGCAGCAATATCGCGAAAACCAAAGCCAAAGGCCGTGGGAAATCTCGCTCGCCGGTGCAGGAAGATACCGTTGTGCTGACGCCGAAAGCGATGCAGCAGAAAATTCACGAGCTGGAAGGGCAGATGATGAAGCACGCGCAGAATCTGGAGTTCGAAGAGGCGGCGCAGGTCCGCGACCAGCTGCAACAGCTGCGGGCGCTTTTCATTGCTGCGTCATAAGGCGCTTAATATTTCCTTAATGTTCTTCGCCGAAACTGTCGGAGTGAGATAAGGAGAATATGATGTCCGCAACCCCCCTTCGTGAGTGGCTGGCGCTGAGCGCCAGCCTGCTGATTATTGTCGGCTTTGCCGTTAACTGGATTATGACCTGGTAATTAGCGCTCGCGCGTTACCGGCTGCAGTCTGACCCAGGCCCGCACCCCAGGCAGCGGGCTGCGGTTTTGCAGAAAGAACTCCCCGTCGTGCAGCTGAACAATCCTGTTAACGATGCTTAGCCCCAGCCCGGTGCCGCCGTAGCGGCTATCCATTCGCACAAAGGCTTTACTTAACTCACCGCGCTGGCTTTCATCAATGCCGGGGCCTTCATCTTCCACGGCCAGGATCGCCCCGGAGCAGTCTGTGCTCAGCGTAATCGTCGACTTTTCCGGGCTGTAGCGATGCGCATTTTCCGCCAGATTACGTAGTATCACCCGCAGTAGCGTCACGTCTCCCCGTACCTGTATATCCTGCGCGCTATCCGGCAGTACCAGCCGCTGTTGTCGCGTTGCAAGCATGCTTTCCAGCTCCTGGCGCAGGGGCAGCACCACATCCTGGATCAGCCAGACGTGCTGATAGCTGCCCGCCGAGAATGACTGGCCGACGCGCGCCAGCTGCAGGAGCTGTACGACGCTGTCGGTCATTTGATCCAGCCGCTGCAGCAGAGGGTCAACGTCGATTCCTTTACTGCGTGAAAGCAGCTCCAGATGCAGGCGTAGCCCGGCCAGCGGCGTACGCAGCTCATGCGCGACGTCGGCGGTAAAGAGGCGTTCGCGATCCAGGGTCAGGGTGAGGCGCTCGACCAACTGGTTAATCGCGTGGGTTACCGCATCGACTTCACTGATATGGCTGTTTAGCTCAACCGGGCAGAGGTTATCCGGGCTGCGGCTTTCCAGCTCCTGCTGTAATTTGGCCAGTGGGCGGGTGATCAGCTTCACCGCCTGGTAGCACAGCGCCAGCGCCAGCACGACAATCAGCATACTGGGGACCAGCAGGCTGGCGACCGACTCGCGGATCTCATGTTCGATCGATTTGTGATAGTCGCGGCTGTGCAGGGCGCTTTCGACAAGGATCTGGATCTGCTCTTTGCTTTCGTGCCACAGCCAGAAGGCGCTGACCAGCTGGCAGAAGACCAGGATTGCGCCGATGGTCAGCAGCAGCCGCTGGCGCAGGCTCCAGCTTTTGGGGTTGAGCTTAATCACTTGCGGCCTGCGTAGCCGTTCGATTAGTGACCAGCATATAGCCAAATCCACGCAGGGTGCGGATACGCGTTTTGCCGATTTTGTCGCGCAGGTGGTGGATATGGACCTCCAGCGTGTTGGTCGAGGGTTCGTTATCCCAGCTGTAAATGTCGTTATACAACACTTCCCGGTGAACGGGGCTGCCCGCCTTAAGCATCATGCGCTCCAGCAGAGCATACTCTTTTGGCGTCAGGTCCAGCTCTGCGTCATTCAGCCAGACCTGATGATGGGTCATATCGAGGCTAA
>DATEKR010000353.1:0-6163 GCA_035277345.1 Enterobacteriaceae bacterium
TTCTGCCCGGCGGCAATCAGGAATTTACCGCTATGGTCGATATTAAAGCCGCGCGGCTGGGTTTCGGTCGGCTGGAAGCCTTCGAGCGTCAGGACGCTGCCATCTTCCGACACGCTGAAGATGGTGATCAGGCTGGAAGTACGGTCGCAGGCGTACAGGTGACGGCCATCCGGCGTAATGTGAATATCCGCCGCCCAGCGGGTATCGGCAAAGTCCGCAGGCATCATATCGAGGCTCTGCACGCACTCAATTTTACCGTTCGGCGCATTCAGCGCCCAGACGTCGACGGAGCTGTTCAGCTCATTGACGCAGTAAGCGAACTGCTGATTCGGATGGAACGCCATATGGCGCGGGCCTGCACCTTCTACGGTGGTCACTTCCGCCGGGTTTTGCGCGCTCAGCTTGCCGTCTTCGCCGAGGGTGAAGAGGCAGATGCGATCCTGCTTCAGCGCGGGCACCCACAAGGTTTTGTTGTCCGGAGAGATATTGGCCGAGTGACAGCCTTCCAGGCCTTCAATCGTCTCAACGCTGCCGACCGGCAGGCCATCTTCAAGACGGATAACGCTGACGCTGGCGCCGTTATAGGAGCCGCTAAACACAAAGCGCCCTTCACGGTCGGTAGAAATATGGGTCGGGCTGCCCGGCAGCGCGGCTTCACCGGCAAAGCTCAGCGCGCCATCTTCCGCCGCGATGCGATACGCCAGCACGCGGAATTCAGGGCGCACGCCCACGTAAAGATAGCGTTTATCCGGGCTGATGGTCATCGGCTGGACCTGCCCCGGAACGTCAACCACCTGCACCAGGGTCAACGTCCCCTGCGGGTTCAGACGCCAGACGTGGATCTGCTGGCTTTCCGGGCTGGCGGTATAAACGGTCTGTTTCATGAATTCTCCTTTTTCGCTGCAAGCGGATGCAAATTTTAGCCTGTCTGTTTCTCGGTGCAGGCAATCTGATATCAGGAACGGGTGTACCAGGATAATCTTTTTTGGCGCGAAATGCGCAATTATTGGCGCGACGTTTTCGCGCCAGCCCGCACGGTGTACCATGCAGGGCAATCATTAACTCAACATAGACCAGGAATACAACGCCCATGACCTCGCGTGTGATCGCTCTTGATTTAGACGGTACGCTACTGACGCCGCAAAAAACCCTGTTACCCGCCTCCCTCGAAGCCCTGGCCCGCGCCAGAGAAGCGGGTTATCAACCGATCATCGTCACGGGACGCCATCACGTCGCCATCCACCCTTTTTATCAGGCGCTGGCGCTGGATACACCTGCAATTTGCTGTAATGGCACCTATTTGTATGATTATCATGCAAAAAAGGTACTGGAGTCTAATCCGCTTCCGGCAGAATCAGCCCTGGACGTGATCGCCCTGCTGGAGGAGCACCAGATCCACGGCCTGATGTACGTCGATGACGCGATGCTCTACGAGCGCCCGACCGGACATGTGATACGCACCCAGAACTGGGCGCAGAGCCTGCCCGCAGAGCAGCGTCCGGTCTTCACTCAGGTCGCGTCGCTGGCCCAGGCGGCACAGGAGGTGGATGCAGTGTGGAAGTTTGCCCTGACCGATGAAGATATCCCTAAGCTGCAGGCGTTTGGCAGGCACGTTGAAACCAGCCTCGGGCTGGAGTGTGAATGGTCCTGGCACGATCAGGTCGACGTAGCCCAACGCGGCAACAGCAAGGGCTATCGCCTCAAGCGCTGGGTGGAGTCTCAGGGGCTGACCATGCAGGACGTGGTGGCCTTTGGTGATAACTACAACGATATCAGCATGCTGGAAACCGCCGGGATCGGCGTGGCGATGGGCAATGCCGATGACGCGGTAAAAGCCCGCGCCAGCGTGGTGATTGGTGATAACACCACCGACAGTATCGCGGAGTTTATCTACCGCCAGCTGCTGTAATCAGGTGGTAATGGAAACGCTCTTAATCTGCGCATAGAGCCACAGGCCCGGTTTGACGCCCAGCTCATCCCGGGCCCAGGGACTGATACGCGCCCACAGAATGCGGCTTCCCACTTCCAGCTTGACCTCAATCTGGCCGTCGTTTTCAATGCAGTTGGCGACTCTGGCACGCAGAATATTACGAATGCTGGACTGAACCGGCGGCTGTAGCACCAGAGAGACATCGGTCGCCTGGATGCGGATGCGCAGGGTTGACTGCAGCGGACGCTCCAGTTTATTGACCCACAGATGCTGATCGCCCAGCGCCAGCGCCGTCATCGCATAGTGCGGATGGTGCTCCATCACGCTGACCTTCAGCACGCTGCTCTGCTGGTCCTGCGGCAGCCACGGATTCATCACGCTGCTGCCCCAGACGTCCTCCAGACTGCCAAAGGCTTTAACGTTCCCCTCTTCCAGCACCAGCACTTTATCCGCAAGATGGAGAATTTCATCCAGCGAGTGGCTGACGTAAAGCATCGGAATACTCACTTCACGCACCAGGCGCTGCAGATAAGGCAGCAGCTCGCGCTTGCGTGGGATATCCAGCGAGGCCAGAGGTTCGTCCAGCAGCAGTAGTTCTGGCGCGGTCAGCAGCGCCCGGCCAATCGCTACACGCTGTTTCTCCCCGCCGGAGAGGCTGCCCGGCAAGCGATCCAGCAGGGCTTCGATACCCAGCAGTTTCACCAGCTTGTCGAACTGAGGCTGCATGGTCTTCGCCATCCCATAACGCAGGTTGCCGCGCACGCTATAGTGCGGGAACAGCCGGGCGTCCTGGAAGACATAGCCAATCCGCCGTTTTTCCGGCGGCAGAAAAATATTCTGTTCCGTGTCGCTCAGCACGCGACCGTTCAGGACGATACGTCCCTTTTCCGGCCGGGTCAGGCCGCAAATTGCGTTAATCAACGAGGTTTTTCCCGCGCCAGAAACGCCAAATACAGCGGTCGTATCGTCGGCAGGCAGCGTCTCTTTTACGGTCAGCCGGTGGCTGCCGAGCGTCTGGGTGAAATCGAGTTCAAGCATCGGTTATTTCCCCATCCGTTCACGGCTCAGGCGCGCCAGCCATTCGGAAACCATCAGCGACACCAGCGCCAGCACGATGGAGATAACGCACAATCGCGCCGCCGCGCTTTCGCCGCCCGGCATCTGAATCAGCGTATACATCGCGGAGGGGATGGTACGGGTTTCACCCGGAATATTAGACACAAAGGTAATGGTCGCGCCAAACTCGCCCAGCGAGCGGGCGAAGGCCAGCACCGTGCCGACAATAATACCCGGCAGGGTAAGCGGCAGCGTAATGGTGAGAAACACTCTCCAGCGCCCGGCCCCGAGGGTTCTTGCGGCCTGTTCAAGTTTCATGTCGACCCCTTCCAGCGCCAGGCGAATCGCCCGCACCATCAGAGGGAAGGACATCACCGCCGCCGCCAGTACCGCGCCGCGCCAGCTAAATGCGAGGGTAAAACCAAACCAGTCGTACAGCCAGGAGCCAATAATGCCTTTACGCCCCATCACCACCAGCAGCAGGTAACCCACGACAACCGGCGGCAGCACCAGCGGCAGATGCAGCAGGCTGTCGAGCAGAGATTTGCCCGGGAAGGTGCAGCGCACCAGCACCCAGGCGAAGAAGATCCCAAACGGCAAGCTTAACACCACTGCCAGGGAGGAGACTTTGAGGCTCAGCAGTACAGCCTGCCATTCAGGATCCGTCAGTATCATTAGCGCGTAGTAAATCCGTAACGTTTAAAAATTTCCGAAGCCTCCGGCCCTTTCAGATAGTCATAAAACGCACTGACTTCTGCGTTTTTATGTCCGTCGATAATCGCCAGCGGGTATTCGACCTTTTTATGTGAGTCTTCCGGGAAGGTCCCGACAACTTTAACCCCTTTGCTGGCAACAGCATCAGAGCCGTAGACTACGCCCAGCGGCGCTTCGCTACGCTCTACCAGGGCCAGCGCACCGCGGACATCTTCCGCCGGGGCCAGTTTGCCGGATAGCGTATCCCAGGCGCCTAATTTTTGCAGCGCTTCCTTCATATAAATACCGGCCGGAACATGGTCCGGATCGCCAACGGCCAGACGCCCCCCCTTGAGCAGAGACGTCCAGTCGGTCTGGGCATTAATCGTGAACTCGCCCTGAGCGCTGTTTTTCGGTGCCACAACCACCAGGCTGTTGCCGAGCAGCGTGGCACGGGTGGCGGTATCAATGCTTTTCTTCTCTACCGCGTAATCCATCCACTTCTGGTCAGCGGAGATAAACAGATCCGCAGGCGCACCGGCTTCAATCTGGCGAGCCAGCGTCGACGACGAGGCAAAGGAAGAAACTACCTCAACGTTTTTCTCTTTCTTATATACAGTCGCAATATCCTGCATCGCGTTAGTCAGCGAAGCGGCTGCGAATACCGTAATTTTATCCTGCGCCAGTGCCTGACCAGCAACGGAAACAGCCAGCGTTGCGCCAGCGACTAACTTTAACCATGAACGTGCCATCTATGTAACCCCTTATATTATGTACCGTTATGTAACGGCAAATATAACGGTACCGGGCGGGTTTTCCCAGCGTTAAATGGTACTCTTTCTGAGGTATACAACGGCAAAAATGGCGAAGACTTGAGGGAAGAAACAGAAATAGCAGTGCAAAAATACAGGATCCCCCCGTCCAGGCGGGGATCGAAAGTGTCGTCAGGCCGCGATGGTTTGGGCTTTCTGGCTGCGGGACCAGATACGATGTGAAGCCAGCGCGGTCAGAAAGGCCTGCATAAAGGCGTTATCCGCACTCTGGCTCTCTACCACACCCTCTTCCTGCTCTTTGTCGCCGAGATCGAACAGAGCCTTACAACGCCGGGCGTCGCCGCTCAGCCCAATCGCTTTCAGATGTTTATAGGCCTCCAGCAGGAAGTAGCGGGCATCACCGCTTCCCCACAGCGCGTCGATATTTCCGTCCGGGACAATCGCGCCATCGAAGGTCAGGGAAGGCAGGCCGCTGAAGGTCGCGTCAACCGGCAGCAGAGAGCCGTCGTCCGCCTGCACCTCTCCCATATGCGCGGCCAGCAGTTTGGCATGCACGCCCTCGGCTTTAAGCTGCTTGAGGATCGTTAGTACGTCGGCGGCTTTTACGCCTTCTCCGATCAATAGCGCAACCTGACGGCCTTTAATGCTCCCGTCCGGCACCGCATACAGGCTCAGGCTCTCCGCTTTTTTCAGGCCGTTAACCTCGCCCGGCGGCTGCACCTTCAGCTGATCGTGCGTGAGAGTGATGCCGAGCTGCGTCGCCACGCCCTTCGCCAGAGAAATATCGATACGCGTGAGCTGATCAACCACCCGGTCGCGGAGATAAGCGCGGGCCACTTTGCTCAGTTCAAATGCAAAGGCATCGATTATATGCTGCTGTTCAAACGGGGTCTGGCTCAGCCAGAACAGACGCGGCTGGGAGTAGTAGTCGGCAAATGACGTGCTACGCTCGCGGACTTTATGCCCCTCGACGCGTTCCTGGTAACTCTCGAAGCCGCCGCCTTCTGCCGCAGGCGGCGTTTCTCGCGGCCAGTTGTCATTGATGGAGTTCGGCTCGTAGTTAGCCGGGTTGGTATCAATATCCATCCGGTGCATGCCCTGGCGCTGAAAATTGTGCCACGGGCAGACCGGCCGGTTAATCGGGATTTCATGGAAGTTAGGCCCGCCCAGACGGCTAATCTGGGTATCCGTATAGGAGAACAGCCGTCCCTGCAGCAGAGGATCGTTGGTAAAATCGAGGCCGGGGACGATATGTCCTGGATGGAAAGCGACCTGCTCCGTTTCGGCGAAAAAGTTGTCAGGGTTGCGATTGAGCACCATCTTGCCGACCCGCTGCACCGGCACCAGCTCTTCCGGGATCAGCTTGGTGGCATCCAGCAGATCAAAATCGAATTTGAACTCATCCTCCTCTGGGATCAGCTGTAAGCCGAGTTCGAATTCGGGATAATCTCCGGCTTCAATGGCCTCCCACAGATCGCGGCGATGAAAATCCGGATCGCGACCGGTGAGCTTCTGCGACTCATCCCACAGCAGGGAAGCTTTACCCGCCACCGGCTTCCAGTGGAAACGGACAAAGGTCGCTTTGCCTTCGGCATTGACCATCCTGAAGGTATGAATACCAAAGCCTTCCATCGTCCGGTAGCTGCGGGGAATACCGCGATCGGACATGGCCCATATGACGTTGTGCAGAGTTTCCGGCTGGAGCGAAACA
>DATEKR010000354.1:0-4095 GCA_035277345.1 Enterobacteriaceae bacterium
AACGCTCTGCTGGAGTGCTCAATGGAAATCGGCCAGATGAACTTCAAGGTGATGAGCATTCTGGATGCCGGTGAAACCAGCACCTACGGCCACCCAACGCCGACCCAGGTCAACGTTAAAGCGACCGAAGGCAAATGTATCCTCATCTCCGGGCATGACCTGAAAGATCTCTACAACCTGCTGAAGCAAACCGAAGGCACCGGCGTTAACGTCTATACCCACGGCGAAATGCTGCCTGCACACGGCTACCCGGAGCTGCGTAAATTCAAACACCTGGTCGGGAACTACGGCAGCGGCTGGCAGAACCAGCAGGTTGAGTTCGCTCGTTTCCCAGGCCCCATCGTGATGACCTCCAACTGCATTATCGACCCGACCGTCGGCTCCTATGACAACCGTATCTGGACCCGCAGCATCGTGGGCTGGCCGGGCGTCAGCCATCTTGAAGGCGACGATTTTGCCCCGGTGATTGCCCAGGCTCAACAGCTGGCAGGCTTCCCTTACGATGAGATCGAACACCTGATCACCGTTGGCTTTGGCCGTGAAACCCTGCTGGGTGCCGCGGACTCTCTGATCGACCTGGTCAGCCGTGAAAAACTGCGCCACATCTTCCTGATTGGCGGCTGCGACGGCGCACGCGGCGAGCGAAACTACTTTACCGATTTCGCCACCAGCGTACCGAACGACTGCCTGATCCTGACCCTGGCCTGCGGTAAATACCGCTTCAACAAGCTGGACTTCGGCGATATCGAAGGCCTGCCGCGCCTGGTGGATGCCGGTCAGTGTAACGATGCCTACTCCGCGATTATTCTGGCCGTCACCCTGGCAGAAAAACTGGGCTGCGGCGTCAACGACCTGCCGCTGTCGCTGGTGCTTTCCTGGTTTGAACAGAAAGCCATTGTGATCCTGCTGACCCTGCTGTCGCTTGGCGTGACCAATATCGTCACCGGCCCGACGGTGCCAGGCTTCCTGACGCCGGACCTGCTGGCGGTGCTGAATGAGAAATTCGGCCTGCGTCCTGTCACCACCGTTGAACAAGACATGCAGCAGATGCTGGGCGCATAAGGAGAAAACGATGACGATGCCGACAGCGCAATGCCCCTGGCGTATGCAGGTTCACCACATTAAGCAGGAAACGCCGGATGTGTGGACTCTGTCCCTGTTGTGCCACGATTACTATCCGTACCGGGCTGGTCAGTATGCGCTGGTCAGCATCCGTAACGGCGCGCAGACGCTGCGCGCCTACACCCTCTCCTCCACGCCGGGGGTCAGCGAATATATTACGCTGACTATCCGTCAGATTGAGGACGGCGAAGGTTCGCAGTGGCTGACCCGCGAGGTGAAACGCGGCGACTATCTGTGGCTCTCCGACGCGCAGGGCGATTTTACCTGCGACAACCTGCCAACAGACAGCTTCCTGCTGCTGGCGGCGGGCTGCGGCGTGACGCCGGTGATGTCCATGCGCCGCTGGCTGGCGAAAAACCGTCCCCACACCGACGTGCAGGTGATCTTTAACGTGCGTTCACCCGAGGATGTGATTTTCGCCGAAGAGTGGCGCGAGTATCCGGTGACTCTGGTGGCAGAAAACAACGCCACCGATGGCTTTATTGCCGGTCGCCTGACGCCGGAGATCCTGGCTGCGGTCCCGGATATCGCCTCGCGTACGGTGATGACCTGCGGTCCGGCGCCTTACATGGAGATGGTTGAGCAGCAGGTGAAAACACTGGGCGTCACGCACTTCTTTAAAGAGAAGTTCTTTACGCCGGTCGCCGCACCGTCAGAAGGCGGACTCAAATTCACCAAACTGCAGCCCGCCCGCGAGTTCCGGGCACCGGTCGGGACGACGCTGCTGGAGGCGCTGGAAAGCAACAAAATCGCGGTCAATGCCGCCTGTCGCGCCGGCGTCTGCGGCTGCTGCAAGACCCAGGTGATTTCCGGAGAGTATCGCGTCGACAGCACCATGACGCTCACGGAAGAAGAAATTGCTCAGGGCTATGTCCTGGCCTGCTCCTGCCACCCGCAGGGTGACCTGGTTCTGGCCTGATAACACAACGCCGGGGTAAACCCCGGCGTCACCCTCTTAACGAGCAGCAATACCCATCTTTTTCATCCGCGACAATAACGTGGTCCGCTTTAACCCCAGCCGCTGTGCCGCGCCACGAGGTCCGGCGACCACGCCGTTGGTTTCTTTCAGCACCTGCAGGATCCGCTCCCGCTCATCGTCTTCACTGAGATACGCAGCTGGCGCTACCTCAATACCGGTCTGAGGCGCTACCGGCGCGGCGACGGGGAGCGGATAACCCAGTCCCTGCAGCTGCAGATCCAGCACCGTCCCTCGGGTGAGCAACACGGCACGCTCGATCACATTCTCCAGTTCACGCACGTTGCCCGGCCACTCCATGCGGCTGAGAAGCCGAAGCGTTTCCGCCGGAATACTGTCGATGGTGCGTTTCATACGCCGGGCAATCTTATAGGTCAGATATTTCACCAGCTGCGGGATGTCTTCCGGGCGTTCGCGTAACGGCGGGATCACGATGGGAAAGACGTTGAGCCGGTAAAAGAGATCGCTGCGAAACTCTTTGTCCGCCACCATCTGCTGCAGATTGCGGTTGGTTGCGGCAATCAGTCTGACATCAACCGAAATCAGCTTATTGCCCCCCACCCGCTCGAACTCCTGCTCCTGCAAAATGCGCAGCAGTTTGGGCTGCAGCTCCAGGGGGATCTCCCCGACTTCATCGAGAAACAGGCTGCCCTGATCGGCCAGTTCGAAACGCCCCATCCGCTGGGTCGTTGCCCCGGTGAATGCGCCTTTCTCATGACCAAAGAGATCGCTTTCCATCAGTCCGGCAGGCATCGCGGCACAGTTCATTTTCACCATGCGGCGATCCCGGCGATCGCCCAGATTATGGATCGCTCTGGCAATCAGCTCCTTACCCGTACCGGTCTCACCGAGGATCAGCACCGCGCAGTCACTTTTGGCGACGATCTCCACCTGCTTGAGTACCGCCGACATTCCCTCGCTGCGCCCGACAATATCGCCAAAATCCGGGACATTGCTGTTAATTTGCTCGGTCAGATACAGGTTTTCGTGCTGGAGCTTTTCCTTCAGACTTTTGATTTGCTGGTAGGCCAGGGCATTATCCACCGCGATAGCGATACGCTCGGCAATCTGCTGCAAAACCCGCAAATTCGCGGTGCTGAAATTGTTCAACTGGCCCTGAGCCAGTTTCAGCACGCCCAGCGTTTTATCGCCAAAGCGCAGCGGCAGGATGCACAGGGTTTTAATTTGCTCGCGCCATAACGTCTCTTCCTCACCTGCTGTCTCAGAAGGCTGAACATTTTTCAGCAGCATTTCGCCTTTTTGCATCACCTGCTGCTCCAGCGAACCGGCCAGCGTCATCCGTGATTTTTGATGTTTCGCGAGATGATCTACGCCGTAAGAGGTGGTGTAAACATTCGCCTGAAGGCTCTCTTTATCCGCATCGCAGAGCACCATGTCGATGGTGTTGATATGAAAAAAGTGGTGGATAGTTTTGGCTATCTCCCCGATCAGTTCGTTGATATCCAGCCTGGAAAGTACCGCGTTGGTGATCTCCACCAGGATACGAAAATCATCGCGCTCGTGGCGCAGGAGAGATTGCTGAAACCGGGCCTCGCTACGGAGCTGGATCTGCTCAACGGCAATCGCCACCAGCAGGCAAAGCTCGTTCAGACGGCATTGCTGTTCCTCGCTGAAAGGACGGGTGTGCTGACGGGTAAATTCGCAGCCGCCCAGCAGCCCGGAAGGAAGCTGCAGCGGCACAAGGCAGTAGTGGGAGAACGGCGGATAAAGATTCAGCGCCGCCAGCTGCGGGTAAGATGCATGCAGCGCTTCGCTTTGCCATACCTGGATTTGTGGGTTATCCAGCAGGGTGTGGACGGGACCGGTGCTCAGCAGGGTTTCATCTTCGTAATACACGGGCTGCCCATGCGCATCGATAGCGTGAAAACTAACCCTCTCGCTGTGGGTATTAAACAGCACCAGCGTTATCGCGTCCGCAATCTCTTCCAGCTGAACGCAGCGGGTCAGGGCGGCGACTAATGACGTCATCGTCTGCT
>DATEKR010000355.1:0-2941 GCA_035277345.1 Enterobacteriaceae bacterium
TTGAAGTAAAAGAAGCCTCGCAGCTCAGCAATCCGCTGCCGCAAGGGCCTTACGGGACTGTTATCAGCAACCCGCCTTACGGTGAGCGTCTGGAGAGTGAGCCGGCGCTGATTGCGCTGCACAGCCTGCTGGGGCGGACCCTTAAAAATCACTTTGGCGGCTGGAACCTGTCGCTGTTCAGCGCTTCTCCGGAGCTGCTGAGCTGCCTGCAGCTGCGTGCCGAGCGCCAGTTCAAGGCGAAAAACGGTGCGCTGGACTGCGTGCAGAAAAACTATCATCTGACAGAAAATACGGGTGATACACCGGCTCCGGCAATGGCGGATGATTACGCCAACCGCCTGCGCAAGAATGTGAAAAAACTGGAGAAATGGGCGCGTCAGGAGGGGATCGAATGCTACCGCCTGTACGATGCCGATCTGCCGGACTATAACGTGGCGGTCGATCGTTATGCGGACTGGGTCGTGGTACAGGAGTATGCGGCACCGAAAACCGTGGACGCCACCAAAGCGCGTCAGCGTCTGTTCGATATTATCGCCGCGACCATCGCCGTGCTGGGCATTGCCCCGAATAAGCTGGTGCTGAAAACCCGTGAGCGCCAGAAAGGGACCAATCAGTATCAGAAGATGAACGAGAAGGGCGAGTTTATCCAGGTGAGCGAATATAACGCGCAGCTGTGGGTCAACCTGACCGACTATCTCGATACCGGCCTGTTCCTCGATCACCGTATTGCCCGCCGGATGCTCGGTCAGATGAGCAAAGGCAAAGATTTTCTTAACCTGTTTGCCTACACCGGCAGCGCCAGCGTTCACGCCGGGCTGGGTGGCGCACGCAGCACCACCACCGTGGATATGTCGCGAACCTATCTGGAATGGGCCGAGCGTAACCTGCGTCTGAACGGCCTGACCGGTCGTGGGCATCGCCTGATGCAGGCGGATGTGCTGGGCTGGCTGCGCGAAAGCGATGAGCAGTTCGACCTCATCTTTATCGATCCACCGACATTCTCCAACTCCAAACGTATGGAAGAAGCCTTTGACGTCCAGCGCGATCATCTGCGTCTGATGCAGGATCTGAAACGTCTGCTGCGCAAAGGCGGCACCATTATGTTCTCAAACAACAAACGCGGTTTCCGCATGGACCTGGAGGGACTGGCTGCGCTGGGCCTGCAGGCAAAGGAAATCACGCAGAAAACGCAGTCGCAGGACTTCGCCCGTAATCGTCAGATCCATAACTGCTGGCTGATCACCGAAGCCTGAAAGGAAAAGTAAATGTCATTAATTAGTATGCACGGTGCCTGGCTGTCGTTCAGTGACGCACCGCTTCTTGATAACGCCGAGCTGCACATCGAAGATAACGAGCGTGTGTGCCTGGTCGGTCGTAACGGCGCCGGTAAATCGACGCTGATGAAGATCCTTAATCGTGAGCAGGGCCTGGATGACGGACGCATTGTCTATGAACAGGATCTGGTTATTGCCCGTCTGCAACAGGATCCGCCGCGTAATGTGGCGGGCAGCGTCTACGATTTCGTAGCCGGGGGCATCGAAGAGCAGGCGGAATACCTGAAACAATATCACGAGATTTCCCATCTGGTGATGACCGATCCGAGCGATAAAAATCTCAATGAGATGGCGCGGTTGCAGGAACTGCTCGATCACCACAACCTGTGGCAGATCGAAACCCGTATTAACGACGTCCTCTCTCAGCTGGGGCTGGATCCGGATACGGCGCTGGCAGCCCTCTCCGGCGGCTGGCTGCGTAAAGCCGCGCTGGGCCGTGCGCTGGTCAGCGGCCCGCGTGTGCTGCTGCTGGATGAACCGACGAACCACCTTGATATTGAAACCATCGACTGGCTGGAAGGCTTCCTGAAGTCGTTTGGCGGCACCATTATCTTTATCTCGCACGACCGTTCGTTTATTCGCAATATGTCGACGCGCATTGTCGATCTTGATCGCGGCAAACTGGTCTCTTATCCGGGCAACTACGATCAGTATCTGCTGGATAAAGAGGAAGCGCTGCGCGTCGAAGACCTGCAGAACGCCGAGTTCGATCGCAAGCTGGCTCAGGAAGAAGTCTGGATCCGCCAGGGCATTAAAGCGCGTCGTACCCGTAACGAAGGCCGTGTGCGCGCCCTGAAAGCGATGCGCAACGAGCGTAGCGAGCGCCGAGAAGTGATGGGCAGCGCCAAAATGCAGGTCGAAGAGGCCAGCCGCTCGGGCAAAATCGTCTTTGAAATGGAAGGCGTTGATTACCACATTGCCGACAAGCCGCTGGTGCGTGGGATGAATGCCCAGGTACAGCGCGGGGACAAAATTGCCCTGATTGGCCCTAACGGCTGCGGCAAAACGACGCTGCTGAAGCTAATGCTGGGCCAGCTGGAAGCGGACAGCGGCCGCGTTCATGTGGGGACAAAACTCGAAGTCGCCTACTTTGACCAGCACCGCGCGGAGCTGGATCCGGACAGAACGGTGATGGATAACCTTTCCGAAGGCAAACAGGAAGTGATGGTGAACGGTAAGCCCCGTCACGTGCTGGGATACCTGCAGGACTTCCTGTTCCATCCGAAGCGGGCGATGACGCCGGTACGTGCTCTGTCGGGCGGAGAGCGTAACCGTCTGCTGCTGGCGCGTCTGTTCCTGAAACCCAGCAACCTGCTGATCCTCGATGAACCGACCAACGACCTCGACGTTGAAACGCTGGAGCTGCTGGAAGAGCTGATCGACAGCTATCAGGGCACCGTTCTGCTGGTCAGCCACGATCGCCAGTTTGTCGATAACACGGTGACCGAATGCTGGATCTTCGAAGGGGAAGGGCGTATCGGTCAGTACGTTGGCGGCTATCACGATGCACGTGGTCAGCAGGCCCAGTCTCTGGCACATAAACAGACGGTTAGCCGTAAGTCAGCGCAAGAACCGGCGGCGAAGGCAGAAACTGTTAAACGCGGCGG
>DATEKR010000356.1:0-51225 GCA_035277345.1 Enterobacteriaceae bacterium
CCGAAAGTTGCTCTATAAATACAATGTCCATCACGCCCCGCCTGCTTTTTGGCTAAACCGGATACCACTCCCGGCGAATTATGCGTATTATCCACGGATGCAGAGAATAAAACGACATTTTCAAAACGGAACAGTGTTATGAGTGCAATCGCGCCTGGAATGATTATCCTCGCCTACCTTTGCGGCTCAATCTCCAGCGCCATTTTGGTCTGCCGCATCGCGGGTCTGCCCGACCCTCGTGAAAACGGCTCCGGTAATCCCGGTGCCACTAACGTTCTGCGAATCGGTGGCAAAGGCGCAGCCGCTGCGGTGCTCGTATTCGACTTACTGAAAGGTATGCTGCCGGTCTGGGGCGCATACGCCCTCGGCGTGTCGCCGTTCTGGCTCGGCCTTATCGCCATCGCCGCCTGTCTTGGCCATATCTGGCCCGTATTCTTTGGTTTTCAGGGGGGTAAAGGCGTAGCAACCGCCTTTGGTGCGATCGCCCCCATCGGCTGGGATCTGACCGGTGTGATGGCCGGAACCTGGCTCTTAACCATTCTGCTCAGCGGCTACTCTTCGCTCGGCGCTATCGTCAGCGCCCTGATCGCCCCGTTCTACGTCTGGTGGTTTAAGCCCCAGTTTACTTTCCCGGTATCGATGCTTTCCTGCCTGATCCTGCTGCGCCACCATGACAATATTCAGCGCCTGTGGCGGCGTCAGGAGCCAAAAATCTGGCGCAGGCTGAAGAAGACGCAAAACGAAAAAGACCGGCAGTGAGCCGGTCTTTTCATATCTGCTATCGGTACGTCAGTGGCTATGCGGCAGGAAGCTCCGCCAGCGGCCAGCGCGGACGTACGGTCACACCCAGTCCCGCCGTTGTTCCCACCTTCAGACGCACCATGCCCGCGTAGGCGATCATCGCCCCGTTGTCGGTGCAGAATTCCGGCCGGGCATAGAATACTTCGCCCCGACGTTTGTGCATCATCTCCCCAAGCCGGGTCCGCAGCGTCCGGTTGGCGCTGACGCCGCCCGCCATGACCAGCCGCGAGAAACCGGTCTGATCCAGCGCACGTTTACACTTGATCATCAGAGTATCCACCACCGCATCCTCAAAGGCGCGGGCGATATCGGCGCGGGTTTGATCGTCGTTGTCGTTATTACGGATCGTGTTGGCGGCGAAGGTTTTCAGACCGGAGAAGCTAAAATCCAGCCCCGGACGATCGGTCATCGGGCGCGGGAACACAAAGCGCCCTTCCGTGCCTTCCGCCGCCATTTTTGACAGCATCGGGCCGCCCGGATAATCCAGGCCTAACAGCTTGGCGGTTTTATCAAAGGCTTCCCCGGCGGCGTCATCAATCGACTCGCCCAGCAGCGTATAGTGGCCGATACCGGTCACGCTGATCAGCTGCGTATGGCCGCCGGAGACCAGCAGCGCGACAAACGGAAATTCCGGCGGATTATCTTCCAGCATCGGAGCCAGCAGATGCCCTTCCATATGGTGCACCGGGATCGCCGGAACGTTCCAGGCAAACGCCAGCGCACGGCCAACGGTCGCACCGACCAGCAGCGCCCCCACCAGGCCAGGTCCGGCGGTATAGGCCACCGCATCGATATCTTTTGCCGTCAGATTTGACTCTTTCAGCGCCGCCTGGATCAGCGGAACGGTTTTGCGCACATGATCGCGTGAAGCCAGCTCCGGCACCACGCCGCCGTAGTCAGCATGCAATTTCACCTGACTATACAGTTGGTTGGCTAACAGGCCTTTTTCGTCATCATAAATGGCGATGCCGGTTTCATCGCAGGATGTTTCAATTCCCAGTACACGCATGGCTTTTTTACCTCTTTTCAATAGCGCGCAGTGTAGGGCGAATGCGGGTCGATGTAAAACTTTGCTCTCCCCGGCAGTGGAGTTCGTGTATACTCCTCACCCTTACAAAAGTCCCTGTCAAAAAGGGCGGCGGTGCTTTACAAAGCAGCAGCAGTTGAAGTAAAATTCCGCACCATTTTGAAATAAGCTGACGACGATGTCAGCGAAGAACCGAATTAATCAAAGGTGAGAGGCACATGCCGGTAATTAAAGTACGTGAAAACGAGCCGTTCGACGTAGCTCTGCGTCGCTTCAAGCGTTCCTGTGAAAAAGCAGGTGTTCTGGCGGAAGTTCGTCGTCGTGAGTTCTATGAAAAACCGACTACCGAACGTAAACGCGCCAAAGCTTCTGCTGTGAAACGTCACGCGAAGAAACTGGCTCGCGAAAACGCACGCCGTACTCGTCTGTACTAATCCGTTGAGGGTATTTCGCCCTCAATAGCAGACAGAGTTGTAGTTGAAAGGCCGTGCTTCCGGAAGGAATGCGCGGCTTGTTTTCGTTTATACTCGTCATAATTTGCATCGCGAGTTCTGAAGAGTATCAGCAGCAAGGGGCCTATGGCTGGACGTATCCCACGTGTGTTTATCAGTGACCTGCTGGCGCGAACCGACATCATCGATCTTATCGATGCCCGGGTTAAGCTAAAAAAGCAGGGCAAGAACTGGCACGCATGTTGTCCATTCCATAACGAGAAAAGCCCATCCTTCACCGTTAACGGTGAAAAACAGTTTTATCACTGCTTCGGCTGTGGTGCGCACGGCAACGCTATCGATTTTTTGATGAACTACGACAAGCTCGAGTTCGTTGAAACCGTCGAAGAACTGGCGGCCATGCACAACCTTGAAGTGCCTTATGAAGCCGGCAGTGGGCCGAGCCAGATAGAGCGCCATCAGCGGCAAAATCTGTATCAGCTGATGGACGGCCTGAACGCGTTTTATCAACAATCCCTGAATCAACCCGTCGCGGAACCCGCCCGCCAGTATCTGGCAAAGCGAGGCTTAAGCAGCGAAGTCACCACCCGCTTCGCAATTGGCTACGCCCCGCCCGGCTGGGATAACGTGCTCAAGCGCTTTGGCGGCAACGGCGAAAATCGTCAGTCGTTGATCGATGCGGGCATGCTGGTGACAAACGATCAGGGACGCAGTTACGACCGTTTCCGCGAGCGGGTGATGTTCCCCATTCGCGATAAACGAGGCCGGGTGATTGGCTTTGGTGGACGCGTGCTGGGCGACGCAACGCCGAAGTATCTGAACTCCCCGGAAACCGATATTTTCCATAAGGGCCGCCAGCTGTACGGCCTTTATGAAGCGCAGCAGCACGAGGCTGAACCTCAGCGTCTGCTGGTCGTTGAAGGCTATATGGACGTGGTGGCGCTGGCGCAGTACGACATTAACTATGCCGTCGCCTCGCTGGGCACCTCCACCACGGCGGACCATATTCAGCTGCTGTTCCGGGTGACCAATAACGTCATCTGCTGTTACGACGGCGACCGGGCAGGCCGCGACGCCGCATGGCGCGCGCTGGAAACGGCGCTGCCGTATATGACCGATGGCCGTCAGCTGCGCTTTATGTTTCTGCCCGATGGTGAAGACCCGGACACGCTTGTCCGCAAAGAGGGCAAGGACGCGTTTGAAGCGCGGATGGAGCAGGCTCAGCCGCTCTCCACGTTTTTGTTTAACAGCCTGATGCCGCAGGTAGACCTGAGTACACCGGACGGACGGGCGCGTCTCAGCACCCTTGCCCTGCCGCTGATTACGCAGGTTCCCGGCGAAACGCTGCGCATTTATCTGCGCCAGGATCTCGGCAAAAAGCTGGGGATTCTGGATGACAGCCAGCTGGAAAAGCTGATGCCGAAGCAGGCAGACAATACGGCGGTGAAAGCCACTCCACAGCTAAAACGCACGACCATGCGTATACTGATTGGACTGCTGGTACAAAACCCGGAGCTGGCGCCTCAAGTGCCGCCGCTCAACGGGCTGGACCAGAATAAGCTGCCCGGACTTGGCTTATTCGCCGAACTGGTCAACACTTGTCTGTCACAGCCGGGCCTGACCACCGGCCAGCTGCTGGAGCAGTATCGCGGCACAAATGAAGTCGCGACCCTTGAAAAACTGTCGATGTGGGACGATATAGCAGATAAGGACATCGCTGAAAAAACGTTCACCGACTCGCTCAACCATATGTTTGATTCAATGCTTGAACTGCGACAGGAAGAGTTGATTGCTCTCGATCGCACACAGGGTTTAAGCAGTGAAGAACGCCGGGAACTCTGGACGATAAGTCAGGAACTGGCAAAAAAGTGAATTTAAACGGCTTAAGTGCCGATAATCGTTCGGGTAGATCCCGACAGCCGCATTGAGGGGCGCGGCAAAAATATAAGTAGACCCTCATTTGTGCATACACAACATCGTTCAGGTCGCCTACGGGCGATAACGGCCAGCAACAAGCAGCCTGAAAGATGACGTGTATTATGTTGGCGGCTTTGTTTCGCCGACCGACACCAACCTCATGAATTAAGTGTGGATACCGTCTTATGGAGCAAAACCCGCAGTCACAGCTGAAGCTTCTCGTCACCCGTGGTAAGGAGCAAGGCTATCTGACCTATGCCGAGGTCAATGACCATCTGCCGGAAGATATCGTCGACTCCGATCAGATCGAAGACATCATCCAGATGATCAACGACATGGGCATCCAGGTTGTGGAAGAAGCGCCCGATGCCGATGATCTGATGCTGAACGAAAACAGCAGCGACACCGACGAAGACGCTGCCGAAGCGGCCGCGCAGGTACTGTCCAGCGTTGAATCTGAAATCGGGCGTACCACCGACCCGGTTCGCATGTATATGCGTGAAATGGGCACGGTTGAACTGCTGACCCGCGAAGGCGAAATCAACATCGCCAAACGTATCGAAGACGGGATCAACCAGGTCCAGAGCTCCGTTGCCGAATACCCGGAAGCGATCACCTATCTGCTTGAGCAGTACGATCGCGTCGAAGCGGCCGAAGCGCGTCTGTCCGACCTGATCACCGGTTTCGTTGATCCGAATGCGGAAGAAGATCTGGCCCCGACCGCGACCAACGTCGGCTCTGAATTGTCCAGTGAAGAGATGGACGATGATGACGACGAAGATGAAGACGAAGACGACAGCGACGATGACAACAGCATCGATCCTGAGCTGGCGCGTGAGAAATTTGGCGAACTGCGTACCCAGTATGAAGTCACCCGTGACGTCATCAAAGCGAAAGGCCGCAGCCACGCCGCCGCGCAGGAAGAGATCCTGAAGCTGTCTGAAGTCTTCAAACAGTTCCGCCTGGTGCCGAAGCAGTTTGACTATCTGGTCAACAGCATGCGCGTCATGATGGATCGCGTCCGTACTCAGGAACGCATCATCATGAAGCTGTGCGTTGAGCAGTGCAAAATGCCGAAGAAAAACTTCATCACCCTGTTCACCGGCAACGAAACCAGCGAAACCTGGTTCAACGCAGCCATTGCGATGGGCAAACCCTGGTCGGAAAAACTGAACGATGTCTCTGAAGACGTGCATCGCGGCCTGATGAAGCTGCAGCAGATTGAAGAAGAGACCGGCCTGACCATCGAACAGGTCAAAGACATCAACCGTCGTATGTCCATTGGCGAAGCGAAAGCCCGCCGTGCGAAGAAAGAGATGGTTGAGGCGAACCTGCGTCTGGTTATCTCTATTGCCAAAAAGTACACCAACCGTGGTCTGCAGTTCCTCGATCTGATTCAGGAAGGCAACATCGGTCTGATGAAAGCGGTAGATAAGTTTGAATACCGTCGCGGTTACAAGTTCTCCACCTATGCAACCTGGTGGATCCGTCAGGCGATCACCCGCTCCATCGCGGATCAGGCGCGCACCATCCGTATTCCGGTGCATATGATTGAGACCATCAACAAGCTCAACCGTATCTCCCGCCAGATGCTGCAGGAAATGGGTCGCGAGCCGACGCCGGAAGAGCTGGCCGAGCGCATGCTGATGCCGGAAGACAAAATCCGTAAGGTGCTGAAAATCGCCAAAGAGCCAATCTCCATGGAAACACCGATTGGTGATGATGAAGATTCGCATCTGGGTGACTTCATCGAGGATACCACCCTCGAGCTGCCGCTGGACTCTGCCACCACCGAGAGCCTGCGTGCCGCTACCCACGACGTGCTGGCTGGCCTGACCGCCCGTGAAGCGAAAGTACTGCGTATGCGCTTCGGTATCGATATGAACACCGACCATACGCTGGAAGAAGTGGGTAAACAGTTCGACGTTACCCGCGAACGTATCCGTCAGATCGAGGCGAAGGCGCTGCGTAAACTGCGTCACCCGAGCCGCTCTGAAGTGCTGCGTAGCTTCCTGGACGATTAATCGTCTGAGCAGTGAACTAAACGCTGAAAGCGCCCTTGATGGGCGCTTTTTTACTTTCTTATCCCGCTAGAATCCCCTCGTTGCCAGAGCCTCATCCAGCTCCCGATAGGATTCAACCAGCTTATCCAGCGTCGCCCTGTTTAGCCCGCTGGGATTGGGCAGCACCCACACCTGCGTTCCGCCGATGGTCACCGTCTGACGGCCCCACTTAACGCCACGCTGGCTGAATGCCTGCTCAAACGCCTGCTTGCCCAGTACCGCCAGCGCCGCAGGCTGATAATCCTCAATCTTGCGGATCAGCTCCCGCCCGCCGCTGCGCAGCTCCTGCAGCCCGACTTCACTTGCCTGCACCGTCGGACGCTCTACCAGCATGGTAATACCGCAGCGCGTATCCAGCAGCATCAGCTCCTCTTCCGGCTTCAGCAAACGCTCGGTAAACCCGGCCTGATGGATAACCTTCCAGAAACGGTTCCCCGGGTGGGCAAAGTGGAACCCCGTATGCGCCGATGATTTCCCCGGATTGATGCCGCAAAACACCACCCGCAGCCCCGGAGCAAGAATATCGTTAATCATAGATTATCCATGGTTATGCCACAGAGTAGCAGTATAAGGGATTGATAATCATTTGTTTATAAAATCGGCAGGCAGTTGATTTCGGCTGGATTGCGGCGGTGAGTTACTTTATAATTCTGCGCCACGGCCCCTTAGCTCAGTGGTTAGAGCAGGCGACTCATAATCGCTTGGTCGCTGGTTCAAGTCCAGCAGGGGCCACCAAATTTTAGCTTTAAAATCATATGAAAAAGCCACTTATTTACTAAGTGGCTTTTTCATTTCTGCGGTCAGTGTCCCCTTTTTGTCCCTTCAAAAAATGCATGGAACCAAAGTGGGTGTGCTTACAGCTTCTCCAGAAAGTGGCTGGTTAGAATTTAACTGATAGCCTGTCTATTCATCTACCTATTCACTAAGCGATTAAACATCATGACTATCCGCTCGGACATGATAGGTCAGCTGCTCAGTCAGAGGCCGCCGATACCCAGATAACCAATTGAAATATTACACATTATCTAACCAACGACATCCCGTGCATTGAGGGAACCAGGCGATAATGTCGTTCGAATCGGGACGGGTCTATCTATTCAATACGCCCTGCGGTTACGGCCAGCCGTCGCGATCGCTATTCCCCCACCGTCGAAAGCAACAGCCGCGTGTAAGGATGCTGCGGCTGACTGAAGATCTGCCCGACTGGCCCTGTTTCGACGATATCGCCATCTTTCATGACCGCGATGCGGTGGCTCATGTGCTGTACGACGCCCAGGTCGTGGGAGATGAACAGCATTGTCAGCCCCAGTTGACGCTGCAAGGCCACCAGCAAATCCAGTACCTGTGCCTGGGTGGTAACGTCCAGTGCCGATACCGGTTCGTCACAGATCAAAATCTCGGGTTCTGAAGCCAGCGCCTGCGCGATGGAAACGCGCTGACGTTGCCCCCCGGACAGTGCTCCTGGACGGCGGCTCAGCAGGTCAGGCGTTAAGCCGACCTGTTCCAGCAATGTCAGAATGCGCTGCTGTTGCTCTGCGTCGCTTAAATCGCGACGCAAACGCAGCGGCTGGCGCAGGATCTGCGCGACGGTAAATTGCGGATCGAACGAGCTAAGCGGATCCTGGGTGATCGTCTGCATACGTGCACGCAGTGGTCGGCGTTCACGCTCTGTTAATGTGCTCCAGGCATTGTCCGCGAGTCGGACTTCGCCGCTATCCGGCTTTTGCAGCGCCAGAATAACTTTGCCCAGCGTAGTTTTCCCCGAACCCGATTCCCCGACGATACCCAGGGTTTCGCCGCGCTTAATCTGCAGAGAGACCTGATTGACGGCCTGCATCTGGCTGCCGTCCGGGCGCCTGAACGACACCACAATCCGATCCACGGTGAGTGCAATGGCATCATCGGTGCTGGCGCGATCCGCTGCCGGAGAAGCGGATGACACCGCAATGCCGCTCGGGAACGGGTCGGAGCCGGCCAGCCACTTCCCTCGCGTGGAGGCGGTGGGTATCGCCGCCAGCAGCCTGCGGGTGTAGGAATGCGTCGGCGCGGAGAGGATCTGCTGCGTCTCACCGCCTTCTACCAGCGACCCTTGCTGCATAACGATGACGCGATCCGCGACCTCTGCGACGACGGCAAGATCGTGGGTGATCAACAGCACGCCATGTCCTGCCTGCGCCAACGCCGTGAAAACCTTCAGTACCTGCTTTTGCACCGTAGCATCCAGGGCGGTCGTCGGTTCATCGGCAATCAGCAGCTGTGGGCCTGACGCCAGCGCGGAAGCGATTAGCGCGCGCTGACGCAGCCCGCCCGACAGTTCATGCGGATACTGGGCCGCACGATGCTCGGGATCGGAAATACCCGCCTTCGTCAGGAGTTCGGCGACGCGTGCGGGGATCTGCTGGCGAGGCAACAGGCGGTGGGTCAGAATAGGTTCGGCGACTTCCTGCCCGATCTTGCGCAGCGGGTCGAGGGACACCAGCGCATCTTGTAAAACAAAACCAATTTCACGGCCACGAATTCTTCGCCAGTCCCGGTCGGTCAGAAAGCGTAAGTCACACAGGCTACCGTCATGGCGCGTGAGCTCAATCGCCTTTGCCTGTACCCCGGCATTTTCACCGGCCAGACCCACCAGCGTGCGAGCGGTGACGGATTTCCCTGAGCCTGATTCGCCGACCAGCGCCAGAATTTCTCCGGCATTTACCTGAAAAGAGAGGTTTTTAACCGAACGAACAGGGCCGGAAGGACCAGGAAAGGTAACACTCAGGCCGTCTACGCGCAGCAGCGGCACTTTTGCAGACGCCTCTGAATTCAGGCTCATCGTGCCTCCCCTTTTGCCAGAATGGCCTGTAAACGACGCCCCAGCAGCGTGATGGAAATGACCGACAGCGCGACGATACTGGCAGGCAGCAGGCTAACCCAGGGCGCGATATCAAGGAAGTTACGTCCGTCAGCCAGTAGCGCCCCCCATTCGGCGGTCGGTGGGACCACGCCCAGCCCCAGAAAACTCAGCGCCGAGGCGGACAGCACCGCATGACCAACGCCAATGGTGGCGACAATCAGCAGAGGGCGCAGCGTATTGGGAATGATATGATGAAAAACGATATACAGCGGGTGTTCACCCAGCGCAATCGCGTGCTCAACATAGCCTGATAGCCTGACCTGCAGTACCTGAGAGCGGATCAAACGTGCATAGCCAGCAATCCCCGCCAGGCCCACGGCCAGCATGGTATTTTCCGGGCCGCGTCCCAGTACGGCGATCACCAGCAGCGCCAGCAGCAGGTCGGGAAACGCCAGCATGATGTCCAGCAGACGCACCAGAACCTGACGGATGCGCAGCGGCGCGAGCACCGACAGGGTGCCAAACAGCACGCCACCGAAGCAGGCGATCAGCATCGCGCCGACGCCAATCCCGAGCGACAGAGAGGTGCCATAAATTATGCGGGAAAAAATGTCGCGCCCCAGCTGATCGGTGCCGAACCAGTAAGTGCTGGTCGGTGGCTGGAATACCGCGCCCATATCCATTTCGTCGGCGGTACGGCTGGTAAACAACGCGGGAAAAAAGGCCGCCAGCGCCAGCAGAAAAACGATAGCGACAGGCACCAGCGTCCCTGCGTTCAGCCACAACCGGCAATAAGTTTTTCTTAATGGCGCTCGAGTAAAGAGCACAGGTTCACTGCTCATGGGCGCTGGCCCTCTTACGTAAACGGGGATCGATGATGAGATACAGCGCATCCACCAGCAGGTTGATGATGACGAACAGGAGCGCGGACAGCATAACGACGCCCAGCACCAGCGGCATGTCGCGATTTTCAATCGCGCTCAGCGTGACCTGTCCGATACCTGCGCGACCAAAGACAGTTTCGGTCAGCACGGAGCCGCCAAGTACGCCAGCCAGCAGCGTGCCGGTCAGCGTTGAGACTGCCAGCGCCGCGTGGCGCAAGCCGTGGCGGAAACGTAGTCGGATTTCGCTAACGCCACGCGTGCGCACGGTGAGTGAGAACGGTTGGGAGAGCGCATCTTCCAGACCGTCGCGCAGCACCTGGCTCAGAATAGCGGCAATCGGCAGACTCAGCGTGACGACCGGCAGCACCAGCGACATCACCCCGTCATTGCCGGTGACCGGGAACCATTGCAGACGAAAGCTGAATACGCTCAGCAGCACGATCCCAATCCAGTAGACCGGCGTACTCAGCAGCGTCAGTTCCAGCCAGGATACGCTGGTACGCAGCACGCCGTAGCGGCCTGCAGTCAGCAGCGCGCTGGTAATAGCAAGGAGCAGTGCCAGAATCAAACCGCCGAGTGCCAGCGGCAGGGTTTCATACATCGCATCGCTAATCACACTGCCGACGGGCAGACGATAGAGATAGCTGACGCCAAAATCACCCTGTAGCGCCTGCCAGCAGTAGCGCAGATATTGCACCCACAGAGGTTGATCGAGCCCGAACTGTTTAATGAGTACGGCGCGATAGGCTTCATCCACCACGCTGTCGCCGCCGCTAAGAATGGCGACCGGATCGCCCGGGATCAGTTTGACGGCAATAAACGTCAATGTGGCTGCGCCCCAGAGCACAGCCAGAATGGTGAAGAGACGTTTACTTAACGCGTTCAGATTAACGTTTAATCCAGACATCATAGAAGTTCGGTTTTGCGTTGGTGGCCCAGCTTATGCCCTGTACCTGTCTGGAGAGGCCGAGCTGGTAGGCGGGAATGTACAGCGGCACAACATACGCCTGGTCGATGACTTCACGCTGTATTTCGCTATAAAGCTGTTTACGTTCGGCTTCACCCGCGCCGATGGCTTTTCTCAGCTTGTCATCCAGCACGCTAATACGCGTAAAGTTGTTGCCGTTCGGGGGCGTATAAGCAGAATCGAAAACGGTACGCAGAATATCCGGTTCAGCACGCACGAAGAAGTTAGAGGCAATATCGTATTCATTGGCATTGGTACGCGTGGTGAATTCACCTGCATCGACCGGCGTCAGCTGGACGTCGAATCCTGCCTGCTTCACCTGATATTGCACCGCCTGGAATAGCGCGACATCCGCAGCCTCAACGTTGGTGGTGGCGTAGACGAAACTGACGCTCAGGCGCTTGCCATCTTTAGTACGAAAGCCCTCGCCGTCTTTCTGTTTCCAGCCTGCGTTATCCAGCAGCTCATTGGCTTTTTTGACATCAAAGCCCCAGCGGGACGCAACGTGCGGATCGTAGTACAGCGTGGCCGGGCCGAGAACGTTATCGGCGGCTTTCTGCGTACCGAAGAAGGAAACTTTGACCACCGCCTTTGTATCCACCGCGCTCTGGAATGCTTTACGCACCGCGACATCCTGGAAAGGGCCTTTGGTGGTGTTGAGATAGAGTACGCGGTTAACGCCCGGGTTCTCATAGGTGAGCACTTCCAGCTTCGGATTGCGCTTCACCGTCGCGAAATTGGCGGGCGGCACAGCGTCGATCGCCTGAATCTGACCGCTGCTCAGCGCGCCAAGGCGAACCGACGCTTCCGGCAGATATTTGAACACCAGACCATCCAGATAAGCCGGGCCAGTGTGTCTGGCATAACCCGGTCCCCAGTTGTAATCAGGGCGTTTCGTCAGCTTACTACCGCTGCCTTTCACAAAGGAATCAAGAATAAACGGCCCGGAACCCACGACGGTGGTACTGGTGTTTGGTGTTTTCTTCAGATACGTCGGCGACTGAATACCCAGATACGGCAGGCTCAGGCCCTGTAACAGAGCCGCAAACGGTGAACTGTAGTGGAGCACAATCGTATAGTCATCCGGCGTCGATATCTTGTCGACAGGGCCTAACAGTGATTTCGCGTAGCTGGAGGTCGTTTTCGGATCGAGAATACGCTCGATATTGTATTTCACCGCCTCCGCATCCAGCCGGGTACCGTCGCTGAACGTCACGTCTTTACGGAGATGAAAAGTGTATTCGGTGTTGTTGTCGTTAATTTTCCAGCTTTCCGCCAGCCAGGGCGTAAAGCGGTTATCCTCCGCCTGCCCTACCAGTGAATCCACCACATTACGCGCAATCAGCGCAGTAACGCCGTAGGCCGTTATATGCGGGTCGATAATCGGCGTATCGCTGCCCAGACCCACACTCAGAATACCGCCAGAGATCGGTTTTTCACCGGTTTGCGCAGCATACGCTCCGGGGTTGAATGCAAAAAGTAATGAGAGTAATCCTGCGGCGAGCGTCTTAACCTGCGGATGATTTTTTTCCATTCCCAGAGTCCCTTATCGATAACATGAGGCTATATACGGCAATTGTTCGCTACTCTAAAAGGGAGGTCTTATGCCTGTAAAAGAATAAAAATTGATTTTAAATTCCATAAAAAGCATATACCCGCAGGACCATTATCTTCGCTGCCGTTGGCGTTTTCGGTGGGGCAGTTGAAAAGCTTGCTCAACTTGCCTTATAAGTAATCACTTACCAGCAAACTCACAGGCAACGAGATGAATATCAACAACATTCCTTTTGGCATAACGGACTGGAGCAGTATCGAAGCGGTAAAGCATCCCGGTGAACAGGGCTATGCCTTATGGCAAACCGCACAGTTCAATGATATTCGGGTCCGAATCGTTGAGTATTCGCCGGGCTATATGGCGGACCACTGGTGTTCGAAGGGGCATATCCTTTTTTGCCTTGAAGGAGAACTCCATACCGAACTCGAAGATGGCCGGACTTTTGTACTGACGCCCGGCACCAGCTATCAGGTTGCCGACAATGCCGAAGCACACCGCTCATCGACCCCGGCGGGGGCGAAACTCTTTATTGTTGATTGATACTCTTCAGCCCGGAGAACCTTGACAGCATGGTACTTCTTAAACGCCTGTTTCTCATGCTGAGCCTGACAACCTTCACCGCCGCTCAGGCCGCCCCATCGCTGCATCCTCCCGCAGGCTTCTCTCTGCCTCCGCAGGCGGGCGCGACGCTAAAGACGAAATTTACCTGCCCCGATGCGCCTGCGCCCTTTACCGGCCCGCTGGATTTTCACAGTAAATACGAGGGATCCGACAGCGCCAGAGCAACATTGAATCCTGAAGCCGACCGGGCGTTCCGCGAAGGCACCCGGCAGATTACACAGCTTGAGAAGCAGGTCGTGCAGGAAACGACCCGCTATCAGCGGGATGGCGATGTGCGCCACGTGGCCTGCGTGGCGGAGGTGATGAACACCTGGGCGCAGGCAGATGCGCTGACCGGAGAGGCGGTCAACCATACCGGGAAATCGATGCGTAAGTGGGCGCTCGCCAGCCTCTCCTCCGCGTGGCTACAGCTACAGTACGCCCCGACGCAGCCGCTGAAGGCAATGCCGCAGCAGGCGCGGGCGACAGAGCAATGGCTGGGGCGGCTGGCGGATTTGACGGTGAAGGATTGGGCGGATTTGCCGCTGAAAAAAGTCAATAACCACAGCTACTGGGCGGCCTGGGCGCTGATGTCCAGCGCGGTAGTGACTCAGCGGCAGGATCTGTTTGGCCATGCGATGGCGATTTATCGCACGGCGATTTCCCAGGTCGACGGCGAGGGTTTTCTGGAGAACGAACTGCGCCGTAGGCAGCGGGCGTTTTCATACCATAACTACGCCATTCAGCCGCTGGTGGCGATTGCCCTGTTTGCTCGCGCTAACGGCGTGGATGTGACCCGCAGGAAAGATGACGGGCTGTATCGGCTCGGCAGGCAGATTATTCAATCTCTGGATAATCCGCAGGCCTTTACCGACCGGGCCGGAGAGCAACAGGATATCGACTTTATCGGCAAGCCCGGCAACCTCGCCTGGCTTGAGGGCTGGTGCAGCCTCTATACCTGCGATAGTGCACTACACCAGCGTATTGAACGCCTGAGACCGTTGCAATATACCCGTCTCGGGGGCGATGTGACCCGGCTGTTCGCGGATAGCACGTTAAAATGAGACGTCCAGCTCCACGGCGGCGCTATAAGCAGGCTGGCTGCGCGGGCTGCTGCTTTTTGAGCCTGCGGCAAAGCGTGATGAGGGAGTAAACGTCCCCAGCTTGCTCTCCAGCTTGAGGTTCTCCAGCGGCTCCCAGCCGTAAATCAGATCGAGGCCGTAGCCCAGGCGGCGGCCGTTTTGCCTGTCGTAGCGAGGACGCAGTGCCATATCGTCCTCCGACAGCGCCCCCAGCCTGAACTGGCTGTAGTCGTGGTAAATCAGATCCAGGGTTGAGGCATCGCCAATACTGGCCCCCAATCCCAGGGTCAACACCTGCAGGTTCGCCAGGTTCGGGTTCAGGGTTTCACCGTAGATCTTAAATTTGGTCTCGCCGCCGAATTTCGCCTCGTTAGACTGCAACCCAGTCTGACGATAGTTTTCCGAACCGACGGCATAGCCCAGCGTCAACCGGGGCTTCAGGTTTTCGATGGGGAAGATAAGGGTGCCGCCCATATCCAGCGCGTAGCCGCGAATGCGTTCACCCTGTTGATTCCCTTCCGCTATGCCAATCTCCAGCCAGTGCTGCAGACGCTCATCCCTGGCGTTATGCGAACGAAGGCCAAAGTTACCCAGACGGAAACTGTCATCGCTGACGTTATTCTGCACCACCCCATAGGCTCCCACGCGCCAGCGTTTCGCCACCTGGTAACGCGCCAGCAGCCCCATGATATTGACCGACTGGGTATTGCGGGTGGTACTGTCCATCAGATCTTTCTGCCAGAAATTAACCCGTCCGGCAAAAGCATCCGCCGACCACGCCGCGTTTCGCCAGTGTATCCAGGCGCCATCCAGGTTTTCATCCACCAGCCACTCGCGCTCGTCGCGATACAACCAGCGCCCCATTTTCACCCGCGTGTCTGGGATCAGATCGTTTTTCAGGCCGATATACGCCTGGTTCACCTCCAGCCGGGTCTGCTTCTCCGGCCGCTCGCCCGATTCCCGTTTGGTCTGGCGCTTCCACTCCAGTTCGGCCCGACCATACACCGGGCTGTCCGGCATGACTCTGATGTCAAACCGCAGCAGCGGTTCAAGCTCCAGCTCGTTTTCACGCTTATCGCCTGCCCGCAGATTTTTATTGCGCAGGTTAACGGCCTCTATTTTGGCCGTGCCCTCAAAGGTCACCGGAAACACCGGGTCTGAGGACGCATCGGCCGTCCCGGCAAAACCGGCCATCGGTAACAGGCTAAACCCTGCCAGCATAATCATAACGTGACGCATCATAATCCTATCTCCCTGTCGTTATGCGCATTGAAGCAGTGCCGCAGTTGCTGTTCACACACCTCAAGTAGCGAGGTCGTGGTATGGGTGCGCTCAGCAAACTGGGTGCTGAGAAAAATATGTCGCACCAGCGACAGCGTGGCGAATTGATGCACCGACGTCGGCGATATCCCCGGCGAGTTCACCAGCCAGGCCTGCGTAAACGCCTGCTCATGGAGTATCAGCGCATTGATATTCTGGTCGCGACGCAGGGCCAGTTCCCGGACATGGGCCAGATAGTTACCCGCATCCAGCGCCGGGAAACTCAAGCAGCAAAGATCAAAATCAAGCAGCACCAGCTGGTCAGGGCGATCCCGGCTGAGCATCACCTGGTCGGGATAAAAATCCCGATGGGCACAGCCAGGCACCTCGCCCTCCAGAGTCTGCGCCAGCGCTGTACAATCGGCCAGCACCGCCGCCAGCCGGGATTGCCAGTGGGGATAGAGTCCCGCCACCTTCTCCAGACCGCGAGCCAGCACCGCCAGCTCATCGCTGAGCCGCCAGCGCTTCGCCGCCGCCACCGCTTTTAGTTTGCCGCTCTGCTGCACCGCCGCCAGCGCCTCCCCGACCAGTGCGCCAGAGCGAGCGAGATCCGGGTTATCCGGGCGCAGCAGCGCCGTCATCGGTTCGGCATCACGCTTCTCCTGAAGCCAGAGCTGCCACTCCGGCAGCGGCCCCAGCGGCTCCGGGACGACTACGGATGCCGGAGCACAGAAGCCGTCCCGCCACAGAGCCATCTGACACTGATAGCCGTGTCGATCCATCCCTTTATGGCGGTATTTCCCCAGCACCGCCTCAGACGGCGACAGCTGAAACTCCACCAGCGCCCGTCGCCCCGGCTTATGGCGCAGTAGCCGACAGCGCGGCAGCGGATACCCGGAAGGTAAGTTCAGCGCGGCAAGCAGCGGCGGACCGATTTTCAGCGGATCGCAGAGAGCCGCCAGGCGCGTATCCATCGAGGCCTCACTGCGACTAAGCGTTTCTGCCTCATCGACCCGCTGGTTGACGCGGGTCAGGAGCCGCTCGACCTGCTGCGGCCAGTCGGCAACCCGCCGCCGAAACGGCTCGGCAGCCAGGCACAGCAGCGCCCGGGCGCTGTACCAGAGCAGTCCCCGGCTATCCACTGCCCGCTGTGACCGGTAGCCGCTCAGAAAAGCCAGCATCGCCTCGCTGGCCTGTCGTGGGGTGATCAACCCAACAATGGTCTGCATCTCCAGCCGGGCGAGAAAGCTGCCCAGATCCACCAGCGGATTGCCGCAGGCGCAGCGATCCCAGTCGATGATCCGCAGAGGACCGCCGTCGGCAGGCTTAATCAGTTGGTCGGCGGAAAAATCCCCGTGGATCGGGACCGATTCTCTGGGATATTTGGTAAGCGAGCGGGCAATGCGCCGGGCGAGATGCTGAAAGCGCGTGGTCGATGCGGGCAGGATCGTCTCAAGCGCGTTAAATACTTGCCACATGGCCTGGATATCTTCCTCTACCCGCTGAACCACCGGCAGGGAAAACGGCACCTGATGCAGCTGCGCCAACGCCACACCAGCGGCGGACATCATCTCCGGTGCCAGACATCCGCCATCCTCCGGTCCCAGACTTGCCCCCTCCAGCCAGCAGGTCATCAGCATCCGCCTATTGCCTTTACAGGCAGCCAGGGAAATATGCCCCAGCGCCGCGCCCACTGCGCTCCCCTGCAAAATCTGTCCGTATTCATTTTTGCTGGCAATGCGCAGAACACCCAGCGGCACGCCTCGTCGTGAAAGGGCGATAACCGCCCGACGCTCCGGCTTGTAGCGCAGAAAGCGCCACTCCAGAGCAGGCAGATCCGGTTCGTCAGGCAACAGTTCACCGAACAGAGCAAGGCGAGCGTCATCCTCCAGCAGGGAGAGATAACGAATGCCACGATCGAACGCCGGGTGCTGCAGCATCACCGCCTTATCGTGTAGCGCCAGCGGCGCACGGGGATCGCCCGCAGCAACCAGCGCCTGGCGCTTAGGGTGCTGCCAGGACTGCTGAAAACGTGCAACGGTCAGCGCTTTGGCAAAGTAACGCCGCGTCCCGCCGTCGTTGAGGTGTAGCAACAGCCCCGCAACGCAGCTGGTCCCCGGCTTATAGCGCAGGTAGGTCACGCTGACCTCACACAGACGGTCAAGCGAAGGCAGCGTGCGCAAAGCAGCCAACAGAGCTTCAGCATCCAGCAGCAGGTTCAGCCCCGGCAGCGCCCGGTCCCGGGCAACGATATCGGCATCATGCGTATTCATCTTGTTTTTGCTCCACGTCCTGTGAGTGCTGCTGTAAACGCCACATCCCGGCGTAGTGGCCGTTGAGCGCCAGCAACACCTCATGGCTTCCCTGTTCGGCGATGCGCCCCTGTTCGAGCAAGACGATATGGTCGGTTCGGGCGGCAAAAGCCAGATTGTGCGTGATCACAAGCGTTGTTCTGGCGCGCATCAGACGCAGCAGCGCTTCAATGACCAGGTGCTCGTTATGGCTGTCCAGTCCCACGCTGGGCTCATCGAGCACCAGAATCGGGCTATTGCGAATGGCCGCCCTGGCGATGGCGATACGCTGGCGCTGGCCGCCGGACAGGGAGCTGCCGCGCTCGCTAATCACTGTGTCATAGCCCTGCGGCAGCGCCAGAATAAAGTCGTGGGCGTTGGCCAGCCTGGCGGCGGCAAACATCGCCTCTTCGCTCACCCCGGCCTGCGCGGCGAGCAGTATGTTTTCCCGAACGGTGACGCCGAACAGCAGGTTTTCCTGCGGAACGTAGGCGGTCTGCTGGCGAATGCTACAGGTGGTATAGTGGCTGATATCCTTGCCATCGATCAGGATCTGCCCGGAATCAGGCGAGTAGAGCCGAAGCAGCAGACTGCTCAGGGTAGACTTCCCGGCCCCCGACGGCCCGACAATCGTCACGGAGTGCCCGGCGGGAATATCAAAGCTGACCCCGCCCAGCACGCCGCCTTTCCCGAGCACATCCTGATAGGAAAAGCAGACGTCCTGCCAGCGGATGGCTGGTGTGGCGGTGCCCAGCATCACGGCGTCGGGGCGGTCAACCCTGGCCGGTTGTTGCGCCATCAGGTCAGTGATCCGCTCCCCGGCGGTCAGGGCTTTCGCCAGCCGCCCGGTGTATTTGGCATACTCGCGAATGGGCCGAAAGGCATTTTTCAGATAGGATAGGAAGATCAATAGGTTGCCCGGTGTCATGCTGCCGTCCAGCACATCGCGGGTGCCATCCAGCAGCACAATGGCGGTGGCAAAGGCGATTAGCAGCTCAACCCGGCGCTCCAGCCCGGCGGACAAACGTTTAACCTCAACGTTCTGCTGCATACTGCGGGTATCATCCCCGCTGAAGCTTTTGCGGGTCGCCTCCTCCAGCGATAGCGCCTGTACAGTCGCAATACCGCCCATATACTCCGTCGCCTTCGCCGCCAGTTTGCCTTCACGTTTACGCTGGGCCCGGCTGACATCGCGGATTTTTCGCCCTGATTTACGCGTACTCCATAGCAAAACGGGGATCGGCAGCAGGGCAATAAGGGTGAGATCCCAGTCGATATAGAGCATGACGCCAAACATCCCCAGCAACATCACAATGCTCGACAGCAGCGGCATCATGGCGGTGACGGTCACCTCGCGCAGCATGCCGATATCGTTGCTCAGACGCAGGGCAAGATCCCCGACTCTGGCCTGGCGATGAAACGCCAGCGGCAGCCGCAGCAGATGGGTGAAGAGATCCCGTCGTACCTCGCTCATCACCCTGCTTCCGGCGATAGCCAACCCGATGGTGCTGAGATAGCTGATGGCCGCCTTCAGCGTGGCGATGGCAATCACGCTAATGGCGCAGGCCCACAGCCAGGTCTCAATCCCCCAGCTTTCGGTGCCTGGCAGCCGGGGGGACATTTTCTTGTCGGCCATCTCGGCCATAATCAGGTCGATAGCGAAGGAGAGCGGCCAGGGCTCAAGCAGGCGCAGCAACGTTGCCAACATCAGGGTGGCAAAGGAGCCGCTAATCAGCCGACGCTGCCTACGGATATAGGGCCAGAAGGTGTGAATCAGACGTTGATCGGGGGTTGTCATCGACGCCTCACTGCAGCCCGGCCAGCTGAAGAATATGCGCAACCACGCGATCCCAGCTGTGTTCGCTCGCCACCTGCTGGCGACCGGCGCTGCCCAGCCTCTGGCGAAGGGCGTCGTCATCCAGCAAACGTTCAATAGCCTCGCACAGCACCTGCGGATCATCCGGCGGCACCAGCAGCCCGGTACATTCGTCGCTAACCACCTCCGCCAGGTGGCCGGTGTGAGAGGCAATCACCGCCACGCCCGCCGCCATATATTCGTAAATTTTCAGCGGCGAGAAATAGAACCCTGCCATCTGCGGATAGGGCGCCACGCCGATATCCATCTCCGCCAGCAGAACAGGCACCGCGTCCGGCGACACCGCACCGGCAAAGTGGGTCGCGTCCAGCAGGCCGCGCTCTTCCAGCCAGCGGTGTATCGTGGCGTACTCTGGCCCGTCTCCGACAATCGACAGTCGAACCCGGCGCCCGCGCTGGTGCAGCAGCGCAAAAGCGGCGGTCAGCGTCTGCACGCCGTGCCAGGGCTTTAACGTCCCAAGAAAACCGACGGTGGGTATCGTCGCCTCGCGTCGTGTCAGGCCGCTAAAGCGCTGGAGGTTTACGCCGTTGGCGACCACATGGACGCGGTCGCCGGTTTGCGGATAGCCATTAAGCCAGGTCTTCACGCCCGGCGATACGGCAATGATCGTCCCGGCCGCCTCCAGCGCCTGACGGAGCACCTCTTCTGCTTCGGTTTCAAAGGGCAGTTCACGCCAGGTTCGCTGCTCATCGATCAGCGGGGCGTTGACCTCCAGTACGCTGCGACAGCCCGCCTCCCGGGCATAGGTCATCCCCGCATGGCTCCACAAAGAGTAGCGCTCGTAAACCAGATCGAAGGGACCTGCATCGTTAAGTTGTGAAATAAGCATCGGATTGGCCGCCAGCGCCGCACGGGCACGCGCTTCGGCGTCTTTACCCGAAGGCAGGGCCGCCAGCGAATGAACGGTCAACGCCTGAAAGGCTTCCGGCACCGCCTCCCCCAGTCGCTGGGTGAATAGCGTCACTTCCGCCCCGCGCTGCAACAGGGCACGCAGCACTTCCTGGATATGGACTGACGCGCCTTTGCGACCAAATACCGGGATCCCCGGATCGGCACAGATATACGCAACCTTCATAAGCTCTTCCTTGTACTACGCCGGGTATACTGCAGCGGTGGTAAACACCTCCCGCAGCCGGGCGCTGTTCCTGTCGATATCGTAATCGCGCTCAATACGCACTCTGGCCTGAACGGAGAGTGCTGCCGACAGCGACGAGTCGTTAAACAGCCACTGGATAGCATCGGCTAACGCATACGGATCGTTCGGCTCAATGCACAGGCCGGTTTTTAGATTGCTCACCAGTTCAGGAATTCCGGCCACCCGAGTCGAAATCACCGGCGTGCCCAGCGCCATAGCCTCCAGCAGGACCGTCGGCAATCCGTCGCGATCCCCCTCCTCGCTGACCACGCAGGGCGCGACCACCATTGCCGCCTCACGCATGGTTGCGATCACCTCCGGCTGCGGGCGCAAACCGGTCAGGGTGATCTGTTGGCTCAGCCCGAGCCGGGCAATATGGGCGAGCAGCGCATTGCGCAGCGGCCCATCACCGGTCAGGGTGCAGTGAAACGCCTCCCCACGCTGATGCAGCAAATGCAGGGCATCTATCAGCACACCAAATCCCTTTTTTTCCACCAGCCGCCCGACAGCCAGAATATGTCGTGGACACGCCTCCGGTATCTGCCAGGGAAACTGCGCCAGATCGATACCGTTATAAATACGCATCGCCCGACGGGCGCTATCAGCGTAACGCTGGCGTAGCCAGCTCAGGTTGTAATCGGAAACGGTAATGGCCTGAGCGGCATCGCGCAGCTTGCCTTCGATATCCGTCGAGGTTTCATAGGGGTAGTAAATATCTTTCGCATGGGCGGTAAACGACCAGCTCACCCCGCTGAACAGCGACGCCAGCCGGGTCACCGTGGCGGCACGGGTAGCAAAGTGGGCATGAAGATGCTGGATCCCTCGCTCGTTAACCGCCAGCGCCAGCATGATCGCCTGCGCCAGCTCATGCACGTTGGGGTGCGATACTCTGGCAAGACGCGTCGCAAAGTGCGGCAGCTCCCGACAGGCCCGCTGCAGCAGCAACCACAGGGATTCAGTATTACGCTGCTTGTCCGCCAGCCGGGTGACCGGCGCTTTAACGCGGGAGATCCCATCCTGGAAATGGCTCTCCTCCACCGGGCCTAAAGCGAAAATATCGATCTGAAGCCCAACGCGCTCATGGGCCAGAATTTCATTGACCACGAAGGTTTCAGAAAAACGCGGATATCGCTTCAGGACATAGCCGGTATAGGGCCTGGTGTTCAGTATATTCTGGCTCATTCCACCCACTCCTTTTGTGATGTTTTTAACCGGACGCCGCGCTTCTCAAACAGGCGCTTAATATTGTCTACAAAGCCTTCCAGTCCGTTAAAATTGAGCTGCTCGCGCGGGTCTGGCGGCAGCGTTGACTGCCGCAGCCACGTGTTTAATCGCGCAACGCACATATCCTGAGGAGCGATACAGGTCACCAGCCCGCGCGCCGCCAGCCGCGAAGCGCGTATCCACTGCTCCAGGCGCGGCGATACCCGGGGAACAATCAGTGCCCGCTTATGGAAGGAGAGGATCTCGGTGGTGGTGTTATAGCCGCCCATCGCGACCACTGACCGCGCCTGACGCAGCAACTCCAGCGGTTCAGCCACAAAGCCGACAATCAGGAGATCGTTCCGGCCGCCGGCGATCTGTTTCAAGGCTTCCTGCTCTGCAACAGGCATCATCGAGCCGGTCACCAGCACCCCCATGCAACCCTGCGGGAATTCGGCGCGGGCAAAATCGGACGCCAGCTGAAAGCCGTCCTGACCTCCCCCCACGACGCAAAGGGAATAAGGTCTGTCGATGCCGGGCACGATCTCCTCCGCCGACAGACGTTTACGCGGACGCTGTCGCGCATCGAGGTAGCCAAGAAAGAGGGTTTTATCGCGGATTGCTTCACCAAAATCGTAGGCGCGGATCAGATCATAAAAATGTGGATCGCCATAGATCCAGACGGCGGAGAAGTAATCACGCAGGGTGGCGACGTTGTTAAGTTTGTGCCACTGGCGCTCCGCCACCTCCGGCTCATCGATAATATCGCGCAACCCCAACACCACCTGGATTTGTTTCCGGGCCAGCAGGGGCAGCACGTCTCTCAGCTCCGACATTGCCCCGTTTGGCACGTTATCGATAATCACAATGTCCGGCGAAAAGGCTTCCAGCGCGGCGCAGATGGTGCTGGCACGTAGCGCAGCTAGCCGACGCACGCTGCCCCCCAGAGAACGTGGCAGGTAATCCCCTTCCGGATTTTTAAAATAGGAGGGTAGCGTAATAATATCCGCGCCTTTCGGTAGATAAAAATTACCGGACTCGCGCACACCATTAATGAGTAAAACCTCGGCCGTCGGTACGGCTTTTAATACCGCATCGGTTAGCAACAAATTTCGTCTGATATGGCCGAGCCCCATGGTGTCATGAGAATAAAAGGCCAGACGCGGGACGTGCTTTCCATGCATATGCAACTCCTTGTCGCACGATTCATATAAAAATGAATACCTCCTTGCGACGGGTATTGTGCGGTTAACTATCCTGAACAGGCATCATAGAAAGCTTTCCACCCCATGTAAATATTAACAATTCCATTTATCTCTTTTTTGAGAATAATCCAGGACACATTCAAAAAAATAATAATAATAACGAAATATAATTTATATGAATATTTACAAACACCACCTGAATATGAGGTGGGGGTATTTTTTTGAAAAAGAGAGATTCAGAAAGCACAACGAAAAATAAGGGCAAATTAATCACCCTATTAATTAAGACGCGTAATAAAGGCAATATCCGCACCCGAGAACCGGATGCGGGATCGGAAAAGGTTTACAGCCGTTCCTCGCCGTTACGCTTTGCGATCTGTTTTCCCCACAGCATCGCCAGCTTTTGCGCCGACTCAATTTCTTCCGGTTTCATGGTAGCCTCAAGATCGTTGAGCGCCGCCAGCGCTTCCCGCATGCCTTTGGTGGTGGCTAAGGAGTACCAGGCGTAGGCATGAATACGGTTACGCGTGGCGCCCATTCCTTCCTGGCGCATCATGCCCATTCGGTACTGGGCCTGCCGGTTCCCCTGCATCGCCGCCAGCCGGTACTGTTTAAAGGCTTCGGCAAACTCCTCTTTGCCGCCCTGCCCAAGCCGGAGCATTTCCGCATAGGCGTAGCGATCCTGAGGATCGCCCTTCTGCGCCAGGCTGGCCCACAGTTTACGCGCTCGCGTCTCTTCGCCACGGCCGATGTAGATCCCGGCCAGCGCGTGCTGGGCGTCGCTGTAATCGCCTTTCGCCGAGAGCTCAAGGTAGCGTTCCCGATCTTCTTCACGGGTTTGTCGCTGGCTGTAGAGATACTGCGCCTGGGGATCGCCGCCCTTCACCGCGCGCTGTAGCCAGGCCATGCCCTGCGGCTCATTGCGCGGTGCGCCTTTCCCTTCCAGCAGCGCGACGGCCATCCAGCGCTGGGCGGCGGGATCGTTGCCCTCGGCCGCTTTCAGATACCAGTCGAATGCCACTTTCCCCTCTCGCCGCTCTCCCTGCCTGCGCTGGGCCGCCGGATAGCCTTTTTCCGCCGACTGTAAATAGAGGCGTTCCGCCATATCCTCGCGTTTATCGACGCCATCGCCTTTTTCATAGCGCTGTGCCAGCAGATACAGCGCTTCCGGCTGCTGCTGGTCCGCCGCTTTTTGCAGCCAGGATAGCGCCTTTTGCGAGGCCCCTTCATGCCGGGCAAACCAGGTTGCCAGCGCCAGTTGTGCCCCACCGTGGCCCTGCTCGCCAGCCTTTTCCCAGACGTCGATGCAGTCGGTCGTCACCTCTCCGCCGTGCTGCTGCTGGCAGCGCAGAGCCAGCTGATAGCTGGCGCGGGCGTTTCCCAGCGAAGAGGCTTTTTCCCACCAGGTGATGGCCAGCGGCTCGTTGCGCGGTTCCCCCAGCCCGGCCTGATACCAGTCGCCCACCTGCCGCGCCGCTTCGCTGCGCTCCCAGGCCGTGGCGGATGAGATCGCCCCCTTATTGCCAACCGTCTGCATCAACTGCATGGCGCGAGGATATTCATGCCGCTCCGCCAGCTGACGCGCCAGGATGTACTGCGCATGGACATCGCCCTGCGCCGCCGCTTGCTCCAGCGCCTTCCCGGTCAGCGGTGCCTGCGGCTGCGCGCAGCCCCCGAGCAGGCCGATCCCCAGCCACAGCAGCCAGCGTGCAGATGTTGCATTCGCCATCATGGCTCCTTGCGGGTTTGTTGCAGGTTATACATACGCACGTTGAGCGATTTCAGCTCATCCATCAGGGTGTTCATTTCCGCCTCGCTGATGGTATCGCTGGCCGCCCGCCGTTTTTCCAGCTGCTGGAGACGCACGCTAAACGGCGTGTCGCTGTTCATATTTTTCTGGATGTCATAGAGCGCGGATTTCAGCCAGGAGATGGTGACCGTTTTGCGCTTACGCTCAAGATCCAGCAGCTGCGCCTGCATATTATCGACCCCGCGATTCGCCGCATTCCACGCATCTTCGCTTTTATGGTCGCCCTGGCGGCTGCGGATCATCTGCTGCCACTGGGTATCCATCGCGCTCACCGCCAGCGAGTCGGGATAAAGTATCCGCACCGAATGGCGCAGATCGTCGGCGTACTGATAAAGCCACAGCGGCGAGGTCTGCTGGACGCGGGCCAGCTGCGCCTGGTAATCATTGGTGACCTGCGGCTCCATCTCGTGCAGCGTCTGCTCGCCGAGCGCAATGCGCACTTCCCGTAGCTGATTCGCGTTCAGCGCGCCGGGTAGCGCACGGGCGGGCTGCTCCAGCATATTGATGGCATCGCGGGTGCGGGTGGTTTGCGCGGTATCCCAGTGCGACCAGCCGGAGAACGCGGCCACCGGCAGCGCACAGGTCAGCAGACCGGCGGCAAACCAGAACCAGGCCGGTTTCGCCTTTTTATGGGCTTCAATTTTCAGCACCGTCGGTTTAAGGGTGCCCTTCTCACGCCCGATAATCATGCTGCCGGCGGGCAGCGCCTGTTGACCCGGCATATCGCCGGTATCGCCGTCGGGACGGAAATAGACCATCGGCGGGATCTGCATATCCTGCTTATGCAGATTCTGCTCATCGGAGACAATTACGATCTCCGACTCGTCAAACAGATGGGTGTAGCCCTCGATAAAGTGGATCAGATTCTCCACGCGTGGCACCCGGCTCAGCCCGGCGTTATGCAGCTTCTCACTCATCAGCTGCAGCGCCCGCTCGCAGCGGTAGATAAAACGCTTATCTTCATGGCTGATGTTGTACTGGCGGATCACATCGCTGACGCGGGCGATAAACCAGTCCAGCATATCGATACGCGCCCGCTGCTGGTGCTGCGGCGGCCAGAAGTTTTCCCACTGGGTGACAATCAGATTCGCCATAAACTCGCAGCCTTCGGTAAAACCATGCAGGCCGTAGAGTCGCGAACGGGCAAGGGTAAAGTAGATAGCCGTTTGCAGATCGACTCCCTGCTTTTCAAAAATCAGCTGGGCCATCTGGTGTACCAGCTCCCAGTCAACTTCCGGGCGTGAGGCGTGGCTCAGTTTGTTGATTTCGCCGCGTAATCTTTCGTATTCCGGCAACATACGTGGGTCGCGACCCACTTTCAGGGCTTGCTGTGCATCGTGCATAACCGTCAATCCATTCAGGGAAAGGGGCCAGAAGGCCCCGAAAAATTAATAAAGCGATTCCGGCAGCGTGAACTGGCTAAACAGTCCGCTGACAAACGGGTTATGGCTTTCATCGCTGTAGATGCGGTAGGTCATGGAGCCGTTATCCACCGCAAAACGCGCATCGAAAGCGCCCCGGTTACTTTGGGTTCGTGCCGCGCTGTCTACCAGACGGAACATCGCCCACGGACCGGAGTACGCAATGCTGCGCGGTGAACGGCTGGAATCATCCGGCACCAGCACCAGCTTGCTTTCCGCCCCGTCACGCAGCGCGTTCGGCCACACCAGCGGGATTTTCTGCCGCCGACCATGGGTATATTCCAGCAGCTGACCATCGACGTTCAGGACGCTGCGGCGTTTGTTGGCCGTCAGCTCAATCGGCTCCATCACGAAGTGCACCTCCAGGCTGCCCTGGGCGTTAAACAGGGTGCTGCGAATACGCTGGGCGCGCTCCAGCTGACGCTGGAGCTCCTGCTGAACTTCGCTACCGGATTCCCGTTCAAGCAGGCCAGCATCCACCAGCGGCTTGAGGTTGGTCAGATAGAAACTGTCCAGCGTCCCGGCAGGGCCAAAGAAGCGTTCGATTTCCGACAGGGGCGCATCGTCCTCGGCGGCGGGATCGAACGGATAGCGGTGCGCCAGCTGGTCGTTAAACGGCCCGACCACTTTCTCGCTCCAGGCGTCGTTAATGGAGGACATGGCCAGGTTCACCGTCAGGCCGGAAACTTCATCGGCAATCTGGCTCACCCAGCGATCCAGCGGCGCAGGCAGGCCGCGGGCGTACTGTTGCAGAGTAAAGGCCGGATCCGTGTACGGATTTTCCTGACGCTGCTGGATCGCCTTCAGCGCCGCCGCACCCGGATTGACCGCATTGACGATTTGTTCCAGCCAGTGGTACAGGTCGGTCAGCTTCTGGTTCACTTCCTGGATCAGCGCCACCTTGTCGTCGTGGCCGTTGAGGGTCTCATTCAGCGGGATAAACGGACGGGCGATGCGGGCGTTGATGTCCCGCGTGGTGGCGGCCGTCTCATCGGTAAAGGTCCGGCTACCGGTGTTATCGCTCAGGGCGGTCATCGCCCGGCGGAACGGCTGTTCGTTACCGGTGATGGTGGTCAGCAGCGCCAGCGCCTGCTCCGGCGTATCCATCGGCTGAACGTCCATATTGGCCAGCGTTTTCTGCCAGTGGTTAACGTAGTCGGTGATGTAACGATCGTTAACCTGGCGCTGGATCTCCTTGCGATCCGCCTCGCTGAGCTGGACGCGATCGCGCAGCCCCAGCACCCACGCATCCAGCGCGGTCAGGTCGAACAGGGTTTTATCCTGGCGAACGAAGTAGTCGTTAAAACCGGGCCAGGTGAAGAAGCGCGGCACCACGCCCGCCGAGTCGTTACGCAGGGTAAAGACGCTGTCGAAGCTCTGACCAATTTCGTCGCTAATCAGCAAGTCCGGCGGCAGGGTATCTTTGGCGCGAACCAGCATGCTCTGGTAGACCCGCTGGAAGAGCGGCAGCTTGCTCAGCTCGCGCTGGGCTTCCACCACCGGCGTGGAGAACGGCTGCCAGGCCGCTATCGACGCCGCGTCTTTCTCTTCCCGCGCTTTATGCCAGTCCGTATGGTCGAGGGCGTATTTCAGGTGCTGCATCAGCTGCTCCTGCACCGCGCCCTGCTCAGGGAAGGCTTTTTGCCAGCGCTGTGCCATAAACTGCTCCACCAGCGGCTTATTACGCCCGGAGGCGTCTTCAATCATGCGCATCACGCGCAGCACCGAGAGCTTCGCCTCGCTGGAGGCCGGAGCCCGGCGTAAATCGTCGGCCAGGCCGCTCATCAGCGCGGGCAGGAAGCGCTGCTGCAGAAGCTGCAGGTAAGAGCCTTCAACGTAAGGACCGATACGATCTCCCTGGTAGAGTCCCATATCGGCAAACTTCGGTGATTTCTCGCGGTAGTCGCCAAACGACAGGGTCGCCTCGCGGATCAGGTTCAGGCGCGGAAGGAGATCGACTCCGAAAGCCTGGCTCTCCGCCACATCGCGGGTCGCAATAAACTGCTGGGCGCGGGCCAGCACGTTCTGCCCGGCCGTCTCGTTCACCCGATAGAAATGATGCCAGCCGGCGATAAGCGCCAGCCCGGCAAGCGCCATAATACCGACGCCAATCGACATCCGCCGACGACGCCAGCTGCGATGCAGGCGGCTCTCACCGGCCAGATGCGCCTCCGGGAACACCACGCCACGGAACAGGTCGCGCACGAAGAAGGTATTGGATTCTCCCCGCGCCGATGTGTAAATCGCCTCCGGGAGCTTATAGCGCTGGGACGCCGCGTGGGCGAAGGCGTCAAAGGGTACGCCCTGCTGCCAGACGGAGCTGAAGTAGATCCCCCTCACGTTAAAGGTAGACTTGTCGTCTTCGCCCATCACGTCGGTCAGCAGCTCGGTGACAAAATCCTTCAGACCCGCCAGCTGGCGGACGAAGGAGAAAATATCCGCCGCGCCCGTTTCGCCGGTCCAGGGCAGCATTTTGTCTGCCAGGTTATCGTTCAGCCCCTCAATCCAGCGATCCCAGAAGGTTTCCAGCTCGTTCAGCCACGCCTGTAGCCCTTCGCTCTGAGAACTAAAGGTGACCCCCAGCAGCGACTGGCGCGTCTCTTTATCCAGATGCTGATAGAAGTCATTAAAGCCGTTCAGCAAGTCGAGGCGCGTCATCACAAAGTAGACTGGCAGGCGGGTATTCAGCGTCGCGGAGATATCCAGCAGACGCGCGCGCAGCAGCTGGGCGCTGGCTTTACGATCGGCCACTTCGGCGTGGGAGAGCCAGCCAAGATCGAGGGTCAGCACCACGCCGTTCAGCGGCTGGCGCTTACGATTTTCCGTCAGCCAGTCCAGCAGGTGCTGCCACAGGCGTTCGTTTTTAACCTGTTCCGGCTCAAGGTCTGAAGTGGCCTGCAGGAGCAGCTCACCTTTGGGATCGATAATGATCGCCTCTTCGCCCAGCCAGCAGTCCACTTTCTGATCGCTGGCCACGCTGCGCAGCTCGGCCGACAGTCGGGTATTGAGTTTGTTGGCCGTATTGGCGCGATGCACCAGGCTACTTTTCCCGCTGCCCGGCAGGCCGACCATCAGATACCAGGGCAGCGAGTACAGGACGCTGCCGCCCATATGGCCGCGCAGCGCCTCCAGCCAGCCGTCGAGGAAGCGCTGCTGGTTATCGACATACAGCCGGAGCGGATCGCTTTCGCTGACCGACAGCGCCTGTTTCTCGGCCTTTATTTGCTGCATGCGACGCCAGATACGCCAGAGGCTGAAGCCGCAGGCAACCCACAGCCAGGCCAGGGTGAAAATCACCCGCGACCAGATGCTCGCAAGGGGGCGTGAGTCGGCAATCGTCAGGCGCGGTCCGAGCCACCAGGCGGCAACCAGAATGGCTATCCATAGCACCAGGCCCACCAGTAGCCAGGAGAATTTGAGTTTCGGCAGCAGCGGCCGAAGCAAGGTGATGATCTTCTTTAACATAGGTTACCGTTTACTCTGAATGTCCTGTTATCCGCGGATCCTGGCGCTGCGCTCGAGGCGCTTGACCAGTCCTGGTTCCCACTGCGCCAATCCCAGGCGCTGCGATTCTTGCCACAATTGTTGGTAGTGCCAGCCCGCCAGCGCCTTCATACCGTCGGCAGCGAGCAGATCCGCCAGCATCAGTCCGGCGTAAAAACGATCCCGTGGCTCAGACTGCTGGGAAGAACGATCTTCCAGCAGCGCCAGCGCCGCGTTCAATCCTTTATCTTTAAGCAGCTTGCGCACATCACCGGCCAGATCCTCCGCCTGACCTGCGCCACCGCTCTGGCCCTGGCTCTCCCGAAGCCACTCTTCGCAGGCCGGGGGCAAAAACGGCGTGCCGTCGCTGAATGCCAGGGTTTTCAGGGTGCCCAGGCGCTGTAAAAAAGCGTTCAGCTCATCGGCAATGGCCGCCGCCACGTCGGCATAGCCGAGGCCGCCTGCCGCCCTTGCCGAAAACCAGTGCCCTTCAAACCAGTAGGGCGACAGCGTCAGACTCTGTTCAATCTGCTTCCACAGGGCGATATCGACCTGCGCCAGCGCCGCGTCGTACTCGCTCACTCTGTCGGCGGAAACCGGCGCAAGCTGGGTTTTATTGCCCCGCGAGGTGCCGGGCGGCGCGGTGATGCTGTGCCAGATGGCATGGCGGCGCAGCCGATAGCCCATCGCCTGTTCCGGCTGTTGTTCCGTCAGGGTATCGGCCACTTTCAGCAGCGTTTGCCGCCAGCCGCGCTCGTTGCTGGTATCAATTTCCACCGCCCCCGCGCTCTGGCGCGTGGTGACCAGCGGCGTCGCGGCAACGGACGCCGGTTGCTCGTTGGCTTTTGCCTGCTCCTGCTGACGCTGACGGACCCGCCGCAGGGGCAGAATCAGTTCATCCAGCAGATCGCCTTTGTCCGGCGCGGCCTGCAGCCAGGTTTCGCTGAACTGCTCGGCCAGCGTAATAATCTGCGATAGCTCGCCGCCGGAAGCCTGCTCGCTCATCCGCTCGCTGGCCCCGGCAAAGCGTTTGATGATCTGCACCATCAGACGCTGTTTTTGCATGCCGCTGGCGGGCCAGGCCGTGGTCCAGAAGGCGCTCACCCAGCAGTCCAGCAGCATCAGGGCGGTGGCGAACGGCGTGGCTTTTGCCGGATGCTGTAAGCAGCGGAGCATCTGCACCAGCACGCGCATATCTTTGGTTTTGCTCTCCAGCAGGAGCAGGCAGTTTTCGGCAACGTCATTGAGGTTGATCTGGCCGTGGGCCAGCGAACCGATCTTGACCATCTCCGTTTCAACCTTCTCCCACAGCGGATCGTCTCCGGCGATGGGTGAAGCTGCGGCCTCTGCGGACAGCGGCGTCAGCAGTCGCTGACACCAGGGATGACGGTGTTCCATCGCGGCCCCTACCATCTGCACTGCTGGCGCAGCGGTTTCACCGCGTCGCCAAGTCCGGCGAGCGGAATACGCACTTCCCGGCCTTCGGCACCGGTCAGGACCAGCTCACGTACGCCAGCCCAGCGCTTCAGTTCGTCAATGGCCACCAGGCCGCGACCAAACTCCAGCAGGTGCCCGCGATCGCGGACAAACCAGTTGCCGGAGGCCGGGATGCCGTCGGTCATGGCGGCGACCGTTTCCCCTTCCCAGGGCAGCGTCAGCCGTACCCGCACGTGGGTGATCTGGTTCAGACAGGCGACGCTAAAGTTCACCCCTGCGCTCGCCTCACGCGTGAGCGTCATACTCCCGTCGCTCAGCGCGTCTGTTTCCAGACGAAACTCGCCGCGATCGCCGGTCGGCTGGCCTGCAGCCGGGGAGCGAACGCGGGCCAGCGCGTCATAGCAGGCCAGCCGCACCTGCGCTTCCGGCTCTTTCTGGCAGAGCTGAAAACGGCTGTCCTGCGCCTGCGCGTCGGGCGTCAGCACCGACGCCAGCAGCGGCAACATGCTGAGTAATCCCATTACTGCACCTCCAGTTTCAGGCACTTGTGATCCAGCGTGCGCCGGGGAATGTTGAGGCTTTCCGCCGCCCGATGGCGGTTGCCATCGAAGTGGCGCAGCCTGGCGGCGATCACCGTGGCTTCGTAGTCGAGCAGCGCCTGACGCAGATCGTGGATATGGCAGAAGTCATCGCCAGGATTGATGCTGTCGGTCTGCATACGCTCGATAATCTCTTCCGACAGGGAGTGGAGGCTAATCTCCTCGCCGTCTTCGGCCTGAGCGCAGGCGACCTCCAGCACATTGCGCAGTTCCCGGACGTTGCCCGGGAAACGGTAGTTCAGCAGCTGCGCCAGCAGCGTACGGTTAAGGGAGCCAAAATGTTTCCCCTCCCGGGCGCCGAACTCCGCAATAAAATGCCCGCACAGCAGAGAGATATCCTCCGCCCGCTCGCGCAGCGGCGGCAGCTGCATCTGGCTCTGACAGAGCCGGTGGTAGAGGTCCTGGCGGAATCGCCCTTCTGCAACCTGCTGTTCCAGAGGCTGGTGGGTCGCGGCGATCACCCGAAAGTCTGAATGACGCTCTTTATCGCCGCCCAGAGGCCGATAGCTATGGGTTTCCAGCACCCGCAGCAGCTTGGCCTGCATCACCACGGGCATATCGCCCACTTCGTCAAGGAACAGCGTGCCGCCGTTGGCCTGCGCCACCAGCCCCTCTTTATTGTTTTGCGCCCCGGAAAAGGCGCCTTTTTGATAGCCAAATAGCTCGCTTTCAATCAGGTTTTCCGGGATTGCCGCGCAGTTAATAGCGACAAAAGGACGCTCGGATCGCCCGGAGCACTGGTGCACCAGCCGCGCCACCACCTCTTTTCCGGTGCCGGTTTCTCCCTGAATCAGCACCGACAGGTAGTGTCCGGCGATCTGACCGATATGTTCCCGCAGGCGGCGCATGGCGTCGGACTGGCCGATAAGCTGTGTGTCCAGCAGGCTGGCCTGCTGCTGCCGCTGGCGGCTTTCACCGGTCATCTGACGCAGGGAGTCGCGCAGGGCGCTGCGCTCGCGCTGGCTATGACGCATCACCTGTACCCTGGCCAACTGTCGGGCATAGATCCGGGTCAGAAGCGTCAGATCATCCTCGTCCCGCCACTGCACCAGCTGGTCGGCATCGGCAAAGAGCCCCAGTACGCCGAGGGTCTTCGCCTGCGTGTCGCGAACCGGCAGCGCATACAGGCCGTTTTGTGGCCCGATATCCTGCAGCATGGCGCGAAACGCGGCGTGCTCAATCCGCGCCCCGCCGTTGAGCGTCTCCCAGATACGCGTCTGGTTGTTGTGCAACACACCGGCCAGCGGGTGACCAAAATCACTCGCTTCCAGGGACATGCTCACGGCGCGGCCGTTAACCCGGCCGTAGCACTCCAGCTGGCGGCCGCTGACGTCCGACAGCGCCAGCAGGACACCACGCGGTTGCCAGTGCTCATCCAGCGTCTTCAGTAACCAGTCGTTCAGCCCTGGTTCATCCTCCTGGGTCGTGAGCGACAGTGCGAAGGCCAGTGCGCGATGCATGATTACCCCTCCACCACCGAGACGAACGCATCCGCCTCAAGGCTGAAGCGGATACGGTTGACCGGTTCGCCCGCCGACATCCGCTGCAGGAGCTGCAGGGAAACCGGCGGCAGCAGCGCCCCGTCGATAATCGACTCCAGCATGCGGGCACCGTTTTCGCTGCGGTTGGCCCGGCGGAGGATCTCTTCCGGCACCGCGTCGTCGATAGTCACCCCGGCCCCGAAGCGGGTTTCCAGCAGGCTGACCAGACGGGCCAGTTTGCCGGTCACAATCTCTTTCAGGGTGTCGTGACCCAGCGGCAGATACGGGATCACTTCCATACGCGCCAGCAGCGCCGGTTTGAAGAAGGCGGCCAGTTCCGGGTAGAGCGCGTCCAGCAGCGCATCCTGGCGGCTGGCATAGTCGACGATGGTCTGGAAGCCGAGGTTTGAGGTCAGGAAGAAGACCACGTTTTTGCAGTCGATAACCCGCCCTTCACCGTCGGCCAGCTCGCCTTTGTCAAACGCCTGGTAGAAGAGATTCAGCACGTCCGGATGGGCCTTCTCCACTTCGTCGAGCAGGACCACGGAGTACGGCTTCTGACGGATAGCTTCCGTTAGGATGCCGCCCTCGCCAAAGCCGACATAGCCCGGCGGGGAGCCGATCAGGCGGGAAACGGTGTGCTTCTCCTGATACTCGGACATATTGATGGTGGTCAGATAGTTGCGACCGCCAAACAGCAGGTCGGCAATCTGCACCACGGTTTCGGTTTTCCCGACGCCGCTCGGTCCCACCAGCAGGAAGGCACCCAGCGGGCGTCCGCTGCGGCGCAGGTCGGCGCGCGCGGTGAGCAGATGTTTATGCAGATGCTGGATCGCCAGGGCCTGGCCCTTAATGGTGTTGCCCAGATAATCCGGCAGGCGCGTGACCACCTCCATCTCACTCTGTGAGATGCGGTTGACCGGCACGCCGGTCCACTCAGCAATCACTCCGGCAATTTGCGTGGCGTCCACGTGAGCCGATACCCGAACCTCCGGCGTTTTCAGCGCGTCCAGGGCCTGCTCCAGCGTCCTGAGTTCGGCGCTCTCTTCGTCGGTCACCGCCTCATCGGACGCGCTCAGCAGTTTGCCGCGCAGGGCGACAATCTGTTCCACCTGCTGAAGCTGCTGACGCCAGTTCTCTTCCTGCGCCGTCAGCGCCTGGCGATCGCTCTCCTGCTCTTCCTGCAGCAGGGTCAGACGCTCGTTATGATCCCCCAGACCAATGCGGGTCTGGCGTTCCAGCTGGGTGATTTCCATCGACCGCTGCTGAATACGCGTTTGCAGATGGCTGACGCTACGCGGCGGCGTGGTCATATTGATCGCCACGCGCGCACAGGCAGTATCCAGCACGTCAATGGCTTTGTCCGGCAGTTGACGCCCGGAGATATAGCGGGCAGACAGGGAAGCGGCGGCCTGCAGCGCCGCTTCATCGATCAGCACCCCGTGTGCTTTTTCATAGACCGCACGCAGGCCGCGCAGGATCACCGTGGCCTGCTCCACGGAGGGTTCCCCCACCTTCACGAGCTGGAAACGACGGGACAGGGCGGCATCTTTTTCGACGTATTTCTTGTACTCGCTCCAGGTGGTGGCGGCGATGGTGCGCAGCTCACCGCGGGCCAGCGCCGGTTTAATCAGGTTGGAGACGTCGAGGCCACCGGCCTGGTTACCGGCTCCGATCAGGGTATGGGCTTCGTCGATAAACAGGACAACCGGGCGCGGGGCGTCTTTCACTTCCTGCATCACGCCCTTAAAGCGTTTTTCAAACTCGCCTTTCACCGCCGCGCCTGCCTGCATGGCCCCGAGATCCAGGGTCAGCAGTTCGACGTCGCGCAGTTTTTCCGGCACCTGACCGGCAACGATCCGCAGCGCCAGACCTTCGATCAGGGCGCTTTTCCCGACCCCGGCTTCGCCGACGATAATCGGGTTGTTTTTACGCCGACGGGAGAGAATATCGATCATCAGGTCGATCTCTTCGTCGCGGCACAGGACCGGGTCGAGCACGTCCTGGCGCGCCTGTTCGGTCATATTCTGAGTAAACCGTCCCAGCAGGGTGCTGTCCGTCGCCACCGCCGCCGCTTCACTCCCGGCGCTGACGATTTCACCTTCCGCCGAGCCTTTTACCCACTCGTCGAACTGCTGGCTTAGCAGGTCCCGGTTGATGCCCGCCAGCAAACGGCTGAGGGCATTAGATACATAGCGATGGGGCGTCATCAGCAGCGTCAGCAGCAGGACGCCGCTGCGCAGCTGCCCGTGACGCATCTGCGCCGAGGCCAGCAGCCAGCTATCCTGCAGCAGCTCCACCAGCAGCGGGGAGAAGGCCGGATAGCCCGGCGTCAGGCTTTTATCCTGGGCATCGGGCTGGAGCAGCGTGCGCACATCCTCGACCGTCATCTCGGCTTTATTGAGGATCAGGCGCACGTCGCTGAGCGGCGTTTCCAGCGCTTTCAGCAGCAGATGTTCAATGCGGATCTCCGTCCCCTGGAGACTGACGCACAGCGCCGCCGCCTCTTCGAGCATATGGCGGCAGATGGGATTCAGTCGGTCAACAAGAACGGGCAAGTCGATGCGAATCACAGGTTGTTCCCCTTATTTTAATAATTCTCCCAACTGACGAAGCACGTCCTGGGTTTGGTTACTGAGTTGGTAGTGGTAAAGCCCAAAAACGATCGCCAGCAGCCCGCAAAGGCCGATAAATAGCGTACGTAGCGTCACCTGTTTACGCAGCCGGTAGCGTGAAGCCTGCTGTCCGAGATCGAGGTGAAAGACCGTCGGCGCGTTCACCGCTTCCGGGCGCAGCAGGCGATGCAGCCTGCGGATCACGGTGAGAAATTCCCCCTGTCCCTGGGGGATCACACGGTAGCGTCCCTGAAAACCGAGGACCAGGCATAGCCAGATAAATTCCAGAATGTCGCGGTAGCGCTGGGGCTCTTCCTGCAGTTTGTCGAGCAGGGCAAAGACTTTCTCCCCGCCCCAGGTTTCGTTATGAAAACGCGCCAGCAGGGAGTTTTCCGACCAGACGCTCTGGCTGCCCCACTCTTTGCCCATCACTGCTTCATCGATAAAGGTGCACAGGATGTAGCGGAACGAGAGGATCACCCCGTTCTCATAGCCGTGACCGTGCAGCTCCTGTTCAATGGCCTGAATTTCAGACACCACGGTCTGATACAGCGCCGGGACGTTTTCATACAGGTCGAGCTGGCGCACGCGAGCCACCATGCCCAGCAGCGGCGTCACGGCATCCACCATGGGATTCACGCTCTGCCCGCGCATGCGGAACCAGAAGTCGGAATCCATATCCAGTTGCCGGGCGTGCTCAAACATCAGCTCCCCCATCTGGTCGTTTTTCAGTACCTCGATAGCCATTATTTCTGCTCCTGATTACTGGCCGCGGATGGCCCACAGCTGCATATCCAGCTCCGGGAATTCGCCGGCAATATGGAAGGCCAGGGTGTTGCCCTGAACCAGCATCTGCCAGGCGGGGCTTTGACGGTCCAGCTGGAAGTAGCTGTAGCCCGCGTGATACGGAAGCTGGCGCGGCGCAACCGGCAGCGGCAGCAGAGGGATCCCCGGCAGCTGGAGGCTGATAAGCTCGCGGATCTTCTCGCTGGAGGCGACTTTGGTTTGCTGCAGCAGCTGTTTACGCAGCTGCTCCTGCGGCATACGCGCGCGGACGGCGAGGATAAATTCGGCACTGTGGAGCAGCTCGCTCTCGCCGACGACGGCCATCGTGATGCCGTAAGGGTGCTTGCTCAGTTGGATGGAGACCGCACGCGGCGACAGCACCGTGCTGAGCGCCTGGCGCATAGCGTGCATCAGCGGCTCAAAGCTGATGCGCTGGTCGTCATGGCGGTACGCCGGGAATTCCGGCGGCAGGCGGGATTCATCGGTAAAGGTCATCAGCTCGCCGCAGAACTGCACCAGGGTTTCATGCAGCCGCTCCGGGTGCAGGGTACCCAGACGCGCCAGGTGGGAGAGCTGGGGCTGCGTGCGGTTCAGCAGCTGCAGCATCATAAATTCAGCCACGTCCGCAACGCCCTGCTGGCCCGGTGCGGCAATACGCTGAGAGAGGCTGCGGGCGCGTTCGGCGACCAGACCGGCTGATTCGCCGAGGAAACGCTTAAGCACCGGGATCGCCGCAACGCTGGCGCTGCAGGGCATAAAGGCCGGATCCAGCACCACCCCGCCATCCGGGCGCTTATCGAGGATGCAGGCGATAGCCATTGAGGCATAGGCGCTGCGGTCTTCGCGCTCCAGCATCAGCCGCAGGCTGGTGCGGCCCACTTCGAGGGAAACCACGTCGCCGCCTTCGCTGTGCAGGTCGCGCACGTCGTAGCGGTGCGCCTCCAGGCGCGTCGCAATCTGCTGGCCCTGCTGGCTGACTTCATTGACGCCGCTGACCGCCAGGGGGAGCGCGAGATAGACTTTCTGGTTACTGACCGAGGCGTCGGTGATTTCCAGCGGCGGCGGCAGAGCGTCATCGCCGGGGATGTTAAATACCGTCCCGTCCGGCATTACGCCGGTCGCGCTGACCAGCGCGATTCGCCCGAAGTTAAGATACTCTTCGTTGATGGTCAGCGAGAGCAGACCATAGTAGTTGTCGCTGACCGCGCTGAGACGCGCGTGCAGGGTATAGTCGATGTGTCGCTGCTGCTGCTGGAAATGCTGCGGCTTAATAAACAGCCCTTCCCGCCAGATGACCCGATTTCGCATAGACATAGTTATTCTTCTTCTTGCTGTAAGTCGACTTCATCCAGACGCAGGTGCACCAGAATCTGGTATGCCTGTCCGGTGTTTTTTACTTTGATCACTTTGCGCCACTCGGCGCTGTCCGGATCGGCATAGCGGGCAATCACCCCGATATAGCGCGTTTTCTCGTCCAGCTTGATCGGCGGCAGATATTTGAACTGGCCCGGCAGGAGGGTGTAGTCCTGGTGATCGATATAGTTTTTGGCCAGTGCCGCTTCGATATCGCTGTTGACCTGATCGAAATCGGTCGCCAGCAGCCTTGAGTCTTCCGACAGCATCACGACCTGAAACTCGACCGGCGAGGCATCGCCGCTCTCGTTCGGATTCATGTCCGGCTCCGCCACCATGCTGAAGGCCACGGTGGAGGGCTGATCGTTATTGCTGCCGACCTGGATATCGGGGTTCTTTGCCACATCCCACATTTTGCCGACGGCGGTGCAGCCCGACAGGGTAAACGCCATCAAAACCAACAGCGCCAGTCGCAGCATTAGCGTGACTCCTGGTTTTCACGGACCGCACGGTCATAGGCCTGTGCATAAACCTGCTGGAACAATTTGTGGAATCCCTGTTGGCGCGAGGAGGTCAGCTCGTTGAAGTAGTGCTGATACATGTTCCACGCCCAGCCGTTGTCCAGCGCATCGTCTTCTGCACCGCGGCGATAGTGGCTGAAGCGCTGGAGCAGCACCTCCGGCGAGAAAGCCTGCAGCATGCTGTTGAGCGCGGTCTGGATCGCCTGCTGATTGGCGATATGGTGGACACGGATATTACGCAGCACTTCCGCCACCGCAGCCGGAGCCGAGAGGTGGACCGGGCTTTTACTGTCGGCAAAGAGCAGCGACAGGGTTTCGTCGTAGCCGAGGCCCAGGCGCAGCGGGTTGTCTTCAATCGGGCGCAGCAGCTTATCGGCCAGCGCCGCCTGTTCGGCCTGCAGCGTCAGCAGCCCTTCCACCATCGCACGCAGGGTTTTGCCCATTTCGCGCAGCATTTCCTGGGTCTGCGGCCCGCCATCACAGGGCAGGGTTTGTCCCAGGCCGTGCATCAGCGACGACAGGGAGACGCCGCCGTTCAGCGCACCATCAAAACTCTGTACGTCCGGCAGTTCGATAAATTCCTGGCTCATCGTGTCTTTAGTTCCCGTAAAAGAGTTGAGTTGCGGCAGCATGCTGTCGAAATTGCTGGCCCCGCTGAGAATGGCGGCAGCGCTGTTGCGCTCCTGATTCAGCGCCCGGAGCGGATCGTTGTGTTTGTCCGAATGAGAACGGTCTTCCACCGGCGCGGAAAAGCCTTTCATGTCGCCCTCAAACCACTCATCCATCTCGTCGCCCCGGCGGTTGCCGAGGATCTGATCCAGCTGCGGCTCTGCCTGCACACCTTCGGTGAAAACGCGGATGCGGAACGGGCCGATCAGCAGCTCATCGCCCTGCACCAGGGCGACTTTACGCTGGCGGCCAATCGGTGAGGTCGCGCCGTTGATAAAGGTCTGGCCGCTGACGTCGCACAGGCAGAAGCGTCCGTCGACCCACTCGATGCGCGCATGCTCGGGCAATACCGCCCCGAGACGCTCTCTGAGGCGCCAGCTATCCCGATCCGCCGATCCCAGCGAACCCCCTTCAACGCCAAACTGGTGCTGAACCTGCGAATTTCCTTCCAGTTGCTCACTGTTGAGCACTAACAGGGAAAGTTGCTGTTTTCCGTCGCTCACGCCTTACTCCTGCACACATATGGTTACCCAGGGATCCGCGGGCGGATCTCCCAGAAAGCTACTCCACCCCAGACTGGCGTTCTTATCGTCCCCGAGCCGGATACCGCTGGCCTGCGCCTCGCCGAAGCCCAGTCGCAAATCCCACGCCAGCTGATCGCGCAGAATGAAGGAGACAAAACGCACCAGCGGTTCGAACTGGTCGCCGTTTGGCAGAAACCTGAGGAATTCAGAAAAACTCAGGTTGTTGATCTTCAATAAAAACTTACCGGCGCAGTCGCTGACCTTGTCGCCGATAACAAAATCGTCGCCGAGTCGCATATTGGCCAGCGACAGGCGATTCTGCTGCTCTTCGCAGATGGTCACCTTGCGCGCCTGCCAGACCTCGACCTCGACGCTTTCCAGGTCAAAACAGTGCATCACCAGACCGGCCACCACTTCCGGCGAACGGCTGGGACTCGCCAGCATCCCGGCGTAGGAGAGCATCTTGGCGCGGTTCACCGGCAGACTTTCCCGCACCGCGTCGTTGCCCAGCCCCACCAGCGCAAACATCTGGCGGGAAAAGCCGTCTTCGCCGTTGTCCTGGAAGCGAACGTGATAGCGGTATTTGCGCCACACCCGGTGCAGTAGCGTCAGCAGCCGGTGGTGGAAGAAATCAAAAAACAGCCCCAGCTTCGGTTCCTGCTGGGCGTACTCCCAGGCCAGATCGTCCAGGTAGTAGCCCGGCATCGGCGACTGGCTACCGTGCAGGCCGAGAAACGCCACCTCAAGGTGGTGCATGCCCTGCTCATCCTGCTCAATGCTCACCACATCGCTTTTGTGAAAGCCCAGCGAGGCGGTGGATTTAAACCGCAGCCGCTCCTGGCGCGGGTGGAAATCCTGCCCGCGCTCGGCGTCCACCGATTCCAGACGATTAAGCAGCTCCACCAGCTGAAAGAAGGTGTAGCGGGAGATCTCCCCACGGGCGATCACATCATCGAGTGCTGACCCGCTTTCACCGGCCATCGGTAGCGCTCCTTGTTATCGAGGTTGTGAACCTCCAGCAGGTGGAAGGCGTTCACGCTGGCATACAGCGAGAGGAAGTGCGCCAGCACGGTGCTGAAGAGGTACATCTCCCCTTCGCTGGCAAACGCCGACTGTCGCAGAGAGAGGATCGATTTCAGGCCGCGTACCGGCATCCCGCGCACCAGCCGGTCTACCGGCGTGGTTTCAATCGTTTCGATGCCCGCCAGCCTTTTGCGCGACGCCTGCTCCGCCTGTTTGTCGTAGAGGGTCGGGAAGTCGTAGGTGCGCAGGACCTGCACCAGCGCATCCCGACGCAGCAGCGAGACATAGTTCAGGGAGAGGTTGGAGATCAGCGTCCACTGCAGACTGCCGTCGAGGGCCGGACGCAGAGGCCGGGTCGGACGGATAATATTGCGGAAGGTGGCAAAGGTTGGCGAACCGCCGGTCGGCACGCAAATATCGCCCACCAGCAGCTGCGCCGCCCGTCCGCGATTGGTGCAGGTCAGGGTCACCGATACCGATTCATCCAGCCCGATAACGTCGGTTTCATCGCCGCGTACAAAGGCCAGGGAGTGTTCAAAGCCGTTGCCGTTTACCGCTTCGCGCACGCGAATACGGTAATAGAGCGCCAGCCGCCCCCGCGCCCGCTCAATCTGGTGCTGGAAGCTTTCGAAAGGCTGATAGACGCGTGCTGCACCACGCGCGCGGCCCGGCTGGCCTTCGATCCAGCCCTCGACGTTATCCACCGAGAAAATTTCAAAGCTGTCCGCCTGCCGATAGCTGGCCTTCAGCGGATACTCCACCTGACGGCCATTAAGATCGATCGGCTCGCTTTCATGCTGGAACAGGTTGATCGCCGGAACGCAGTTGAGCTGGAAAGAGTCCGGACGGATTTTCAGCTCCGGCGGCAGCGGCCGTTCGAAGCAGAAGTGCAGCTTAAAGCGGGATACCGGCATGGGCAGCGCAGGCCAGTCGCCGCCTTCAAGCCGGAAGAACAGGAAGCTTTCCGGGAAGCAGAAGTACTCCTGCAAAATGCGGTAGCCGGAATAGACGTTGCCCGGATAGGGGAGCAGCGCATCTTCCCGGTCGAAGCCAATGGCTTTTAGCAGGCTTGCCGGCTGGCGGAAGCGTTTTCCGTCTATCTCCAGCTCGATATGCGACAGTTTGCTGGAGAGCCAGAAGTAGAGTTCGTAGGCGGTCCAGCTGTCGCCGCCAAGATAAAAACGCAGCTTATCCAGCTCAAGCGTTTCCAGCGTCAGGGCGCTATGCAGGTCGATATCAAGGGTAATCGCTGAAATGTCGTTGCCGCTCAGGGCGCTGACGTGCGTAATTTCCGCCGGATACACCCACAGGTCGTGGCAGGTCTGGAAGTGGCAAATCACCTCGTCTTCCGGATTGCTGTCCAGCGGGCAGCCACGGCCCACGAATGCGGGCTGAGCCAGCGCGCCGGGCACCGCAGAGAACTGCATAATGGTCATGCTGGGCACCGGGCGCAGATAGTTCGGCCACAGCATATTCAGCAGCCCGTGGGTCAGTTCGGGAAACTCATCTTCGATCTTGGCCCGCAGACTGCCGGTTAAAAAGGCAAAACCTTCCAGCAAGCGCTCGACATCCGGATCGGTCGTTTGCTCGGACAGGAAACGCGTCAGCTCCGGATGCACCTCGGCAAACTGACGGCCCTGCAGACGTAGCCAGGAAAGTTCATCCCTGAAGTAATGTTCCAGCGACATAGTTAGATCATTCTGTAGTGGCGTTGGCTGTCCATATGAATATCGAACGAGGTTAGCTGCTCCAGCTCTTCCAGACGTACGTGCGCGGTCACCCGAAAGGACATTTCGAGCGGCGAGGTCGCGTTAGCGGACGACGACACCTCGACCTTCACAATGCGTGGTTCGTATTCGCAGATGCATTCTCTGATAGCCTCGCGGATGCGTCCGAGGACGTCCGCGCTGCTCTGCGTGGCGTCATTCAAATCAATGACGCCAAGCTCAGGGGCGCTGCGGCAGCTGCCGGGACGCGTATTCAGCATCCTGTCCAGCTGCCGTTTGATCGAGGCGAGGAGCGATTCCAGCTCCTCGTCCCGTGAGCGATCCCGCTCAGCGCCACGGATACGATCGAACAGGCTGGCAGCGCTCCCTCTGTCCCATGACGAGAGAGACGACATAGCCCTTACTCCTTGTCCAGACGACCAACGAGAGACAGTTCAAAATTGGCACCCATGTATTTGAAGTGCGGACGTACCGCAATCGCTACCTGGTACCAGCCCGGTTCGCCTTCGACGTCCAGCACTTTGATCTGTGCGGCACGCAGAGGACGACGGCTGCGAACGTCTGCCGGCGGGTTTTCCTGATCGGCCACGTACTGTTTGATCCAGCCGTTCAGCTCGCGTTCCAGATCCTGGCGTTCTTTCCAGGAGCCGATCTGCTCGCGCTGCAGCACTTTGATGTAGTGTGCAAGGCGGTTGATGATGAACATGTACGGCAGCTGGGTACCCAGCTTGTAGTTGGTTTCCGCCTCTTTGCCTTCGCGGGTATTGGCAAAGACTTTTGGCTTCTGCACCGAGTTCGCCGAGAAGAAGGCGGCGTTGTCGCTGTCTTTACGCATGGTGAGAGTGATAAAGCCCTCTTCTGCCATTTCGTATTCACGACGATCGGTGATCAGCACTTCGGTCGGGATCTTCGCCTGCAGCTGGCCCATCGCTTCATACACGTGAACCGGCAGATCGCCGATAGTACCGCCGCTCTGCGGGCCGATGATATTCGGGCACCAGCGGTATTTGGCGAAGGAGTCGGTCAGCGCCGTCCCCATCAGATACGCGGTGTTGCCCCACAGATAGTGCTCGTGGCTGGCGCTGATGTTCTCTTTGTAGTTAAAGCCCTTGATTGGGTTTTCAACCGGATCGTACGGCAGACGCGCAAGGAAGCGCGGCGCGGTCAGGCCCAGATAACGGGAGTCTTCGGACTCGCGCAGAGAACGCCACTTGGTGTAAGCCGGACCTTCAAAGACCGATTTCAGATCTTTGATCGTCGGCAGATCGGTGAAGCGATCGACACCGAAGAAGGTCGGCGCAACGGAGGAGATAAACGGCGCATGGGCCATCGCACCCACGGCGCTGACGTACTGCATCAGTTTGATATCCGGCGAGCTCTGGGTCATCGCATAGTCACCGATCACCGCGCCAATCGGCTGGCCGCCGAACTGGCCGTAGCCGGTAGAGTAAACGTGCTTATAGAAACCAGACTGCGTAATTTCCGGTGCAAATTCAAAGTCTTCCAGCAGCTCATCTTTGGTTGCATGGAGAACGAGGAGTTTGATGTTTTCGCGGAAGTCAGTGCGGTCAACCAGCAGCTTCAGAGAACGCCAGGAGGATTCCAGTTCCTGTAGCTCTTTGGCATGGAGAATGGCATCAACCTGGGTGCTGAGTTTTTTATCCAGCTCCACGATCATGCTGTCAACCAGCGCCTTATTAACCGGCTCTGCAGCGTTACCACCATCGAGAATATTGGCAACCAGCGCCGCAATACCTTGCTTAGCGATGCCGTAGGCTTCGTCGACAGGAGTAATGCGCGCCTGCGCCATAATGTCGTCAAGCAGTGAGGCCGACGCCCCCGCTGCGGAAACCTGGGATTGTTCTTCAACCGTAGACATAACTTCTTTCCCTATTCGTTAACCGCCGAATTACTCAGCGGGTTTCACTAAGTCCAGTTCTTTAAGAAGCTGTTCACGGGCTTCAGAACTTGCCAGCAGATCCTGCAGACGGTTACGGAAAGCCGGGATATTTCCCAGCGGGCCTTTCAGCGCCACCAGCGCTTCACGCAGCTCCAGCAATTTACGTAATTCCGGCACCTGTTCAGCGATACGATCCGGAGAGAAATCAGCCAGTGTTTCAATGCTTAATTTAACCGGAAGATCGTCCTCGCTCTCTTCAGCAAGGCGGTTAGGAACGGCGAAGCTCAACTCAAGGTTGGACTCCTTCATCACCTTATTAAAATTGTTCTTGTCGATTGAAACGGTCTGACGTTCTTCAATCGGTGTTTCTTCCGTGCGACCCTTCATATTGCCGACGATCATCATGGTCAACGGCAGTTCTATTTCGGCCTGCTGGCCGCCGGTTGCAGGGACGTATTTGATATTAATACGTTCCTTCGGCGCGACAGAGGCTCCGTCAATTCCTTTTCCCATTTTCACACACCAGATTCATGTTATGAGTGACTGTTCATCCGATACCCAAATGCGTACAGCAATAAATTTCCGACAGGCGTAAGAACGCGCTCGCTCTTAATTTGGCGGGTATTTATTGGGTAACCGATCTCGCTTTGCTTTATAAGGAACTCATCTGAATAAAGATAAATACCTTAAAAAACAGAATCATAAGCGTTATTGCAATGAGTGGTTTTTATGCATCAATATAATGATTTCCTTTTCAAGACCCTACCAATATTGATAGCGTCATTTATATTCCTGAAGCGCTTTTTGCGTTAAATCAAAAAAGTAACAGGAACCCCTTGTAATGCATTCCAGAAAGAAACTGATAACTTAACGGAAATATATCTGATATTTTTGGACTTTAAGAGCTTCCCTATATTTGACCCCAAACGGCCCTGGTAATCCAGCGAAAAAGGCTCGTTTTTTGCCCTTATTAATTCCATTGTTATTTATTTCAAGAGATCGGATGAGTGAATTTACCTTATGGCGACACCTTAATGCAAATAGAATAAAATATATTATGCATTTTTCATCCAAATGAAATTAAGAAAAATGATCCAGATCAGTAAAAATGACAAGATGAGTTTTGTTCACATAAGTTTTAATAAATTTCAACTGCCCGTCACGGTATTAACGAAAAGTGAAAAAATCACCTTAATGAATTGATCAATAAATGATCAGAAAAGATGAGAGATAATAAGAAAAATAATATAAATAAGAACGCGATGAACAGATGCCCATAAAAAAGCCCGCAGGCCAGGCTGCGGGCGGGGTGTCGGGCAATGATGGCGTCAGTGAGATGTTTTCGGGAAGGGCGCGTGACCCAGCAGCACCGTAACGAGATTAAACGAGGTTGCGCTGATGGTTTTTCCGTCCTGAAGGGCAAGATCGATCGCCTGATACAACGCCGCCCCGTAAGCCTGATGCTTTACAAGAAGCCGCAATACGCGACGCTCTTCAGGGCTAAAAGCCCCTTTCAGAGAACGAATTAAACCCGAAAATAGTGCGTCGATATCCTGATGTTTCATATCCATTGAGAGAAATCCTGAAGGTTAAAATTGTTCTGACGCCGTCCAGAACACATAAAAAACCAGACACGGCATTATCGATGGCCAGGTTAACGATCTGGTTAATCATCTCTTTTTGCTCACCGCTCGCCGTGTGCCAGAACGCCAACATTGCCGTCGGAGAGGCGCTACTGCAGAAATGGATAATCTGGCTCCCTACCCTGACAGCAAAACGAGGCGTCGGCATAAAATCTGACCCGCGATCTCATTCGGCGGGTGAATGATCACTATTTTAACTATTTTGCCAGCGGATGAGGAAAAAAATCCCTCACCATAATTGAGGGGACAGGTTTGAAAGAGTCGCGGCTGATGGTTAAGCCGGGCTTATAGGTAGCCCCGGCGAGCCGCCGGATGTTGATGATTTAAATCATCAACATTTACTATCTTTTTCCAGGATCTGGGCAGGCTGAAATGGTTTAACTTATTGTAGTTAAATGGAAAAATTGACACCTGCCCTGACCAATTCATAACAACAGCAAATAGGCCAAAATAGCACTTTTTGTCTTTCGCTATATCTGCGCATTCTGCGCAACTTCTTGCTCAACTTTTGGAACAAATCACTTTTTTGGCAATAAACGCCGTGAATCTGAATTGTTTGCGCAACTTCTTGCTCAAATTCGTTATTAAAAAAACGATTGATTTTTATTTCCGGCCTTAAATCAGCAAATTAAAAAATGGCATGAAAATTGCTATTTATTTACAAGGAGTTAAACGAAAACCAGACCAGCAAGGAGCATGATAACGATGGCTAATATTACGGGACTTCAGTTTACGGTAACGCTCGGCGATCTGCCGGCAAGCACTTTTGTCGTGGTGGATTTTGAGTTACGGGAAGCACTCAACGCGCCGTTTTCCCTGTCGATTAACCTCGCCAGCCCGCAACCGGGCATCGATTTTGGCGCAGTACTTGACCAGACCTGCGAGCTGCAGGTGTGGTACGAAGGCGTCCTCCAGCGGCGTATCAGCGGCATCGTCAGCCGCTTCACCCAGGGCGACACCGGCTTTCGCCGCACCCGCTACCAGGCGGAAGTGCGCCCGGCATTGTGGCGTGCCGGTTTGCGCACCAATGCCCGCATCTTCCAGGCCAAAAAGCCCGATGAGATTATCAGCACACTTTTGCAGGAAGCGGGTATCAACGACTTTGCCTTTGCCTTGCGACATGGCCATGCGGCACGGGAATACTGCGTTCAGTACCGGGAAAGCGACCTCGACTTTATCAACCGCCTGGCAGCGGAAGAGGGCATGTACTGGTTCCATGAGTTCGAGGCGGGCAAGCACCGGGTAGTTTTCTCCGATCACGCAGGCGCGCTGGAAAAAGGCAGGCCGCTGTTCTTTAACCTCGCCAGCCAGGGTCTGGCCCACGGGGCGTATGTCCGTCGTTTTCGCTATGCCGAAACGGTCAGCACCGCAGGCGTGGAGCTGAAAGATTACAGCTTTAAAACCCCGGCCTATGGCCTGTCCCACAAAAAAATGAGCAACACGCTGGCGCATCAGCGGGAGCAGTACGAGTACTACGACTATCCGGGCCGTTTTAAGCAGGATCCGAGCGGGAAAGCCTTTACCGGGTTCCGCCTCGATGCCCTGCGTAACGATGCCGCTACCGGCCAGGGTGAATCGAACTGCGCGGCGCTGCGTCCAGGCTACAGCTTCCCGATGACGGAACACCCAAACCCGGCAATGAATATCGCCTGGCAGGTGGTGGCGGTGGTGCATACGGGTAAACAGCCCCAGGCCCTGGAAGAGGAAGGTGGCAGCGAGCCAACCACCCTCAGCAACACCTTCGACACCCTCGCAGCAAAAAGCACATGGCGTGCACGGATGCCTTATAAGCCAGTGGTGGATGGACCGCAGATCGCCACCGTTACCGGCCCGTCTGGCGAGGAGATCTACTGCGACAAATACGGCCGCATCAAAGTCCAGTTCCCGTGGGACCGCTACGGCACCTGCGACGATCATAGCTCCTGCTGGGTACGCGTCAGCCAGGGCTGGGCGGGTAGCCAGTACGGGATGATGGCGATCCCGCGTGTCGGACACGAAGTAGTGGTGAGCTTCCTCGAAGGCGATCCTGACCAGCCCATCGTCACCGGACGCACTTTCCACGCCACCAACCTTGCCCCCTACCCGCTCCCGCAGCACAAAACCAAAACGGTGATCCGCTCCCGGAGCCATAAGGGCAAAGGCTTCAACGAGCTGCGCTTTGAGGATGAGGCCGGGCAGGAAGAGATCTTTATCCACGCCCAGAAAAATATGAACGTGCGGGTGCTGAACTCAAGCAATGAGCGTGTGGAGTACAACCGCACCACCAGTATCGGGCATGACGAGGACCTGGTTGTCGCCAACCACCGCAAGGTGACGGTAGAAGGCAATCAGGATCATAAAACCACCGGCAACAACCTGTCGATGATCGACGGGGATGCGGGCGTGCAGATTAAAGGCGACCTCACCCAAAAAATCGGCGGCATCTTTAGCCTGGATGTGAATGGCGACCTGACCATCCAGAGCGGCAGCAAGCTGACGCTACGCGTGGGCGGCAACTTTGTGGTGGTCCATGCCGGCGGCGTCGATATTAAAGGCCCGGCGATCAACCTTAACTCCGGCGGCAGCCCCGGTGACCTGGCGATACCGGCCGACCCGGCAATATTGAAAGCCGCGGCGGCCCAGGGGGCGATGTTTGTGGCGCACTGCCCGAAGGAGGCGGATGAATGAGAACGTTAACTCAATACGCCATCATCGACGGCGCAAACGAAAAAGCGCTAATCGACTTTCTCTCTGAGCATAACCCGCCCCACTGTTGCCTGTATGCTGAACCTCTCCCGCAGGAGTTAGCTGCCATCGCCCCCTACCTGGTGCAGGTGACGGATGAGGTCTCGGCCTGGCTGGCGAGAAAAATCACGCCATGGGGAATCTACGTATCTACCCACGTCACAATGAAAGCGTTGCGCCAGCACTTACGTAAATATCTGCAACTGATGATTCCGATTGAAGAGAAACCGGTTTTCTTCCGCTTTTATGATCCAGGGAATATATGGGACTTCTGCAGTGTATTAAGCGACTGGGAGCTTCATTGTTTTCTGGGGCCGATATTGAGTATTTGCACGAATTATAATGGCGTTGAGCGTGAGGACGCCTTTGTCTCGCAACGAAAACAGTTTCCCGACACGTTTAATCGGCGCTTTAAAATGTTAAGAATCTCTCAATCTCAGTTTGAGCAACTGGATAGTATATCAAGTGATAAATATATAGCTAAAATCACAATGCTGACAGAAACACAATATGGCCTGGCGGTATCCTCTGCCCCATCGGTGGGTGATGCGCGACAAACATTCAGCGTGGCTGCAATAGTTCAGTGGATTTACGATTTTTGCAAAAAAAATGACATTACGGATGACCGTTCCATCAGAGGCCTCTTACATTTATTTATGGAGAAAGAAATTTACGAGGAAAGGAAAATCCCGGAAGAATGGCAAGTTCATTTAACAGATACACGTCTACCCGGATACTACCGCGTCGAGGTATTGATTAAGAACGCTTTAGGATATATACCCCAATAAAGGAAGATAATTATGACGGATAAAAACATTTCAGTCACCGCCGGAAGCGCGTGCGTTTCATGTGACAATCCAGACCCTTGTGTATCACAGATAACCGTTGCAGGCTTCGACAAGAAAGTGCATGTATGGCCGAAGGAGAAAAAAATCATCCTGAACATACTGGATAATGGTACAGGGAGTACCGGAACCATTAAGATTGAGAGTAAATGTTCAGAGACGCATTGTCCTGAGACTACCCTCGAAAGTCATAATGAGAGACTCCCCGTCACACCTGAAACAGATAATGAATTCACACTCTATTATAAGAAACCGTCAAAACAGACAGAGGCGGAGTCACCTCTGGATTCAGTCTTACGCTATCTTGACCAAATGATTCTTCCCTCTGATGCAGTAGATGCACCACATACTTATAAACTCATGACAGAAGGATGCACGGGTAAAGCATTTTATGCGCAGCTAAATATTTATCCTGGTTTAGAAGTTCGGGTAGTGATTGGATTTAGTTACATTGTTGAGGGAAGAGAGCGTTCGTGGAAAGAACGGCGTGATGAACAATCAAAAGCCAGACAAAATATGGAGAATACAAAACCCAAAAATGGCAACAAACTGAGATCCGGATGGACATTAGAAACCGCCCAGTTTGAGATAGCCAAATCCACGCCGCTTAACATTAGCTACGGTCTTAAAATAGCTGGCGTTACCATGGAAACAAAGTTCTCTGAATCCACAAGGAAAATCAAAAAGGTAAAGAGCCTTGAACATATAAACAAAATTGAACAGTTTATATCAAACCTACAGAATAATTTATTACCCGATCCTGATTCAACTAAAAACCGACAGTACAATATTTTTGAGATGAGCGTACAACCGATAAACATGGGATTGTCGTATGCTTACCAGCGGATATCCAGCTTTAATGATGCGACGCATTATACAGGGCTCTATGCCTCTCCGTTTGTGAGTTTGGCGCTGAAGATTGATCTCATCAGCCTTATCGCAACCTATTGTAAGGTAAGCTCAGTAGCAAAAAGATGCAGAGAGTATCTGGAGGCTAATGGCAACAGCCTGGAGTGCTACCTTCAGCTAACGATAGCGATTCATCTATCTATTGGCAGCGCGTATAAGAATGAACAATGGACGTTTAATACCGGAGCGGGTAATAAACTGGCCTTTCTTTTAGAGGGTGTCGTTAGCTTAGCTTTTAATACGGAGGTCCTGTTTGTAGAGGCGGCACTTAAAATAGACAGTAAACTGAAGACTGAGGCAGGGTTTAAACTGGATCAACATGACGATGGCATAGATCTCGTCGGTTATCATGATGGGATCCGTGCTGAGCTGGCATTAGTGGCTGAGTCAGGAAGAAACGATCGTGTTGATAGAGATGGAATTAATAATACCAGTATTAAGTTTTCTTACAAGGGTGAATGGATTCTGGCAGCACCATTAAAAGCCTTTGAATCTTCGGTGAGGGTCAATCTTTTCGGCAAACCGCGCATTATTCCTGAACGTAAGGTTGCAGCAGTGTCTCCGTGGGCTATGGGGTCTAATCCCATCCATACGCGTT